>CAZFCC010000009.1:56072-89467 GCA_964517635.1 uncultured Desulfovibrio sp. | reverse complement strand
CTCGCTGCGCTCGGGTGATCTCCCTGCGCGCCGCGCAACACCATCGTTCGCTTTCGCCTTGCATGAAAGTTGTGAGGGGTCGCTTGCTTGTGAGATACTACAGCCGCGGCAGCTTGCCCTCTGGCCGGGAAGCGGCACAGATGTAAGCACACGCGTGTTACGCTGCCCGCAGCGTACGCTAGACTTAGGGAAGGAATGTCTGTGTGATCGGCTATGAGGTAAAGCCTTTACCCTTCAAGAAAGATTTTTCCGCATGCGGCTAAGCCGCTGCTTGCGGCGTTCCGATGGCCTGAATTTTTTATGCAAAGTGAAGGCGACGGATGGCTTGCGCGGCGCGCAGGGAGATCACCCTAGCGCAGCGAGGGAAGCTCCCGAAGCAAAAGACGCGCAGCCCTGCCTGCTTGAAGGGGCGCTAATGCTGAGGGGGCTGACCTGAGAGGAGCAAACGGCCTTGAAGTTTTCAGGCACGACGAAAGCGGCGGATGGCATTGCGCGGCACGAAGGGAGATCACCCGACCAAAGGGAGGGAAGCTCCCGAAGCAGAGGCCGCGCAGCCCTCGCGGAATGGCGGAAGTTGGAAAGCTCAAGAAGGTTGGCCGGAGCGAGTGCAGGGAGGATATGGCGATTGGCGAAAGATGGAAAGCCCAGCGGGGTCGTCCGGGGGGAGTGCAGAGGGGGCCTCGGAGGGGCGGCAGCCCCTAACAGGCCCCCTCGCCGCCCGCCGCGCAGGCGGCCCAAACTAAATATAAAAAACAGCCCCCGTGCCCGCAGGGCAACAAAAACCCCACCCAAAAGGACAAGCTTTTTTCCGTATCCTCGCCGTGCAGGCGCCTATCCTCGCCGTGCAGGCGTCTATCCTCGCCGTGCTGGCGCCTACCCCCCGCCGCAAAGGCGGCCCTGCGCTCTGCGCTGCAACTCTAGCCGCGCAGCGGCGCCACCCCACCCTGCCCCGGTGCCACGCCCGCAGCAGGCTGCACCAAAGAATTTGCTGCGCCTTCGGCCAGGTGGGCAAGCTCGCGCAGTTGCTGCATGCTTGGCTCCAAAAACTGCGGGTCGCCCACGTCTTGCCGTAAAAACGCATTAATGGCGGGCATACTTTCAATGGCGGCGTCAATTTCGGCATTGGTTCCCCTGGCGTAGGCCCCAATATTGACCATATCCTCCACCTTGCGAAAGGTACTCATATTGCGCGTAAGCACGCGCCCAGAGAGGACATCCTGCCTTTCGCAAATATCTGACCGCAAACGGCTGATGGAACGCAGCACGTCGATGGCAGGAAAGTGCCCCTGATCCGCCAGGTCGCGGGTGAGCACAATGTGCCCGTCCAGAATGGATCGCACAGCGTCGGCTATGGGTTCGTTAAAGTCGTCGCCGTCAACAAGCACGGTATAAATGCCCGTAATGGTTCCTTTTGCAGACCTTCCAGCCCGTTCAAGCAGCTTGGGCAACTGGGCAAAAACCGTGGGTGTATAGCCCTTGGTGGTCGGCGGCTCGCCCACGGCCAGCCCCACCTCGCGGGCGGCCATGGCAAAACGGGTTACCGAGTCCATCATGAGCAGCACGTCCATGCCCTTGTCGCGAAAATATTCGGCAACGCCCGTGGCCGCATAAGCCGCTCGCATACGCACCAGGGGGGATTGGTCGGACGTGGCGATGACCAGAACCGAACGCGCCATGCCCTCGGGGCCAAGATCGCGCTCCATAAATTCCACCACTTCGCGACCGCGCTCGCCAATGAGGGCAATCACGTTGACATCAGCACGGGTATAACGGGCCATCATGCCCATCAGCGTGGATTTGCCCACGCCCGAACCGGCCATAATGCCTACGCGCTGCCCCTTGCCCAGGGTAAGCAGGCTGTTGACCGAGCGCACGCCCACATCAAGAATATCTGTGATGCGCGGGCGCTGTAGCGGACTTGGCGGGTCGGCGTAAATGGGAACAAACTCGGGATGCCACTGCTGCCGAGCCACGGCGGCCCATTCCGGCACATATGGCTCCTGTGCCTGTACCTGGCGGGCAAAGTCAGCCTTGGCATTATCGCCCACGGGCAAGGGCGAAGAATAGAGCTCTGTGCTGATGGGCGGGCCAGCGTCAAGGGGTGTGCCGAAAGCGTCAAAGGCACGCCCGAGCAGCCCCGGCCCGGCCGGAAAAACGGGAGGCAGGCTGGTATTGCGGATGCGGCTGCCGGGGCGGATGCCGCGCATATCGCCGTAGGGCATGAACAGCAGATTGCCATCACGAAAACCCACAACTTCGGCGGCAATGCCCTCATCGCCCTCATCAGGCAACATGTGGCACACGGCCCCCAAGGGCGCGCGCAGGCCGCTGCCCTCTGCCACAAGGCCCACGACCTTGTTGACCTTGCCGTAAAGGCGCACGGGATTGCTTGTTTGCAATAGTTTGATGCAGGCTTGCGGATCCAGTTTCATAAAGCAACCATGCTCTCAGCGGCCTTTGCCCGCGCCGGGCAAAAAGCCGCCCTGGGAAAAAACATCATGGCCCGCCTGGTCGGCCGGGCCGGGTTGGCCGGGGTGATCGGGCTGGCCAGAGTAATCGGCGTGGTCTGCCGGGCCGGGTTGGCCGGGGTGGCCTGCCGGGCCAGACGCGTATGCCGGATTTGGCTGACCAGACATGCCGCCCAGCTCGTCTTCAAGCGGAAAAAGCTCGTCTTCCAACTCAGCCAGCGTAGGATCCGCCGGGCGCGTCCCAGACAGTGCAACAGGGCTCACAGCTGGTGGCACAAGAGCAGGCGATGCTTGCTCCGGGGACTGACCGGAAAAGTTTTGTTCCGGGGCCTGAGTATGGGCGCCCTGTTCCGGGGCCTGACCAAGGCCGCTCTGTTCCGGGGCAGCAGGGGCAACTCCGGGAGGCGTGGCTTCCGTGCCGGGCCAGCCTGCATTTTCAGCAGCGCCGCCCTGGGCGGTCAGCCCTTCCGCAGATTCCGGGGAAGCAACAGGCCCTGCCTGCGCTCCGCCGCCTTCTGCAGTCATGGCCCGGTTGTCGGGCGCGCTTGCTTCATGGCCCGCCGCCGGGGCAGGTTCATCCGCCGCCGGGGCAAGCTCATCCGCCGCCGGGGCAAGCTCATCCGCCGCCGGGGCAAGCTCATCCGCCAAGTGCAAAGACTGAGGCTCGCCATCCGCATAATCACCCGCCATGCCGCCAGAAAAATCACCAAGGCTGTCCTGCGGCAGGCCCACATCCAGAGGATCGCCCGCTTGAGGCCATGCCGCCCCATGGGAAGCCCCGTTTGGTGCCTCGTGGGCCACTTCGTGTGGCGCCGCATCGGGCACTCCACCTGGCACCCCATCGGGTGCCCCATCTGGAGCCCCGTAGGCCGCTTCCGCAGGAACGTTTGCCTGCCCCGCATGGGGCGGCATGTCTGCATGAGCAGCGGCTGTGGCCGCATATTCCGGCGCAGGAGCCATAGCGGCTATGCGCTCGGCCTCTTGCCGCACCAGTTGGCTGACGGCCTCGCCATCGCTATCTTCTTTCTGGTCGGGCCCGAGAGTCAGATAGGATAAAATACCATTGACCAATTCCGCGTAATGCTCCCGGCGGCAATCCACGCTGCCGCTGACGCTTTCGGCCACCAGGCCGCCGCGTTCAACAGATGCATCGCCATTGACGATCCATTGTTGCAGCTCGGGAACACGCTCGCGGGCAGCCATAAACATGTCGCCCACGGTGTCTTCGTCATCGGGGTGCACGCGCACAGTGATAGAGGCGCGGTCTTCCAGCAGGTTGAGCGACTCAAAGACCAGAGACTGCAAGATGCGTTTATGCTCTTCTTCCAGCACCCAGCCCGTACCCGCCGTAACGGCCTCCTGCGTCAGCAGGGCAAGCTCTTCGCGCCAGGCATCGCACATGCTGCGGCGCTGGGCGTCCAGCGCATAAAGCACGCTACCGAGAGCCTGACCCATTTCAGCACGAAATTCTTTAAGCTCCTGCCCGGCCTGATCCATGCCGGACTGAAATCCCTCGCCATGAGCCGTGTCAAACCTGCTTTGCGCCTGCTCCCGCAGGGCTTGCGCCTTGTCCTGTTCGGCTTTGGCCTGATTTTTTTCTTCCTGCGCCTGGGCCTTGAGCGCCCCGGTCTCGCCCAGGAGGCGCTGCTTCAGCTCCTGGGCTTCGGCGCGCGCCTCGTCCAGCACCTTCTGCCGCTCGGCGTAGGCTGCGCCCAGTATTTCGCGGGCGCGCTCCTCGGCCTTGGCCCGCACCCGGGCGAAATAGTCTTCCTGCTCCTGCTGTTGCGCGCGCTCACGGCGCAGGGGCTCCTGCATGGCGTCAAGCTGGTCTACGGTGGCTTCACGCTCACCCATAAAGACCGTACCCCATTTTTTGCGCAACTGATCTGACGCCATGACGTTTTCCGGGTTAAATTTTTGCAGTGCCGACCTTCAACAGGCGCAGCCGGATGGAACGGCCACAAGGAGCCTGTTGGTAAAACTGTTACTGTGGAAGCAAGGCTTTCTGCCCGCTGCTGCCTTTGCCCGGCGCCCGAGGGCTTGCGGGTAAAGGCAGCGCGACCGCCCAGGCCGCAAATAACAAGCTGTTACGCCGTCAGGCCACAAGCGGCCTGCCGCGGCCCCTACACAAAGACATCGCCAGCGCCCCTGGTGATGACGAGCTTGCTTTCCGCCTCAAGGCGGCGCACAACCTTGACGATATTCTGCTGCGCGGCCTCCACGTCTGAAAGCTTGGTGGGCCCCATATATTCCAGCTCTTCGCGGATCATGTTGCCTGCGCGCTCGGACATGTTTTTGAAGAACTTTTCCTTGAGGTCGTCGGTAGAACCGCGCAGAGCCAGGGTAAGGTCTTCGTTGGAGATTTCTTTGAGCATCTCGCGCACACCGCGGTCGTCAATGTTTTTGCAGTCTTCAAAGACGAACATGAGGTTGCGGATATCTTCGGCCATCTGGGCGGAATCTTCTTCAATTTCAGACAGCACTTCTTCTTCAGTTGCGCGATCCACGGCATTGAGAATTTCAGCCACAGACTGCACGCCGCCCACTTTTTTGCCTTCCTTGCCGCCCATGGCTATAAGCTGGCTCGTGAGCACCTTGTCCACTTCCATAAGCATGTCTTCGGGCACAGCTTCAAGCCGCGCCAGGCGCATGAGCACCTCGGCGCGCACACCGGCGGGCAGGCTTGTCAACAAATTGGCAGCCTGGTCAGGGTGCAGATGGCCAAGAATAAGCGCCAGGGTTTGCGGGTGTTCATTGCGCAAAATCTGTGAAAGAAGACGAGGGCTTACCTGTTCAAGCTCGCGGAAAGGCGCGGGGCCGGTTTCAAGGCTGAGCGAATCCATAATATATTTGGCAGTTTCGGGATCGAGATTTTTGACCAACAGGCGCTTGAGCGTGTCGCTGCCGCCCGCGATCATGTCTACCCCTTCCACCAGAGACTCGTGAAACTCGCGCAGCACGTCTTCCACTATTTCACGCGGCACAGGTTCCAAGTCCACGATGGCTTTGGAGATCTCGGCTATTTCCTGCCTGTCCATGCGCTTGAACACGTCGGCCGTGAATTTGTCGCCCATGGCGAGCAGCAGCACGGCGATGCGCTGTTTGCCGGTCAACTCCATCCTAATGCTCCTTCACCCCGCCCCCAAGGGCGTAGAGGGGTTTTAGTCCTTGTCTGAAAGCCAGCGCTTCATAAGCCGCACGGCCTGATCCATATGCTGTTCGGTAAGACGGAACAGCCGCAACTTCAATTCTTCCACCCGTTGGTTGGTTTCCCTTTGCGCCAGGCGCAAAGCCTTGAGGCGCGACAGAGCCGGCGTTAAGCCGCTGCCCTGTCCTGACGAAAGGCCCATTTGCGGGGGACTAGGCTTTAACTGCTTCATCGTTCTTCATCCAGCCGCGCACCAGGGTGACCACCTGTTCCATATGGTTGTCGGACAAGGTGAAGATGTGCGCTTTCAGGGCTTCAATGTCCTTAAAAACCAAACCTTCCTCATCATCTAGCTGCGAAGCGTCCTCCTCCTCTGTTCGGGCGGCTTCTTCCAGCGCCTCGTACAGGGCGAGCTGCTCTTCGGCAGCTGGCAAACCCTCAAGACCTTCCACCATTTCCCCGGCCTCAACCTTGGGCCGGATAAGCGCCAGCACCACAGGCCGCACTATAAGCATCAGAAACAGGAAGGCCAACAGCGCATTAAGCAGGGGCTTGCCCAGTCGCTCGGCATAATCGGCCAGCATGTCGGCGAAATTGGGATCCTTGGGCGGTTCGGAGTCGGTAAAAGGCGCGGAGCTGACCTCCAGCGCGTCTCCCCGGCCCGTATCCAGGCCCACAGCATTATGAACAAGCTGACGCACCTGCTCAAGCTCTTCGCCCTTGCGCGGCATAAACGTCCACGCGCCGTCGGTCTTTACATACGTGCCATCTATGAGGACTGCAACCGTCAGACGCCGCAATTCTCCCACATTGGACACGATCTGCTGTTCTTCTTTATTGATTTCGTAGTTGGTGGTGCGGGCTTCGCGGCTTCCGTTCTGGTCAGAAACAGAGCCCGTAATGCCGTCACCGCGAAAGTTCACATCCGGCGAGCCAGCTTCAAGATTGGCGCGGCCCTGCTGACTTTCTTCGCTGCGGTATTCACTGCGCACGGCGGTTCTTTCGGGGTCGAACAGCTCCCGGCGTATGGTTTTATGGCTGAAGTCCATATCGGCGTTGACCTTGGCAATGACGCGGCCAGGGCCAAAAAGGGGCTGGAGCATTTCCTCGATGCGGCGCTCAAGGTTGCGCTGCACGGTCTGGCGATATTCCATCTGCGTGGTGGTAATACCCGCCAGGCTGTCTTCTTCCGGCTGATAGAGCACCTTGCCGCTGGTGTCGGTTATGGAAACATGCCCCCTGTCGAGGCCCTCCACAGACATGAGCATCATATTGAGGATGGCGTTAATTTCTTTCTGATCAACCTTGATATTAGGACGGATAAGCTTGAGCACCACAGAAGCCGAAGGCGACTGACGCTCTTCAACAAAAAGACTGCGCCGGGGAATAACCAGATGCACGCGCGCGCTTTCCACACTGGGAAACTCGCTGACAGTGCGAGCCAGTTCGCCCTGAAGGGCGCGTGTATAGTTTATTTTTTGCACAAAGTCGGTCTGACCGACCTTGACCTTGTCAAAAATTTCAAAACCGATGCCCTGCCCCACCAGGCCGCCTTCACCAGCGATCTTGATGCGCTGATCGTACACCACTTCCTGCGGAACCATGATGGTGGCCCCGTTATCAGTAATGCGATAGGTAACCTTGTCGCCCTGCAGGGCCTTGATAACAACGCTGGCGTCTTCGGGGCCAAGATTGGAATAAAGAACGCGGTATTCGGGGCGACCCAACCATATGGAAAGACCGATAACACCAGCCAGCAGCGCCACGGCTCCACCCGCAGCGACCACGCGCTGCACCTGGCTCATCTTTGCCCATACTGCCATAAAAGAATTGATAAACTGTTGGATGAATGCAGGCATGGTCAGCTCCTGTGCGCTCTGGCGCCGATTTTCCGGCACAAGGCCGGGCTTGCCTTGGCATAGCAACATTCATGCCTAAACATATCATACTATAATAACAGACTATATTTTTTAGAGCATTTTGTAAGTACCTGAAATTCAAATTTATGACGCATCAAAAAAAATCTCCCCCCGCACGGCAGAAACATGCGGGGAGAGATCGTTCAGGAGCGTAAAGAAATATTGAAAACCAGAGAAGCGCTGTGGTGACACGCTCACTTTAAAGCTTAAGCGCACAGATAACTATGCTTACGCCTCCGTAGTGAAATCTGTTCACGCAGCCGTAACAAACGTTTGCTCGCGTAGCGCCAGAGCAACATAAAAATTGCATTGCTCTGGGGGCTGCCTCTAAGGGGCTGCCTCTAAGGACTTTATCTAGGAGGCTTTTCCAAATAAATGATCTTGCGCCAAGGGCAAGGAAAAGGCTTTTTTTACGAAAACAGTCTACTCTTACGGTACATGACTTGAGTAAAAAATGGCCTTTTGACGCAGCCTGTTGGACAAAAGAGTTATTTAGCTACAGCCCTAGAACTGCATCTTGGAAATTTCTTTGTAGGCCTCCAGCACCTTGCCGCGCACGGCAGTGGTCATTTTCATGGCCAGGCTGGACTTCTGCATGGTGATCATGAGTTCCTGCACGTTCTGGGTGCGGCCCGAGGCAAATTCGTTGATGGCATCATTTTTGACGCCATCCAACTGGTTTACCTTGTTCAGCGAATTTCTGAGGGTTCCGGTAAAGCTGTTTTCGGGCGTGATCGGGGTATGCGCCTTGCCGGGAAACTGCACCATCTCCACCTGGGCGCCAAAGTTTTCGCCGGTGTCGACCTTACTGCGGGCAAGGCTCTGATCCAGAGTGCGCGAAAAAAGCGTTTTGCTGCTGGCAGACGAACCCTGCTGCAGGCTGCCCTCGACCTTGTTGAAATGCTGCATGGCCTCACTGTACGCGCGCATGCCCACTGACTGTATGCTCATGGCCTTCTCCTGAATTGCCTCAGCGGCTCCGCCCGTTCAGATGGGCGGTGAAAATCTTATTTGCCGATTTCAAGGGCTTTGACATACATGCCCTTGATGGCGTCCACGGTGGTGACGTTGGCCTCAAAGTTGCGCTGTGCTGTCATGAGGTTGGCCATTTCTTCCACCACGTTGATGTCGGGGTACATGACATAGCCTTCGGCGTTGGCATCGGGATTGCCCGGTTCGTACACACGCTTGAAGGGGCGATTGTCCATGGTGACCGCCATAACGCGCACCCCCTTGACCGAGCGATCAAGCGCCGAGCGCATATGGACGGAAAAAGGATCATCCAGATCGGCCGTTTGCTGCACCACACTGCGCCGGCGGTAAGGGCCGCCCAAAGGAGTGCGTGTGGTTTTGGCGTTGGCCAGGTTCATGGATATGGTATTGATGCGCGTGCGGTCGGCTGCGAGCCCCGATGCGCTTATGTCAAATGCTGTCATGAAATCCATGGCGTTCTCCTGATCTCAAATCAATGCTGCGCCGCCGGGTCGGCTATGAAAAAAAGCTGCTGCGTCCGGCGGGCTGCCTGCCTGAAGTAAAACCGTTTGCCTGCGCGCCGTAACAGACAGAATACCGCGCGGGCAGAAGCGAAAATGCGCTTGCGACAAGAAGGCCGTTACGCCTGCTTGCCGTCTTGTATGACGGTATGGATACCTTCAAATGTTTTGCTAAGAACCTGCGCCAAGGCCGTGAACTGCAACTGGTTTTTGGAGTGCTTGGCCATTTCTTTGTCAAGGTTCACACGGTCTTCGCCGTGAATGAGCCGGGGCTTGAAGGCCTCTGACCATTCGGGCCTGAAGCTTGCCGCATCAAAAGTCGAAGGTATATGTTCCACGCTGGTACGGCTCATCTGCCCTTCCATATCCTGCCCAAGGGCAGTCTGAAGCTCTTTTTCAAAGCTCAGTTCGCGTGGTTTGTAATTGGGGGTGTCGATGTTGGCCAGGTTGCCGGCAATGATGTTCTGCCGGTCAAGCTGCATGTTCATGACCGTGCCCACAAGGCCGATCTGGCTGCTGAACAAACTTTTCATAGATCCTCCCGCAGTCCTTCTGGATTGCTTGGAAGACATTTAGCAACATCTGTTCCAAACGCATATTATCAAATAAAAACAGCATATTAATTCGTAATCTTTACGCCAAGAACACGGCGGCTCCGGCCTTCGCCACTTTATTGACGTGGTAAAGCCGCACACAGCAAAGCCAGCGGACAGCGCAAGGCAGGAAGGGGGGAATGCATGCGTCTACGGCGGAGCGCCGCGGGATGCGTGAAGGAACAGGACAACTACGGCGGGATGCTGTGCAGCGCACAAAGCCAGACGCGCAGGCGGGAGCATTATCCCCGTCTGCGCGTCTGTTTTTCGGGCCTTAGGCCCACTTCATATCCAGAATCAACGAATTGAGGTTCTGAGCCTTAGCCCCGTTTCATATCCAGAATCAACGTCTGGTGTTCGGGCCTTAGCCCCGTTTCATATCCAGAATCAACGTCTGGTGTTCGGGCCTTAGCCCCGTTTCATATTCTGAATCAACGAATTGAGGTTCTGGGCCTGGGCGGCCAGATCCGACACGGCCTTGGCGGCTTCGCCCATGGCGTCGGCGGTTTGCCGCGACATATCGTTAACCTGAACAATGGACAGGTTAATTTCTTCGCTGGCAGCCGATTGTTCCTCGCTGGCTGTGGCGATGGCCTGCACCTGATCCGCTGTGGTATCCACAGTGCTCACGATTTCCTCAAGAGCCTGACCGGACATCTCTGCCAGCTCCGTTGCCCGGCGGATCTGTTCCACAGCGCTTTCCACGCTGACCGTGCTCTTTTGGGTGCTTTCCTGAATGGCGTGAATGGCGTTGCTGACGTCCATGGTGGAATCCATAGTTTTTTCCGCCAGCTTGCGCACTTCGTCAGCCACCACAGCAAAACCACGCCCGGCGTCACCGGCGCGGGCTGCTTCAATGGCAGCGTTGAGTGCCAGCAGGTTGGTCTGGTCGGCAATATCCGAAATGACGCCCATAATCCGTGTAATGTCGCGGGCGTGTTCGTTGAGCTGCGTCATATCTTCCTTGAGCTGGCCGGAAATATGGCGCACGTCCTCGATGCTTTGCAGGGATTGCGCAACGATCTTTGAGCCCTGCTGGGCTTTTTCTTTGGTTTCCACAGAGGCCACAGAAGCTGCACCTGCGTTACGGGCCACTTCCTGCACGGTGGCGTTCATTTCGTTCATGGCAGTGGCCGCCTCAGACAAGCGCTGGGCAGACTCCGCCGCGCCACGGTCAGACTGCTCGATCTGGGCCGAAAGCTCAGTAGACGCCGACGAAAGCACGGTTGCCACTTCTTCCAGTTGGCCCGCCGCAGCCAGCATGCCATCGCGCCGGGCTCCTTCGGCGGCTCTGCGGGCTTCTTCGGCCTCGTGCATGGCCTGACGAGCCTCTTCGGTAGCCTGCTGGGCTTCCTGCGCTTTTTGTTCGCTTTCTGCGAGGAACTTTTGCAGATTCTCCGTCATGATGTTCACGCCTCTGGACAGGCCCCCGATTTCGTCCGTCCGGGCAACGCACTTTTCGTGAATAGCCCTTTGTTCGTCGCTCATATCAAAGTGCCCATCGGCAACACGGCCCACAAAGGCTTCTTCATTTTTCAGCGCCGTGGTGATACCCCGGGCCACAACAAAAACTATCAGCCCCACTATCAGAAGAATACCGAAGGTCAGCCACAGGTTGCCACGCAGCAATGCCGCGGCGGGGGCGCGAACCTCGCTGCTCTCCATGCTCACGACAACAAACCAGTTCATTTCAGGAATTTCCTGAAAAAAGACCAGCTTTTCTGTTCCTTCCCAAGTATAGGTCAGGCTGCCGTTACGCTCTTTGAATATCCGCTGCACCCAATCCAGCTTGCCGTCTTCATCACCGATATAGCTCTTGTTGCGGTGCATGAGCAACAAACCGCTGCCGTCATAAACAAAGCTTGCGCCGGTTTGCCCCAGCTTGACGGTATCCACGGTTTCAGCACTGAGCATTGACAGATCAATGCTGCCATACACCACGCCCAGAATCTTGCCTTCACGCGTAACCGGCGAAGCCAAGATGGTGGTGACTGCGCCAGAGACCTTGCTGCGCACGTTTAGCACACTGGCTTTGCCTTGCATGGCTGCCTTGAAATACGAGCGCTCCGAAAGATCGGTGTTGATTCCCGCAGCGTTGCTGTGCCCTACAACCTTACCCTCGGTAGAAATGAGGCCCACCGAAGACAATAAAGGAAAATCATCGGCAAGGCTTTTCAGGCTTGCCTGCATGGCAGACCGCAGGGAGTCCCTTTCCCATTCAGAATCAGCTTTGAGAAAGTTGCTGATGCGAACCAGGTGCGCAGCATTCTCCAAAACCTTGTGCAATACCCTGGCGGTACTTCCAAGCTGCCCGGCCTGGTTGTGGGTCACCGCAGCAAGCTCCTGGTTTATCTGCACGTCCAAAGCCCTTTCAGAACGCGTATAGCTGAACCAGGTTACGGTACAAAGGCCCAGCAGCGTCGGCAGCAGGATCAGCAGCAACATTTTGGGCAACAAGCGCAATTTCATACTATTCCCCTCTTTTTCTTGAAAAACCTTTGCTTTTTTTTCAATGAAGAGCATAAAAAAATGAGCAAAGCAGCCCTTGAAGGGCCATTAAGCAAAACAAAAGCATGATGAATGCTTTAATGTGACTATCGGCATATCTTTTAGAAAAGATATACCACACGTATGATAATTATGATCAAATAATGCATCTTTTACAAAAATTGTCAATATAAGATGCAACATCTGTATCAGATAAACCACGCTATACGCGATAAAAGTAACATAGTTTTCAATACATTCGATTGTTCACATATTTATTTCGTTCTTTTCCCAAAATAAATAGTTATTTAAAATGCAAAACTGTTAACATGAAAACAAATAAAAAATGGTTTATACCTGTTCTTTTTGTATAAAATTAAAAAACCAACTACCCTGCTTGCCACGCAAACAGGGTAGTTGGTCAACATTTTCAGTGTATTTGAAGCTTCAGAGCAATGTATCCGTGAGACTGTATTCTGCCTAAAGGACGCTGCTTCTGCCCGCTTCAGATCAGGAAAACTTCTATCGCAGGTCAAAACACGGGTAAAAGTTTTGGGGGGTGGGGGCGTGGGGGAGGCGCCCCTTTTCCAAAAGGGGCCCTCCCCCACAAAGCCTTTCAAACGCTCTCGCTTCTAACAGGCCTCACCCACAAAGCCTTTCAAACGCTCTCGCTTCTAGCAGGCCTCACCCACAAATCATTTCAAGTATACTCTACGCCTTCATCTCCATCTAGGCCATATCTTCCGTAAGGATCATATTGCGTGCGGCGCTGGTTTCGTCCATGCGGCGCGCGGGCAATGTTACGGGAGCGTCCAGCAGGGCCTGCGGGTCGTTTTTGGCCTGAAGCATGATTTCTTCCAGAGCCTGCACAAAGGAATCCAGAGTTTCTTTGCTTTCGGTTTCCGTTGGTTCGGCCATGATGCATTCATGCACAATAAGCGGGAAGTAGATGGTGGGCGCATGAAAACCGCGATCCAGCAGGGCCTTGGCAATATCCAGGGCGCGGCTACCTTGCGGGGCCGAAGCCACGAACTCGTGGGCGCAGAGCCTGTCGGCATAGGGGATATCCAGCGCGTTTTCCAACTTCTTTTTCAGATAGTTGGCGTTGAGCACCGCATATTCCGAAGCGCGGGTGAGGCCATCGCCGCCCAGACGCAGCATGTAGGCAAGCGCCTTGATCATAACGCCAAAGCTGCCATAAAACGGCCCCATATAGCCTATGGACTGCGGCACATCGTAGTCGAGGAAATAGGAGCCGTCGGTACGTTTGCACACGCGGGGCGCGGGCAGGAAAGGCAGCAGGCATTCACCCACGCCCACGGGGCCAGCGCCGGGGCCGCCGCCGCCGTGCGGGGTGGACAGGGTTTTGTGCACATTGAGGTGCACCACGTCAAAGCCCACGTCGCCCACGCGCATCTTGCCCATGATGGCATTCATGTTGGCCCCGTCGTAGTACAGCAGGGCGTCGATCTTGCGCAGCTCGGCCACAATGCGCGGCAGGTGCACTTCCATAAGGCCCAGCGTGTTGGGGCAGGTCATCATAAGGCCGGCCACGTCATCGCCGTACTTGCGGATGGCTTCTATGATAGCGTCCGGGTCCACCATGCCGTTGCGGGATTCGAGGTTGATGGCGTCAAATCCGGCCAGTGCGGCAGAGGCGGGGTTGGTTCCGTGAGCGGCATCGGGGATGAGCATTTTTTTGCGGTCACGCCCCTTGGACTTGTGGTAGGCGGCAATAAGCTTGACGCCCACAAACTCGCCGTTGGCTCCGGCCATGGGTTGCAAGGTGAAGGCCTTCATGCCTGTCAGTTCGCAAAGCATGGTTTCCGCTTCATACATGCACTGCAGGGCGCCCTGGGTGCAACCCGCGGCGCCGCCCAGCTGGGCAAGCATGGGGTGCAGGCGGGCGAAGCCCGGCAGCGCGGCCACATACTCGGTAAACTTGGGATTATACTTCATGGTGCAGGAGCCAAGGGGATAGAAATTGGCGTCCACACTGTAGTTGAGCTGTGAAAGGCCGGTAAAATGGCGCACCACATCAAGCTCGGAGCATTGGGGCAGCCCTGGTGCTTTCTTGCGCAGCAGGTCGGCGGGCAGCATATCCGCAGCCTTGGGGGCATCGGATTCTATGCAGAACGCGCCGCGCCCGGGAACGGATTTGGCGAAGATGGTTTTCACAACAGACCTCCCACGGTTTCGGCCAGCATGCCGATTTGCTGACGGCTGTTGCGTTCGGTGCAGGCCACCAGCAGCACGTCTTCCATACCGGGATAGTAGCGGCCAAGAGGATAGCCGGGCACGCAGCCGTGCGCGGACAGGGCATCCACCAGCATCTGGGCGGGCATGGGCAGGCGCAGGGCCACCTCATTGCCGTAGGGCGCATGGTTAAGAAGCTCAATGCCCTTGATGGCGGTGAGGCGTTCCACGGCGTAACGGGTCAGGGCCATGTTGTTTTCCGCCAGCCGTGTGAGCCCGCAGGGCCCCAGCAAGGACAGGTGGATGAGCGCCCGCAGGGCGCACAAGGCCTGGTTGGAGCAGATATTTGATGTGGCCTTGGCCCGGCGGATATGCTGTTCGCGTGCCTGCAGGGTGAGCACATAGCCTGTTTTGCCGTCCAGATCGTTGGTGCGGCCCACAATGCGGCCGGGGAACTGGCGGATATGCTCTTTACGGCAGGTCATGAGGCCCAGGTACGGGCCGCCGAAGGCAAGGGGCATGCCTATGCTCTGGCCTTCGGCCACCGCCACGTCCGCCCCCATTTCGCCGGGGGTTTTCAACACGGACTGCATGACCGGGTATACGGAAATAACGCCAAAAGCCTTGTGTTCGCGCGCTTTGGCAAAGACCTGGGTGTAGTCGGCCACGGCCCCGAAGAAGTTGGGGTTTTGCACGATCACGGCGGCGGTGGTGTCGTCAATGGCGGCCATGAGCCCGTCAATGCGGCTCACGCCCTTTTCCTGCTGCACGGTCTTGAGCTCAAGATCAAGGCTGGAGATGTATGAAGCCAGCATGACCCGCCAGATGGGGTTGACGGCCTCGTCCACCACCAGAACGCGACGGCGTGTGGAGCGCACAGCCATCATGGCGGCTTCAAAAATGGCCGTTCCGCCGTCATACACAGAGGCATTGGCGCAATCCATGCCCATGAGGCGGCTTATGGCCGTCTGAAACTCAAAGATGGCTTGCAGGGTTCCCTGCGAGCATTCGGGCTGGTAAGGCGTGTAGGAGGTATAAAATTCGCTGCGGCCTGCAAGGGCATCCACGGCCTTGGGGATGTCGTGGGCATAATAGCCCGCGCCCAGAAAAGACACGAGATCAGGGCAGTTTTTTGCGGCCAGGCCTTCAAAATAAGCGCAAACCGCGGCCTCGGACTGGCCTTTGGGCAAATTGAACTGTTTGGGGCGCATTTCTGGGGGGATGTCGGCAAAAAGGCCGTCCAGATCGCGCACGCCTACCACAGAGAGCATTTCCTGCAACTCTTCCGGCGTGTGGGGAATGTATGGCATATCCGCTCCTTGAGCATGTTACGCATGAACGTGTGCCTGAAAAAGCATGATGACGCAGAATACGGAACGGCGGGCGGCGCTTGGCTGCGCGGCCAATGGGGCATTCTGTCCGCCGACTTATGAAAGGCCCGGCGAGATCCGGCGAGGCCCGGCAATGTCCGGCAATATCCGGCAATGTCCGGCCTGGCTGCCGTACGGCGCAATACCGCACGGCATAACCAGAAGCCGGAAAATACGAGGCCTGAAAAGCATCGTCACGAGATGCATTTTTTTGTTACATCGCGGTAGCCGTTAGCGGAGCTTTCCGCTTACGAACAGCGACAGCCATGGCAGGCTGTCCGGTTTAGTAACCAACTGCTGTCTTCATCCGTAGTTTCCTTCGTCACAACGGCTGAAGCACGGAGAACGAGCCTTTTATGCAGGGAGTGTACTCTGATGGTGCTCACCCCGGATAAAAGGAAACCTCCAGCGTGGAAACAACTGGAAAGGCGCTCGTGACGGCGCTGTCTAGTGCCCTTCGGTGGCGCAGAAAGCTTCATAAGCCGCTGCGTCCAGAAGGCCTTCGGGCTTACGGGAAAACTTGACGCGCATGAGCCAGCCCTCGCCATAGGGGTCGGAGTTGCACTTTTCGGGCGCGTTTTCCAGGGCAGTATTGATGCCGATCACATCGCCACTCACGGGCGACACGAGATCGCTGGCAGCCTTGACGGATTCAATAGAACCAAATTCGCTTTCTTCGCTGACTTCATCACCCACAAGCGGCAGTTCCACATAGGTAATGTCGCCAAGGGATTCCTGGGCAAAGTGGGTAATGCCGACCACAGCTTCTTCACCTTCAAGACGCACCCATTCGTGGCTCTTGCTGTACAACAGTTCCGCGGGATTGGTAGCCATGTACATTCTCCTGAAATATGTAGTTGGAACAGTACGCGCCCTCTCGGCGCACAAACCTTCACGTTTTTCACGGGCGGCAGGCTGCCCTGCAAAGCAGGTCGCAGCACGCCGCGCGCATCAGACCAGCTTCTTGCGGGCCGTGCCTTCTTTATAGAAAGGAATTTCCACCTTTTTGGCGGGCAGTTCCGTTCTGGAGGCGCGCACCACAAAATTTTCCTTATCCGCATGGGCGGCATCCACCCAGGCAAAAGCAATAACATAGCCCAAAGAAGGCGCAAACGAGCCGCTGGTAATGCGCCCCACGGCCTCGCCGCCGGGCAGCGCCAGCACATCGCCATGACGGGCAGCGCGGCGGCCTTCGATCTGCAGGGGCACAAGCGTTTCGCGCACAGTCTGCGCCGCTTCTTTGCCCACATAGTCGGCCTGACTTGTCATCATGCGGGCCATGCCAGCTTCGGCGGGCGTATGCTCTTCATCAAGGTCTTGCCCGTAAAGCGGCAGACCGGCTTCAAGGCGCAGCGTGTCTCGGGCGCCAAGGCCGACGGGCTTCACGCGCTCATCAGCCAACAAGGCTTTCCAGAAGGCTTCGGTCTTTTCAGCGGGCAGATAGAGCTCGTAGCCCAATTCACCGGTGTAGCCGGTGCGGCTTACCAGCACCGACACGCCCTGCCACGTGCTCTCGCGGAAAGAAAAATAGCCGAGGTCATGAAAATTTTCGCCCATGACTTTTTCAAGCACGTCCAGCGAATCCGGGCCTTGCAGGTCAACCTTGCCGGTTTCGCCAGAAATGTCGGTGATCTTGATGGTTTCGGGCAGCCGGTCGCGCAAAAGCTTCAAGTCGCCGGGGGCGCAGGCGGCATTGACCACGGCCATAAAAGAGTCAGGCCCGAAACGATAGATGATGTTATCGTCAAGAACGCCGCCCTTTTCCGTAAGAAAAAAGCCATAGCGGCATTTGCCGGGAGCCAGGGTTTCAAGATTATGGCTTACTGCGCGCGAGAGGGCCTCTGTGGCGCCGGGGCCTTCCACAAGAAACTCCCCCATATGGCAAATGTCAAAAATACCCGCATGTTTACGGGTATGGAGATGTTCCGCAAGAATGCCCTCATACTGAATGGGCATAAGCCAGCCAGCAAAAGGGGCCATCTTCGCCCCTTGGGCTTCATGCCAGGAGGTCAGCGGGGTGCGCAAGTCTGACATGCTTTCTCCTTGATCTGGGTGGTTAAACTTGTTGCGCCGTATCGTAATCCGGTTGCGACGCCCAAAGGACACCAAATAGCACGCATATATGCCCGCAAGATAGCATTGGCAAAAAACGGACACAAGGAGCGTGAAAAAAATTACTGCTATGCCGCGCGGTCAAGCCAGAGTTGAAACGGCCATAACAGCGCAGGCCGCAACGAGCGCTGCTGCGCCTGACAAAGCAGGCCAAGGCAGTCCAAGTCCGGGCCAGTCCGGGCCGGGCCAGTCCGGGCCAGTCCGGGCCGGGCCAGTCCGGGCCGGGCCAGTCCGGGCCAGTCCAGTCCGGGCCAGACAAGCCCGCCACCAGGCTCATTGCGTAAAAAAAGCCCTCATGGCTTCGTTTTCGCAGCCATTGAAATAGCGGCCCATGTCTATCTGCCGCAAAATATCTGCCAGCTCTTCGGGCTCGCGGGGCGCGCCCGCCAGAATGTTCTCCAATTCCTGTATGCCTTCTCCGGCATTACAGAAAAAGTCGCCCAGAATGGCACAGGAAACAATACGCCCCTGCTTCACGTCAAGGCGCAGCTCTACCGTGCCCCAATCAAAACGCTGTCGCTTGCGTTCGGTAAAATTGGGCATGGCCCCATAATTCCAGTTCCACAGCCGGTATTTCTCGTCGGCAAGCCTGCGCGCCTCGGCCATGAGTTTTTCGTCTACACTGCCGGGGCCCAAGGCGCAGCGCCTGATCAGCGCGGCCACGAGCGCGTCTATATCGCTGCCCGGCCGCCAGTATTCCGAAATATTGCCCACCCGCGACCGCACCGATGCCACGCCTTTGGCGCGCATCTTTTCCGGATCCACGTTGAGAGCTTCCACAAGGCGGTCAAAATTCACATCAATAAGCAGCGTGCCGTGGTGCAGCACCTTGCCCTGGCGCAGCATCTGCCCGCTGCCCGAAATTTTGCGCCCTTCGGCTTCCACATCATTACGCCCCGAAATTTCGGCGCGCACGCCAAGGTCGGCCAGAGCCGCACACACCGGCTCAAGGTAGCGCCGAAAATCCACTTTTTCACGGCCAGGGGCATGTTCAATAAAAGAAAAATTCAGATTGCCCGTATCATGATACACAGCCCCGCCGCCGGTTATGCGGCGCACCACAGGCAGCTTTTCACGCCGGATAAAGTCGGCGTTCACCTCGTCCACAATGCACTGGTGGCGGCCCACAATAACCGAGGGGGCATTCTGCCAAAGCAGAAAATACCCTGGATGCCCAGCCGGAAGCGTCTCGAACAGCACCTCTTCAAGCGCGAGGTTAAAGGCGGGATCAAGGGTAGAAAACGTCAAGTGTTCCATGCAACCTCCATCAGGACAATGCCGCGCATCAGGTGGCAAGGTCAAGAGAACAGGGGACAATTTCAGAGTTAAGAGCAAAATTTTCGGGTCGCGCGGCTGGCCGCCGCATCGTGCGCGCCGCATGGCGATACAGGCCTGCGGCTCGCCTTTACTGGCGCTCTCGCGCGCGGTAAGCGCCTGCCCGCCGGGCAGGCATTACGGCGCGTTTTCCGGGGCTGCGCCCGAGGCATCTTCCGGGGCTGCGCCCGGAGCATTTGCGTCTGTTCCGGCCAGCCCCTCGGCCAGCCCCCCGGCCAGCACCCCGGCCAGCGTATGCGCATCAACCCCGTCCCGCTCAAAACACTGCCGCACCCGCCCGTCAGCCAGAACAATCAGGCGCTCGCCAAGGCGCACGGCCTGCTGCGGATTGTGCGTGACCACAACCAGCGGATACTCCCCGGCAAGCCGCAACAAGAGGCCTTCAATTTCCGCCGTGGCGTGAACGTCCAGCGAAGCCGTGGGCTCATCAAGAAGCAGCATGGCAGGCTCCAGCGCAAGAGCGCGGGCAAGGCAAAGCCGCTGCTGCTGGCCGCCGGAAAGCTTGGCGGCATGTATGCTCAGGCGGTCTTTCACTTCGTCCCACAAGGCAACACTTTTCAGGGCATTTTCGGCCCGGCGGCGGCACTCGGCTTCTGGCAGCCCCGCCACCACCTCCAGCGGCAGCACAAGGTTACGCTCCACACTGACGGGCAGCACATTGGGCGTTTGAAAAACCATGCCCACGCGGCTGCGCAGCAAGGCCAGAGGGCGCACGGCCACCCCGGGGGCGGGATACACAGGCTCAAGCCCCTGCCCAAGGTCAAGCTCCACCCGGCCCGAAGTGTGGCAGAGAGGAAAGGTTTCATTCAAGCGATTCAAAGCCCGGAGCAGGGTTGTTTTGCCCGAGCCGGAACGCCCGGCAAGCACCGTGATGCCCCGTGCCGGAATGTCAAAAGACACATGGTGCAAGATTTCCCGGCGGTCGAAGCTCACGCAGAGATCATCAATACGGGCGGCAATACTCATGAAACTCCCTGCCAGCGGCGGCGAAAGCGCGCCTCCAGACGGCGGGCGCAAAAAAGCAGAAACGACGACAGCAAAAGCAGCACCAAGGCCGCGCCAAAGCCACGTAAAAGTTCGTCATTATCCTGATACTGCGCCGCTGTGTAAAAAATGGAAAACGGCAGGGCTTCAAACTTGTCGCCCAGGCCCGCAGGCAGCCCGGCATTGGCAACCACGCCCGTCAGCATGATCACCGCCGTGTCTTCCGCTGCCCGGCCCATGGCCAGAATAACTCCGCCCCAGATGCCGGGCGCCGCAGCGGGCAGCAAAAGCCGCCGGGCAAGCTGCCGCCGGGTAAAGCCCAACGCCGCGCCGCTAAGCCGCAAGCTGCCGGGAACAGCCTCAAGCGCCTCGCATGTGGCCGTCACCAGCACGGGCAAAATCAGCAGCGCAAGGCAGCAAGCCGCCAGCAGCAGCGAGGTATTGGCCGCTGGCGCAAAGGATTGGCGTAAAAAAAGTATGAGCGTAAAGCCGAACAGCCCCATAACAATAGAAGGCGTGCCCGCCAGCACATCCATGGCCGTGCGGATGCGCGCCGCCTGACGCGGGGGGGCAAATTCCGCCAGATACAGGCCACAACCCACCCCTGGAAAAAGCGCAAGCAGCATGGTCAGGCCCACAAGGTGCAGGGTTCCGGCACAGGCGGGCCACAGGCCGTCCCACACCGGGCGGCGGCCCAGTACGGCATCCAGAGGCGACACCGTATCGAAAAACAGCGGCGTGCCCAGTTGGGGCAAACCTTTGTAGAGCAGAAAAGCCAGCAAAAAGAGCACAGCCATACAGGGAACAAGAGCGCACAAACGCAGCAGCCAGCGTAACGGCGCCCGCGAAAACAGGCTGAACCTCATGGCGCCCTCCTGCCCTCAGCCGGGGGCAGGCTGCTTGCCGGGGGCAGGCTGCTTGCCGGGGGCGGAGCGTCTGCCGAAACCGGGCCGTCTGTCGGGGTGTTTTGGAACCGCACAAGGCGGCGCAACACAAGGCTGGCCCCCGTGTTTACAGCCAAAAGCACAAGACCCGCGGCAAAAAGTGAATTATAGGCAGCCCCGCCCACTTCATTGGCCGTTACCAGAGCCATGTGCGCCGTAAGGCTGCGCATGCTCTCGCCAAGGCCGCCGGGAATCTGGGTGGCGTTGCCCGCCAGCATGAGGGGAATAAGCGTATCGCCCACGGCCCTGCCAAAGCCCAGTACCGCAGCGCTGACCAGAGTTCGCCCCGAGCCGGGGAGCACAAAAAGACGCAGCAGGTCAAGCCGGCTGAAGCCCAAAGCCTGCCCCCAGGGGCAGAGGCGCTCAAGCCGGGGCCGCAGCCCGGCCATGAGCATGAGCACCATGGTGGGCAAAACAAGTAGAACCAGCATAACCGCCGCAGAAGCCAGGCACATGCCGGGCCCGCCCAGCAGGGCGCGCGCCAGGGGCGTAAGCAGAAAAACAGCGGCAAAGCCGTAAACAACGGTGGGAATCGTCGTCATAAAGCGAACCAGGCCATCCACAAAGCGCGTCAGCGGGCGCGCCCGCTCGCTCTCTTCCGTGAGCAGCCAGCAAGCCAGCCCCAGGGCCAAAGGCCAGCCCAGCCCCAGAGCCAGCGCGGCCAGGGCCAGCGAGCCCGCACACATGGGCAGAATACCGAACCGCCCCTGCGAGGGCAGCCACAGCCAGTCCAGTGGCCCGCCAGGGCCAGGGGAGCTCATGGTGGGCAGTGCCGCGGCCAGCACCATCATGAAAAGCAGCGCCACCGCCAGCACTGCCAGCCAGGCAGCCAGCAGCAGAAGCCACCCGGGGCTGTCGGTATGATCCCGTATATGGCGGCCCGCAGCCGGAAGCGCCGCAACGCCCCCGGCCTGACGGGCGGAAAAATCCCTATTTGGGGTCATAGGGGATGTAGCCCGCGCTGGACACGATAGCCTGCCCGGCGGGAGAGAAAATATACTCCACAAAGGCTTTGGTGAGGCCCTGCGGCTCGCCCTTGGTATTCATGTACAAAAGGCGTGTGACCTTGTACTCGCCCGACTTGGCGTTTTCCTGACTGGGGGCCGCGCCGTCAATGCTTACGCCCTTTATGCTCTTGTCCAGATGGCCGATACCCAAATAGCCGATGGCGTTGGGATCCTGACCAAGTATTGTTTTCATGGCCCCGTTGGAGTTGACCACACTGGCTTTGGACGTGGGCACGCCCTTGTCCATGGCGCAATTTTCAAAGGTTTCGCGCGTGCCGCTACCGTCTTCGCGCATATAAAGGGATATGGGAGCATCCGCACCGCCCACTTCCTTCCAGTTCTCGATCTTGCCGGAGAAAATATCCTTTATCTGATCCTTGGTGAGCGCGCCTACCTTATTGGCCGGATTAACAGCCACAGCAACGCCGTCAATGGCAAAAGGAAAGGTCACAAGGCCGTATTTTTCCACTTCCACAGGCTTGAGGGCACGACCGGTATTGCCGATCTGCACAATACCCTCGCCCACTTTCTGTACGCCCACGCCAGAACCGCCCGCCGCCACAGTGATGCGAATGTCGGGGTTGGCCGCCATAATTTGCTTGGCGGCATCGCGCATTACAGGAATGTGGGCCGTGCCGCCCGCAATATCCACAACCCCTTTCTGTCCTTTAAAAGCGTCCAGAGGGTTCGATGGCGCGGCCGCAAAGGCAGAGCCAAGGCCGCATAAAAGCAGAACAGCCGCAAGAATTCCACGTTTCATAAATAGTCTCCTACGGTTAGCGTGAACAAAAAGCGCAGACACACCACGCGATGAACAGCAACAGGCGCAACCACGCCGCCAGGAGTCAGGTAGAAAAAGGAAAGCCGCCCTTGCGGCGCAGTATGAAAAAACTGGCCGCTAGCCGAGCAAGGGAGACATCCAGCCCCACCCGACAGACGGTCAGGTGACGCCAGAAAAAAAGAATAGCGGTTCCTGCGCGACCAGCGCCGCCAGAGACGGCATGCTGCCCGTAGCGACCGTAAACGCCGCCAAGGCGGCACGGCCCATGCTTCGTGAAGAAGCCGCATAGAACTTGAAGAGAATGTTCATTATTTAGATTTATCTGATGCGCGGAAGTCGGTCAAGCTGTGCAGATTTGACGCAGCCAGTTGGACAAAAGAATTATATTAGAAACAGCCCCTGGGCTACAGGCCGAAAAAACGCCGCGCATTGGCGCCGCACTGCTGCCAGAGTTCTTCCACATCCTGGCCGCGTGCTTCGGCCACGGCCCGCGCCGTAAAAACCGTAAAAGCCGGCTCGTTGCGCTTGCCGCGCCAGGGTATGGGGGCAAGATAGGGGGCGTCGGTTTCCAGCATAAGGCGGTCGGAAGGAATACAGGCCATGGCCGCGCGCAATTCTTCATTGGCCTTGTAGGTCACGGGGCCGGGAACGGACACATGCCAGCCGTTGCGCACGATGCGCCGGGCCAGATCCGGCCCTTTGCCAAAACAGTGCCACAGCAGCGGATAGTCGATAAAACCCTGTGATTCCAGAACCATGAGCGTTTCTTCCTCTGCTTCGCGGCAATGAATCACCACAGGGCGCTCCAGCTCGCGGGCCAGCTTGAGCTGCGCGCTGAAAACTTCATACTGAACTTCGCGGGGGCAAGAATCCCAATAAAAATCCAGGCCGATTTCGCCCACGGCCTTGAGGCGCGGTTCTTCCGCAAAAGCCCGGCGCATGGCTTCCAGAACCTGAGGCGTGCAGTCTTGCCCGTGGCAGGGATGCACACCAAGCAGAAAAAAAACTTGAGGATGATCGGAAAAATAATGCCGCCGGGCGGCCAAGTTGTCGGGGCTGAGAAAAACATTGCCCACATGGCGTATGCCGCAAGCTGCGGCCCTTGCCAGCACGGCGTCGCGATCTTGATCAAACTCCTCGCCGTCCAGATGGGCGTGACTATCGACACCTTCCGGCGGCAGGGAAACAGAAACAGGGTCAATGCGATTGGGAGATTTTTTCGACATGCTTACCTCGCGCCGTTACATAACAACGAGTGCATTCAAGGGCAAGACCCGCTGCCAGCGCCATTGCCAAGACAGGGCAATAGGGCTATGCTGAATTGGTTTTGTTACCCTAATTTATGATTTAACACCACTTTTTCCGGGGGGAATATGCATCTCCGCAAACGTATACTGGTTACGGGCGGTTCGGGCTTTCTTGGCTCGCACCTGTGCGAAAGGCTCCTCAACGAGGGGCATGAAGTCCTTTGCGTGGACAACTTCTTTTCCAGCGCCCGCGCCAATGTGGAGGAATTTCTCGATAACAAAAGATTCGAGATCATTCGCCACGATGTGACCTTTCCCCTGTATGTGGAAGTGGACGAAATTTACAATCTGGCCTGCCCGGCCTCGCCCATCCACTACCAGCACGACCCCGTGCAGACCATCAAGACCTGCGTTCACGGGGCCATCAACATGCTGGGCCTGGCCAAAAGGCTCAAGGCGCGCATCTATCAGGCGTCCACCAGCGAAGTTTACGGCGACCCGGAAATACACCCGCAGCCCGAAAGCTATTGGGGCCATGTGAATCCCAACGGCATCCGCTCGTGCTATGATGAAGGCAAACGCTGCGCCGAAGCCCTGTTTTTCTCCTACTGGCGGCAAAGCGGCCTGCCCATCAAGGTGGGGCGCATCTTCAATACCTACGGGCCCAAGATGCACCCCAACGACGGGCGCGTGGTGTCCAACTTCATCGTTCAGGCGCTCAAGGGACAGCCCATCACCATTTATGGCGATGGCAGCCAGACGCGTTCGTTCTGCTATGTGGACGACCTCATCGAATGTATGGTGCGCTTTATGGCTTCGCCCGTAGATTTCGTTGGCCCAATGAATATGGGCAATCCCGGCGAATTCACCATTGGCGAACTGGCCGAAAAAATTGTGGACATGACCGGCAGCAAGTCCGTGATCAGTTACGAGCCGCTGCCCGGCGATGACCCCAAACAGCGGCGCCCCGACATTACGCTGGCCCGCGAAAAACTCGGCTGGGAGCCGCAGGTCAAGCTGGAAGACGGTTTGAAAAAAACCATCGCCTATTTTGACAGCATTTTAAAACAGGGCTTGGCCTGACCACTGCCTGAAAAACACCCAATGCCATGACGCTCTTTATCATAACCCTGCTTGTCCTGGCGACGGCTGCCGCCGCCATGGCCCTGTTCGCGCTGCTGCCCTCTCCGGTGGGCAGCGGCCGGGCCGCCAACCTGCTTGGCTCCTGTGGAGCGGCTGCGGGCTGCCTGGCGGGCCTTTGTGCGCTGGCCTTCGCCCCCTGGGGCGAGGCGGTTTCTCTGCGTCTGCCCTGGGGCCTACCCGTTGGGGCCTGCATTCTGGGGCTTGACTCTCTAAGCCGCATCTTTCTGCTGCCGGTTTTCGGCCTTGGCTTTGTGTGTGCCGTATCCGGCGGCATGGCCCTGCGCCACACACGCCCGCAGGATCACAATCTGGCGGCGCACTGGTTTTTTTATATCCTGCTGATTCTCGGGCTGGCGCTCGTTATGGCGGCGCGTGATGCCGTGCTTTTCATGCTGTCCTGGGAGCTTATGTCTCTCGCGCCATTTTTTCTCATTGAATTTAATGACGGTGACCGTCGGGTACGCGACGCCTCGTGGGTCTATCTGGTGGCGGCGCACCTTGGGGCCGTGGCCCTCATGGCCTTTTTTGTGCTGCTTTGGCAGAGCACGGGAACCACGTCGCTCGACATGCTTCAGGGCGGCGCGGTCATGCAGGGGGTAGCGCGCGATGCCGGTTCCGGCGTGCTGACGGCCCTTTTTGCGTTGGCCGTGCTCGGCTTTGGCGCCAAGGCCGGGCTCGCGCCCATGCACGTCTGGCTGCCCGAAGCCCACCCCGCTGCCCCAAGCCATGTTTCGGCCCTGCTCTCCGGCGCCATGATCAACTCGGGCCTGTATGGCATCATCCGCAGCATCAGCCTGCTGGCAGCGCCTGGGGAGGCCCCCGAATGGTGGGGCTGGGCCCTGCTCTTGCTGGGCCTTGCCACTGGCCTGATCGGCATTTTAAAGGCCCTCGGGCAAAGCAATCTCAAACGTCTGCTGGCTTATTCCAGCGTGGAAAATATGGGCCTTATGCTCATGGGCGTGGGCGCCGGGCTCATTGGCCTGGCCTGCGGCAATGCCTGGATAGCCACCCTCGGCTTTGCGGGCAGCCTTATGCACATGCTCAACCACGCGGCCTTCAAGGGACTGCTTTTTCTCTCTGCTGGCGAAGTGCTGCACGCCACGGGCACGGTGCGCATGGAGCAACTGGGCGGTCTGCAAAAACGCCTGCCCTTGCTTGGCGCGGCCTTTGCCCTGGGCGCTGCGGCCATTGCCTGTTTGCCGCCTCTTAACGGCTTTGCGGGCGAGCTTGTGCTGGCGCTTTCCCTGCTGGACGGGCCAAGCCTGCCCGGCGTAGAGCGGCAGGTGGGGCTTTTGCTGGCCCTGGTAGCCCTGGCCCTCATCAGCGGTCTTGCCGCCGCCCTGTACGCCAAGGCATACGGCATCACCTTTCTTGGCGAGCCGCGCTCGGGCTTTGCGGCCAATGCCCACCCCGCAGGCTGGCGCAGCCTCTGGCCTCTCGCCCTGCCTGCGGCTGTCTGCGTGCTTGGCGGCCTGGCCGCTCCGCTCTATTTTGACCTCGCCTCCATGACGGGGCTCGCCGCCCTGCCCATGCCCAACGACATGCAAGCCGCAGCCCTGGCTGGGCAGGAGCAGATGCGAACCAGCCTGGCCATGGTGTCGCTGGTCGGCTCCATTGCTCTGGGCCTTGCGCTGGCGGGTATCATCCTGCGCAAAAGGCTGCTCAAAAGGCGCAGCGTGGGCAGCATGCCCACCTGGGGTTGCGGTTATCAAGGCGGCACGGCCCGCATTCAATACACGGATGCGGGATTTTCCGAACCGCTCGGCAAGATATTTGCCCCGGGCATGGGCCTGAAAGTGCGCATGCAGCTTGATTCGCGACTGTTCCCCGACAAGGGCGAAATGAGCGTTTCCGCCCCCGACCGCCTGCGCACCTTCATTTACGACCCGCTTTTTGAAGGCATAGAGCGCCTGTGCAATGCCTGTAAAATCATGCAACACGGCAAGATACATCTATATATTCTTTACATTCTGGCCACGGTCGTGGCCCTGCTTGTATGGGGGCTGAGCGCATGAGACAGGACATAGCCGTCTATTTCGTGCAGTTTGCGCTGGCCCTTGTTCTGGCTCCGCTGCTGCCCGGCATTATCAACAGGGTCAAGGCCAAGTTTGCAGGCAGGCACGGCAAGCCCCTGTTGCAAACCTATTATGATCTGGCGCGGCTCATGCGCAAAGGCGAAGTCATCAGCCGCACCACCACCTGGGTTTTCGCCTGCGGCCCGGCTGTGGCCCTGGCCACCGCCCTGTGCGCCATGGCCCTGCTGCCGCTGGGCGGGGCCGTCTCGCCCCTGGCTTTTGGCGGCGACTTTATTCTGGCGGCCTATCTGCTGGGCATGGGGCGCTTTGCCATCATGCTGTCGGCTCTTGATACGGGCTCTGCCTTTGAGGGCATGGGCGCAAGCCGTGAGGCCACCTTTGCGGCACTGGCGGAACCGCTCTTTTTTCTGGCGCTGCTGGTGCTTACCAGCGTTACCCTGGACATGGGGCGCGGCCCACACGCGGCCTTTTCGCTTTCATCCATGTTCGGCGGGCAGATCGCCGGAGCCTGGGCCATGGGCCGGGGTGAACTGCTGCTCTTGCCCTGCATTTTCTTTATTCTGCTGCTGGTGGAAAACTGCCGCATTCCTGTGGATGATCCCAACACCCACCTGGAATTGACAATGATCCACGAGGTTATGGTGCTAGACCATTCCGGCCCCAACCTGGCCATGATTGTTTATGGCGCGGCGCTCAAGCTGTGGTTTTTCGCGGCTCTTATCGCCGGGCTGGTGACCCCTGCCCTGCCCTTGTGGCAACAGGCGGGGCTGCGTGTGCTCATCGTGCTCTTGCTGGCTGTGGTGGTGGGCATTGTGGAATCTGTCATGGCGCGTCTGCGCATGGATCGTGTGCCCTACCTGCTCGGCGGCGCATCGGCCATGGCAGCTCTGGCGCTCATCCTGACCCAGGCGAGGTAGAAGCATGGAATCTCTTTTGCAATCCTGCCTGTTTCTGCTCATGCTGAACAATCTGCTCATGCTGGGCACAACACGGCTTATGTGGCTCATACGCCTGACCGCATTTCAGGGCATATTGCTGGCGGCCATGCTGCTGAGCATGGATCACGCCCTGCTGGCCGGGGCTGTGCTGCTTATCAAGGGCCTTCTGCTGCCGGGGCTGCTGTGGCGCACCCGCGACCGCCTGCATGCCCATCAGCGCATGCGCCCCCGACTGCATGTGGCCGTGGGAGTGCTGGCTGGCATGGGGGGGCTTGTGCTTTCGCTCTGGCTTGAAGCCAGGCTGCTGACCCTGCCCGCCCTTTTTCCGCCCCTGCTGCTGCCCACGGCGCTGACCACACTTTTTTGCGGGCTCATCCTTGTGGTGGGGCGCACGACGGCCCTGGCGCAGGTCATCGGCTATCTTGTGGCGGAAAACGGCATCTTCTTGCTGGGCATGCCCCTGATGACGGCAGGAACCATATGGTTTGAACTGGCCCTTCTGCTTGACGTGTTTGTGGCTGTCTTTGTTATGGGCATTGCCATCAACCACATCAGTAACACCTTTGAATCCATTGATGTAGGCCGCTTTCGCAGCCTCAGGGACTGACGGCCATGCTGGAAGCCTTGCTCTTTCTCCCGCTGGCGGCGGGCTGTATCATGCTGCTTGGCACAAGCGCCCTGTGCCGCTTTCTGCTGCCCCTGACGGGGCTGGCCCACGCCGGGCTGGCCGCCTGGGCCACCTGGAACGTGGCCAACGGGGCCGAACCGGAAGCCTTGGGTGGCCTGTTGGCGCCAGACCCGCTGGGCGCGCTCTTTCTCATGCTGGCCAGCCTGCTCTTTCTGGCGGCCTCGGTCTATGCCGTGTACTATCTGCGTGAAGAAGAGCAGCTTGGCGTACACACCGCCTTTCAGGACGGCCGCACCTTCACCAACGCGCCGCAGCGCCGCCTGGCCGCCTGCCTGTGTTTTTTTCTTTCATCCATGACGCTGGTGACCACCACCCCGCACCTTGGGGCCTTGTGGGTGGGCATTGAAGCCACTACGCTTTCCAGCGCGCCGCTGATCTACTTTCACCGCCACCAGCGCTCCCTCGAAGCCACCTGGAAATACCTTATCATATGCTCTGTGGGCATTGCCTTGGCCATGGTGGGCAACATCCTGCTTTCCGTAGCTTTTTATACGCCAGAAGGCATGACCGCCATGGTTGAGGGCATGAATCAGGTGAGCTGGTATGTCAGCCACGCCCGCGCCGGAGAAGAAACCTGGCTCAAGGCGGCCTTTATTTTTCTGCTGGTGGGCTATGGCACAAAGATGGGTCTGGCTCCCTTGCACAACTGGCTGCCCGATGCCCACAGTCAGGCCCCTTCACTGGTTTCTGCCCTCTTGTCCGGCGCATTGCTCAACTGCGCCATGCTCGGCATACTGCGCGGCCACCAGATCATGCTGGCTGCCGGGCTTGGTGGCTTCAGCAGCGGCCTGCTCAGCTTTTTCGGTTTGCTGTCGCTGATTACGGCGGCCATATTCATTGTGGGGCAAGGCCACTACAAGCGCATGCTGGCCTATTCCAGCGTTGAGCATATGGGCATATTGGCGCTGGGCGTTGGCGTGGGCGGGCTGGCAGTTTCCGGGGCCATGCTGCATGCTGTTTGCCATTCGCTGACCAAGTGCATGCTCTTCTTGCTCTCGGGCAATATCCTCGCGCGCTACCACACATTTTCAAGCTATGACATTCGCGGCATGCGCTGGACTATGCCAGTTACCGGAACCCTGTGGATGGCCGGTTTTCTGGCCGTGGCCGGTTCGCCGCCCTTTGGTATTTTCATCAGCGAATTCATCATCTTCAAGGGCATGCTGGCTGCGGGATCTCACTTTCTGGCCGCCGCCTATCTGCTGGCTCTGGCCGTCATATTTGTGGGTCTTTCTGTGGCGGTGCTGCGCATGGTGCAAGGCAACCGCCCTGCGGACATGCCCCAAAACCCGCGCGAACCACTGCTGAGCGTGCTGCCACCCCTAGCCCTCGGCGCGGCCGTGCTGACGCTGGGCTTGTGGATACCCGACTGGCTGTGGAATTTCTTACGGCAGGGCGCGTCCCTTATCGGCGGCTAGAGTTATATCTTTATTCAGTATGTGGCAGGCGCTCCCCTGATTTGAGGTGGGGCAGAAGCAGAGCCTTACAGGCATAACACTGTCGCAAAGATAAAAAACGCTCCGGGAGGATATCATGTCGTTCGACTACCGCGAGGCGGTACCCCTGAGCAGGCTGGGGCAACATTCCGTAGCAGAAATGCGGGACATTCTCCGGCACGCCCTGGCTGGCGGCTGGCGGGTGCTGGCCTTTTTTGGCATTCCCGAAACGCCTGCCCCCCTGGACGCGGATATCGCTACCGCACCGGAACAAGTCCGTGGCGTAAGCCTTTGCTGCGTGCTGGCCCATGACGGCACGCGCCGCCTTATGGCCCGGTGCACCCCGCCAGTGACGGCCTTTATATCCATGACGCCGGAATTGCCGCAGTTGCACTATTTCGAGCGCGAAATTTACGAACAATGGGGCGTGGAGCCGGTGGGGCATCCCTGGCTCAAAAGCGTGCGGCGCATCCCCGACAGCGCCGAAGCCGCAGCGCGCAATGCGGCGGAAAACAAATGCAGTTACGCCGCCGCGCAAGACGGCGCGTCAACTGACTCTTCTCAGGCTTCGGCGGCGGCTTCTGGGGGAACTTCGGTGGCTTCGGCGGCTTCGGGGGGAGCTTCGGCGGCTTCGGCAACTTCCCCATCTTCGGCGGCTTCGGAGGCTTCGGAGGCTTCGGAGGCTTTGCCGAATTCTGAGACATTGGCGACTTCGGGGGCATTGGCGGCCTCGAACCAACCCCAAGCCCAGCCGTATCCCTTTTATCGAGTGGAAGGGGCCGACGTGCACGAAGTGGCCGTGGGGCCTGTGCATGCGGGCATTATCGAACCCGGCCATTTTCGTTTTCAGTGCTACGGCGAAAACGTGCTGCATCTGGAAATAGCTCTGGGCTATCAGCACCGAGGCATTGAGGCCATGCTTACGCAGGGCCCCGCCGCCCGCCGACTGCACCTGCTTGAATGTGCCGCTGGCGACAGCACCGTTGCCCATGCCACGGCCCACTGCGTATTGCTTGAGCGCATGACCGGGCAAGAGCCCGACGAACGCGCCCAACTGTTGCGCCGCATTGGCCTTGAGCTGGAGCGCCTCGCCAACCATACGGGCGACCTTGGCGCCATAGCCGGGGATACGGGCTTTTTGCCCACAGCCTCGTGGAATGGTCGCATTCGTGGAGATTTTCTTAATATAACCGCAAGCTTGTGTGGGAACCGTTTCGGCAGGGGGCTGTTGCGCCCAGGGGGCGTGGCTTACGACCTTGATCCGTCGGAATGTGCCGACATACTCACCCGCGTTCGGGCGGCCTGGCACGATGCGCGCGGATCGGTGGACGTGATGCTTGATGCCGTGACCGTGCGCAACCGCCTTGCTGAGGCAGGCGTGGTGGAACCCGCCATAGCCCGTGACCTGGGCCTTGTGGGAGTGCCTGCGCGCGCCTGCGGGCTGGATGTGGACGCGCGTTTTCACATGCCCCTGAGTGACCTGCCCTGCGAAGGGTGTGCGCCCCGGTTGGAAATCACGGGCGATGTCATGGCCCGCACCCTTGTGCGCAGTCGCGAGCTGGACGACAGCCTGCGCCTGCTGGAGCTTGACCTTGCCCGCCTGGGAGCGTTACCTCGCGCAAAACATGCGGCAGCTGCGGAAAAAAAGGACGTTGTGACTGGCCTTACGCCCGCTCAGGCTTCTGACACAGATACGGCTGCCCATGTTTCAGGAGCAACCACCCCTGCCGCTGGCGCAGCGTCCGCCCATGCTTCAAACACACCGGCCGCTGCCGCCGCATCCCTTAATGCTTCGGGCACGCCCACGCCTGCCGCAAACGCAGCGTCCCTTAATACTTCGGGCACGCCAGCCGCTGCAGACTTTGACGCCCTGCTGCCCGACACTCTGGCGGTGGCCTTGGTGGAAGGCTGGCGCGGTGAAGTATGCCATGTGGGGCTTACCGATTCTCGGGGGCGTCTGCTGGTGTACAAGGTTGTTGACCCCTCTTTCCACAACTGGACAGGACTGGCCATGGCCCTGCGTGGCAACCAGATTTCAGACTTTCCCCTCTGCAACAAGAGCTTCAATCTCTCTTATTGCGGGCATGACCTGTGAGGTTTTGACATGCTGCGCATTATCAAGGAACGCATTCATCAGAAATACCGCACGCTGGACTATCCCCGCCAACAGCCCACGCTCTCGCCCCGCTATATGGGCCGCCCCAGCCTCACGCCTGTTGATTGCGGTGACTGCCGAGCCTGTTACGAGGCCTGCCCCACCGCCGCCCTGCTGCCCACAGAGGGCGCGCCCGGCAGCACGCCCACGCTGGATATGGGCCGCTGCACCTTTTGCGGAGCCTGCCGCGCAGCCTGCCCCAAGCAGGCCATTGCCTTTACGGGCGAGCACTGCATGGCGGCCTTCACGCGCGAAGACCTGCTGGTGATCCCCGGCAAAGCCGCACCACAGGCCGCAACACCCCCGGTTCCGGGCAAGTTTTCCATCTTCAAGCGCTCTCTCAAGCTGCGTCAGGTGAGCGCTGCGGGCTGCAACGCCTGCGAGGCCGACTGCAACGTGCTTGGAACCCTTGTCTTTGACCTGCCCCGCTTTGGCATTGATTTTGTGGCCTCGCCCCGGCATGCCGACGGTATCGTGCTTACGGGGCCTGTGTCTGAAAACATGCGTCTGGCAACCATTGATACATATCATGCCACGCCGGAACCGCGCCTTGTGGTGGCTGTGGGGGCCTGCGCCATATCGGGCGGGCTTTTCCGCCAGTCGCCGCAGTGCAATAACGGCATCAGCGATATTTTGCCCGTGGATCTTTTTATACCGGGCTGCCCGCCCAATCCCTGGACTATTCTGGACGGCCTGCTGGCGCTGCGAAAGTAAACAGTAAGAATGCAGACGTCTGCTCACGCAGCCACCAGAGCAGTTTCAAAGGTAAATTCCTCTAGCTTTGCGACAGCGTTATACCTGAAAGACGCTGTTTTTGCCCCGCCCGCTCCACCCGCAGATCAGGAAAAATCCTGTAGCAGACCGAGACGAAAATAAAAGTTTTGGGGGGTGGGGGCGTGGGGGAGGGCCCCTTTT
>CAZFCC010000009.1:0-56062 GCA_964517635.1 uncultured Desulfovibrio sp. | reverse complement strand
CCCACAAAAATTGCCACAGCAAACGGCCCCTACTTTCCGTCCCCGAGTTTCGATAAAAGCGTTTTGCGGTTAATGCCAAGGCGCCGCGCTGCCTCGCTTTTGTTGCCGCCCACCTGCTCAAGCGTATCCTGCACAGCCATGCGCTCGATTTCTTCCAGCGTCATATTGGCAAAATCCAGCCGCGCCGGGCGTGTCGTGTCTTCTTCCACGTCCACAATGGTGGGCGGCAGTTCACGCTCGCTGATATATTCGCCCACAAGCAACACCACGGCCCGTTCCACGGCATTTTCCAGTTCGCGCACATTGCCGGGCCAATTGTGTTTGAGCAGCCGATCCATGGCGGCGGGGGTAAAGCCCTTGACCGTTTTGCCGTTGCGCTCGGCAAAAAGCTTCATGAAGTGCATGGCCAGCAGGGGGATGTCCTCTTGCCGGTCGCGCAAGGGCGGCAACTGCAGGGCCACCACGTTAAGGCGGTAATACAGATCCTGGCGAAAACGCCCTTCGTCCACCTCCTGCGCCAGATCCTTGTTGGTGGCCGCCAGAATGCGCACATCCACCTTGAGGTTTTGGTCGCCGCCCACCCGTTGCAACTCGCGCTCCTGAATCACCCGCAGGAGCTTAACCTGCATGGACAGCGGGATTTCGCCGATTTCATCCAAAAAGATCGTGCCTTTGTTGGCCGCCAGAAAGCGCCCCTCGCGGCGCTTTTCTGCGCCGGTAAACGCTCCTTTTTCATGACCGAACAGCTCGGATTCCAAAAGAGTTTCCGTCAAGGCGGCACAGTTGACGGCCACATACGGCCCCTTGCCTCTGCCGCTGTTGGCATGGATAAGCTTGGCGATAACTTCTTTGCCCGTGCCGGACTCGCCCGTGATAAGCACGGTGGCCTCGGAAGGCGCAATGGCCGAAACCAGCCCCAGCATCTGGCGCATGGCCGGGCTCTGGCCAATGACATCGCGCGAGTCCACGTTGGCGGCCAACTCATGGCGTAAAACACGCACTTCGTCCCGCAGGCTCGCGTGGTCAAGAGCGCGCTCCAGGGCCAGCTTGAGGGCGTCAAAAGCCAATGGCTTGGTAAGATAATCATAGGCCCCGGCCTTGAGCGCCTCCACAGCGTTGGCCACATCGGAATAGGCCGTCATGATCAGCACGGGAATAGCCGGATTATAGGCCTTGATGGCGCGGGTAGCCTCAATGCCGCTCATGCCGCCCATGCGCACGTCCATAAGAATAAGATCAAAAGGGCTTTCCTGGCACAGGGCCACGGCTTCTTCGCCATTGTCCACAGTGACAGGGGCGTAGCCCCACTCTTCCAGCAGGGCGCGCAGCATTTCTCGGTGATTGCGGTCATCGTCTACCACCAGCAGCTTTACGGCCGATTTTGCAGTCATTTCATCTTCCTTGGGCAGCTTGAATGTGCAGTTTGCTATGGCGATTTTTTGTGGGTGAGGGGCCGTTAGAGCAGTTTGCTATAGCGACTTCTTGTGGGGGAGGAACCCTTTTGCAAAAGGGTCTCCTCCCCCACACCCCCACCCCCCAAAACCTTTATTCTTTGTCAGCCTGATTCAGGGAGTGCTCCTGATCGTAGGGGGCAGTAACAGCGCCTTGCAGGCATAACACTGTGTCAAAATTACAATGCTCTAAAATAATTATCCGCCCGCCGGGGCGGCGTCTCTGCCCCGCACGGGCAGCTCAAGAACAAATTCCGTTCCCCGGCCAGGTTCAGAGCTTACGCTGACGTTGCCGCCGTGCCCTTCCACAATCTGATGCACAAGGGCAAGGCCAAGGCCCGTGCCCGAGGGCTTGGTGGTAAAATAGGGCGTGAAAATGGCCGCCTGAATGTCGCGGGCTATGCCCGGCCCATTATCGGCCACCGTAATGCTGAAGCTCTGCCCGCCGGCGCAAAGGCGCGCGCTCACACGCAGTTCGCCGCCTTCGCCCATGGCCTGCGCGGCATTGAGAAAAAGATTGAGCAGGGCCTGGGTAAGCCGCTCGCTGTTAACGCGCACAGGGGGCAGGCCCGGCGACACGTCAAGCGTTACGTGAATATGCCGCGAGCGCATATCGGCCTCGGCCAGGCGCAAGGCACGGGCAATGATCTCGGCAAGGTCGGCTTCGGCCGTATTGATGGTTCCGGGCCGGGCAAATTCCAACAATTCCGACACCACGCGGTCGAGCCTGTCCACTTCGTCAATCATGCGCTGCGCGGCCTCTTCTTCGCGGCCGCCGGGCAACATGCGCTTGGCTATATACAGGGCCACGCCCTTGATGGTGCTCAAAGGATTGCGCACCTCGTGCGCCACACCCGCCGCCAGATGCCCCAGGGCAGACAGGCGGTCGTTACGCTGCGCATCGGCCTGCAGGCGTTTGACCTCGGTTATGTCTCTGAGAATAAAAACATTGCCAAGGAAAACCCCATCCTGATTGTGCATGGCGGCCGCGCTAAGACTGATGATAGCTCCGGCCCAACCCGTTGTGAGCACGCACTCGCGCTCAAGCACCTTGCGCCCGCTGGCCAGTTCCGCCACAAGGGCGCTCCAGTCCAGACCGGGCAGGCCGGTCAGAGGCGCATAGACAGCGGTGTTTCTGTCCAGATCAAACATGCCCAGCGCCGTGTCATTGATCATGGCGACCCTGCCGGAAGGATCACTGGTAAGGAGCCCCAAAGGCAGGTTGGCCACAACCTCCGAAGCCATGGCTCGTGAGTCGCGCAGCATACGGCGAGAACGGCGATAGTTGTGCGCCCAGAACAGGGAAACAAATCCCGCAAGGCCCAAAGCCGCCAGCAGAGCCGCCGAGGTGAGATTATGGCGCAGGTCGGCAGCCAGCGCCGCCTCGAAAGGCTTGAGGTCAAGCCCTATCACCACCACCCCCATGGGCTGCCGAACCTGGCCCGGTTGCCACTGCCCTTCCGCGCCGCCGGGCATGACGCCAGCTCCGGGGACAGCCATGCCACCGCGCGGGCCTTCCTGCACGGGGCGCATCTGGCCGGGGGGGCTCATGTCTTTCAGCGTCATTGGGCCATGCGGCATGTCTGCGCCCATGCCCATGCCCATGCCGCGCCCGCGGCCCATGTGTTGTCCGTGCCCGCGCGTAGGCATGGGCACGGGCACGGGCCGCGCATCGGCCAGAGGCACAAAAGACCGGTAAACCTCAAAAACCTTTTTCCCGTTCCATTGGCGTATGCGCCAGGCTGGCTTTTCTGTTACCTGCACCCCGGTAGGCATAATGAGGGCCAAGGCCCGCTCACCGGGTTGCACACCAGCCATTTCTTGCGGCGATGCATTTTCACGCTCCGCCTGATTTCTGCCTCTGTTGCGCACAGGCACACTGTAAGCAAGCATTTTGCCTTCATCATTGGCCACAGCCATAAAAACAATGCCGGGCTGCTTGGCGGTTTCTGTCAGCAGGGGCTGAAGGGCGTCGGTTGTGCCCAGCGTTCCCACCGGCGCGCACAGGCCCGTGCGCGCGCCAGCTTCCAAAGCCCATATGAGAGCCTCGGCTCTGTCGATGAGGTTCTGGATCATATATGTCTTGCCGCGCTGGTTGCTGCGCACCGCAAGGGCGCTGATGGCAAGGCCGAGAATAATGGCCATGCCGACCACCATCCAGGGCGAAAGGCCTAAATGCAGAGCACGCAGGCCCCTGGCGGAAAATAGTCTTGAAAAGCTGCTCTTCATGGGTCGTCCTTTGTTTCAGGATGACTGTATTATGTATTTTTTACCCACCCGGTCAAGTCCACAGGTAAAAATTGGACAGTCGCCACCAGATGTGGGTAAAAATTGGACAGCATTAAAAAATGCAGCTGCGGAGGCAATAGAACCCTTTCAGCACAAAACAGCAATTATTATAGATTGTTACAGAAAATAAAACCATATTGGCACGACCTTTGCCTTATGAGAGGCAAGACAGCGCAAAGCGCAAACCGGTGATAGCGCTACCCCGCCTGGGTGCAAGCGCGCCCGGCCTCACCGGGAGGAAACAAAATGCATAGTTGTACTTTTCTGAATTTTTTCGGCTGGGGCGGCGGCTGGTTGGGAATATTTCTTACAATCGCAGCGTTTGTGATGGTGGCCGGCCTGATAAGCCGCCTGCTGACCAGAAAACGGCACAACTTCGACCGGCGCGATTCTCTCAACATATTGAAACACCGCCTGGCATCCGGCGAAATAACGCCGGAAGAATACGAAAAGCTTAAAAGCGTGATCTGACCACTTCTTTCAGGAAAAAACGGTCAAGACCACGATGATATACAAGCCAAGGAGAATTTTATGAAAACCACTACCTTCAAGCCCACATTTCTTATAGCGTCCCTGGCCTTTGTCTTCGTCATGGCCCTCACCGTCCTGCCCTCGCAAGCCCAGACCGGCGCAAGCTCCAGCATAGCCTCTCCCTGGTGCGGCTCCGGCAACGGCAACGGCGGCTACGGTTCTCATGGGCCCCATGGCGGAGGTCACATGGGCCGGTAAGCCCAGGAAATGACGCCAACCAGGACAAGCCATGAGACACCCCCAAAAATATGTTCTTGGCAGAAAAAATCTGCAACAGAGGCGTCATTATCCGGCTGCGGCGGCCATAGGGGGCCGGGCCAGCACGACAGCAAAGGCACATACGGCCCCCTTAATTTACCCTGATTTTACTAGCCTTATGCGCTAAAAAACACAGCAACACAGCTTCGGTTCAGGCCGAAAACCATAAAGGAAACTCCCATGAAGACATCCAAAATAGCTTTCACCACCGCGGCTCTTGCTCTTGTGGCCCTGCTTGGCACCGCTGGCATCGCCAGCGCCCAGAACGGCAATCCCGCCGGCCCCCATATGGGCCCGCACATGAACATGACCACCGAACAGATGACCGCCATGGACAGCATCCATAAGGAATTCGGCCCCAAGATGCAGCCCCTGCTGCAGCAGAAGTACGGCAAGCAGGCCGAAATCAACGCCCTGCTCTATCAGGGAATAAAGGCCGATGACCCCAGAATTCAGGCTCTGCAGAAAGACGTGAATGATGTAGACGCCAAGCTGTATCAACTTGATGGCGCCATGCGCAAGCAGATGCAGGAAAAGGGCGTGCCTTACATGGGCGCACACGGCATGGGCCGCGGCATGATGGGCGACTGCCCCGGCATGGGCGGACGCGGCATGGGTTACGGCGGCAAGGGCCAGGGTCACGGCATGAACCGGGGTCACGGCATGGGCCAGGGTCACGGCATGGGCCACGGCATGTACGGAACCACAGACCAGGATACCGCTACCCCTGCCCCCAAGCAGAACTAAAACAAAATATTCCAGCTAGCATTTCCTTACACCCGAACCCTCTAATCGTCGGGTGGCTGCCAAAGCAGCCGCCCGCCGCTAAAAAAAGCGCAAGTTGCCTGCGCGGCCCTTGGCGGAAACCAGAAATTCTTTTGCAGCAAGACTCTCCTTCCAAGCGAATGCCCGAAACAAATTCCCCCACGCGGCCGGGGCCGAACGACCCACTCCAAAACGCCCCGGCCAAATCAAAAAACACAGAACACACCCACACTCCCACACATGAAAAGGCCGTGAATCCCTGAAATTCACGGCCTTTTCATGTATAAACCTGTAGAAGCAAAAACACTTTCTGTAACGCCGCATGCGGCACGGCGCGCTGCAGGCTGCATGCAACCTGCCGAAAGCGTATGCTCAAAACAGGGCAACATCCTTGAAACACACTGGTTTGCAAGGGCAATCTATTCTGGAGCAGCGCACTTTTGATCCTTTATATTCTCAAAAGCTACGCCATTATTACGGCGCGTCACCGCGCCAGTACCTGGCGTTTGCGCCTCTGCGGCTGGCGTCGGCTCGCGCAGCCGCCAGCGCAGTTTGCACGTCACGTTGCGTTAGACGTTATAATCACCACGGTTGAATTTGAACTTTTCTGTGGCGGCAAGCACCTCCAGATTGTTCACCAGGGTATCCAGGCCGGGGTTTTGCCCGCGCAGGCCCGCGGTATTTTCTTTCAGGGCGTTTACCTGTCCATCAATGCCCTGCAACAAGGCATAGGCCTCGCGCAGCGAGCCTCCCTTACCGGCATCGCCCAGGGTGCTGACGTATGAGTCCCACATGTCAAGCGTGCCCGAAGCCTGAGTAAACGCTTCGTTCAGCACATCCTCACTGGGGTTCACCTCGTCGCTTTCGCCGGTAACGCCCAGCAGCATCTGGCTTATCATAGAAGCTTGTGATGCTTGGGCCGCCTGCATGCTCTGACCACCAGGAACGGCTCCGGCAGAAGGGGGAGCCCCCACACCGCCCAGCCCAAGCTGCTCGGCCAGAGCGGCTTCAAAACCGGCTCCCTGCCCGGCGGCCTTGTGGGCCGTTCCGGCGGATTGCTCCTGCTGGCGCAGCAGGGCTGCCAGTTGTTCGCTATTAATCTTCATGTCGCCTCCAGGGTTGGCGTTCCGCATTTTGCCGCATTTTGACGCATTTAATGCAAAAATGCTGCCAAGACTCTTCCAGTCTTAATTACCTGTTTTTACGGCATCCCCTTGCACCGGAAGAGGAAAATTTTTCCGCTTGCCAAACATATGCCCTGCGAAATGTCTTGTCTATTGCTGTAAAAAAACCTAAAATTTCACAAAGATCATCGCCAGCAATCCTGAACCGCAGCACCGCGAGAAAACACGATTGCAAAAAACCTAGCTTTACAAACCCTAGCATCCCACGGGGAAAAGGAGCTTGCCATGAAGGAAATCAAAAAGATTCTTTGCGCGGTAGACCTCTCCGAACACAGCAAGGATGTGGCCGAGTATGCTGTTTTACTTGCGAAGGGCTTTAACGCAAGCGTTGTGGTTGTATATACCGCGCCTTCACTGAGCCAGTATGTGGGCTTTCATGTGCCCCCCAATACCATCGAAAACTTTGTGGGCGAAATTGTGTCCGGCGCCGAAAAGTCCATGGAATCTTTCGTAGCTGAAAATTTCGCCGGGGTCGAATCCACGGGTAAGGTGCTCATCGGTTACGCGGCTGAAGAAATTCTGGCCAATGCCCATGAAGAAAAAGTTGACATCATTGTTATGGGAACCCACGGCCGCAAGGGCATTGACCGCATTCTTTTTGGCTCGGTAGCTGAAAAGGTGGTAAAAAACGCCGATATGCCCGTACTGACGGTGCGCCCCAGCTAGAAGCCAAAGCCTTGCCGCCTTCGTGGAGAAGGCGCGCTAAAAGCCGTGCTGCACATCTTGGCCGCAGAATGTCATACCCGGGCCGCGTCTCCTTAAAGGGGCGCGGCCCGAAACAGAAATACGGGGCGTTTCGGTTCGGCTTGGGTGTGTTGGGTCGTTTGAATCGGCCTGGTGCGTTTCGGGGCGATTCGTTTCGGCTTGGGGCGTATAGGGGTCGTTTTGAATCGGATTGGATTGTTTCGGATAGGCTTGGGCCGATTAGCATCGTTCCGGGGCGTTTCGGTTCACCAGCATCGTTCCGAAGCATTGGAGTCGCGCTGGAGCGCTTCGGGTCGATTTGAGTCAACTTGGCTTTTGGCCCAGTAACGTCCGCCGGAAAGGCGGATTTTTATCAGAAAGCACCCCGAACATACGCAAAATATCATAAACACCATGAGCGGATACAGCGGCGGGTTTGCCCGGCCGCGTGCTCTAGATGTAGAGCAATGAACGATTCAGATGGCTGTTTAAATGAACGCTTCGGACGGTTGCTTAAGCGTCGCAAAGCCGCCCCGCAATCATTGGCCAAAAAGGATTTGAAGACAAATCTTTGTAGAGCATTTCAAGTGTGCAGTGCTCTATCTTGAATACATTCAGATTAAACGCTTATTGCCGGTCAGCCTCATGACGGTAATGGAGAAAGCATGTTCCAGATCAGCGTGCGCCAGGAAATTCTTGCCCTCAAGGCCTATGTTCCCGGCCTGTCCATTGCTGAAATTCAGCAAAAATACGGCCTTGCCCAGGTCATTAAAATGGCCAGCAACGAAAACCCCCTGGGCATGCCGCCCCTGGCCATACAGGCCGTGCAACGCCATGCCGACATGGGCTTTCGCTATCCGCAGGGCGGCAATCCTCGCCTGACAGAAGCTCTGGCCCGCAGGCACGGCCTTGAGACAGATCGCGTGGTCGTTGCCAACGGCTCGGACGAAATCATAGACCTGCTTATCCGCATTATGGCCGAACCTGGCGTACACAACCTTGTGTGCTTTGAGCCCTGCTTCAGCATTTATCCCATTCAGGGGCGGATCGGCGGCGTTGAAGTGCGGCGTCACCCGCTCAATGATGATTTTTCCTTTGACTTTGACGCCCTGCTTTCGCATGTGGACGACAATACCCGCCTTGTGTTTGTGACTACGCCCGATAATCCTTCGGGCTATTGCCCCCCCCGCGAGGCCGTGGCCCAGTTGGCCCGCCGCCTGGAAAAAATCGCGCCCCGCTGCCTGCTGGTTGTGGACGAAGCCTATATGGACTTTGCCGAAAACGAACAAGAATCATCCATGCTGGCTGGCGGCATTCTGCCGAAAAACACCGCATTTCTCCGCACATTTTCCAAAAGCTTCGGGCTTGCTGGGCTGCGCGTGGGTTACGGCATTCTGCCTCCGGGTCTGGCCGACTTCTGGTGGCGGGCGCGGCTGCCTTTTTCTGTCAACATTCTGGCAGAAGAAGCCGCCTTGGCGGCCCTTGCAGACACGGCCTTTCTCGACACGACCATAGAAACCGTGCGACGGGGGCGCGACATCCTGAGCGTGGGCCTGACGGCATTGGGCTGCACCGTGTGGCCCAGCGCGGCCAACTTTGTGCTCTTCAGGCTGCCGGAAAATACCCTTGGCGCGCAGGAATGTTTCGAGGCCCTGCTGCGGCGCGGCATTATTATTCGTCCGCTCAATAGTTATAACCTGCCAGAACACCTGCGCGTCAGTGTAGGCAACAAGGATGAAAACAGGGCATTTTTGGCTGCTATGGATGCAATTTTGCTGGAAAACAACAGCACCGCCCATGGCCGTGAAAGCAAGGAGCTGAAATGAGCGCGCGTCTGCCTGTGGTGACACTGGACGGCCCGGCCGGCGTTGGCAAAACCACCCTGGCCCGGCGCATGGCTGAAAGCCTTGGGCTTGTCTATCTGGACACTGGGGCCATGTTTCGCTGCATGGCGCTCAAGCTGGGCCCAGGAGCGGAAAAACTGCCCGAAGAAGAGTTGCGCGCCCGCTGCGCCCACTGGATATTCAGCCTGGGGGGCATGGGGCAGCAGTCCACCCTGTTTTGTAATGGCGTGGCCGTGCGGGGCGAGGTGCGCACCGAAGAAGTGGGCATGCTGGCCGCCCGCATAGCCACAGTGCCCGTGGTGCGCGAGATTCTAAGCCAGACGCAACGCGCCATTGGCGAAAGCTTCGCCCTGGTGGCTGAAGGCAGAGATATGGGAACCGTGGTTTTTCCCGATGCGCGCTTCAAGTTTTTTCTTGATGCTGCCCCGGAAGTACGGGCCATGCGCCGCCTGCGCGACCTTGAGGAAAGAGGCGAGGCCGCCGAACTGACAAGCCTTACAGAGCAGATACGCCAGCGCGATGCCCTGGATCGCAACCGCGCCGTGGCCCCGCTGCGCCCCGCCCCCGACGCCTTGATTGTAGACACATCACAGTTGGATATTTCGGGTGTGCTTGGGGTTATGCTGCATCATATCAATGTGCACGGCGGCGCGCAAAGCCTGCGTTGATAGAATAGTTAATTATTTAGGTTTTTAGGGAAGGCCGCCTGCGGCGAGGCAGGCCTTCCGGCTGTGATATTGCGCGGTGCGCAGGGCTGGAAAGGAGAAAAACTCGTTCTTCGAGAGGGGGAATGTGTGCCCTGCGGGCACGGGGGCTTGTTCTTTGCTTGTTGTTTGGGCCGCCTCTCCCCTCACGAGCGGCAAAACCTGCCACTTTTACACCAAACCTTGCCGGACTTTTGGCACTCAAGCAGGACGCCTTTGCCTATTGGCCCTAAGAGGCCTTTTCATCAAAAAATATCCACCTCATTTTATTACATAATCACACTTTGGCATGAGCAGTGCATAGCACTGAGCAAGCCACGGCGCATACAGCGCCTTGCACAAACCAGCCTTCAGTTGGGGAGGAAAACATGAGCAATCAATTGGATTACGAGATCAATAAGGAATTGGGCGAGTGCTACCTGTTCATGGGCGATTTTGACAAGGCCGAAGAATATTACCGCAAGGCCGCCAACAGCAGCACGGAATACGCAGCTCCCTACCTGGGTCTGGCTACTGTGGCCGTGCAGCGTGCCGACCTGGACAAGGCCCTGGTGCTCTACCAGAAAGCCGCTGCAGTGGAAGAATCTGACAAGGCCCTGTGCGGCATCGGCCTGATCCATATGGAGCAGGGCCAGCATCAGGAAGCTTTTGACAATTTTGCCCTCGCCCTTAACATGAACGCTGAAAATATCGTGGCGCTGAACTGCCTTGTGCGCCAAGCTTACCAACTGGGCTGTGTTGAAAACGTGCTGCCCTACCTGGAAGACACCCTGAACACGGGTGTGGAAGCTGAGGCTGTGCGCGTAACCTTGGCCGGCTGCCTTATCTACCTTGGCCGTGGCGATGAGGCCCGTACGCACCTTAAAGAGGTGCTCGGTGCCAACCCGGCCAACAACAGCGCCAAAGAACTTTTTGACACCATGGCTGCATAAGCATGGCCCCCGGGCCAGGCTGCTGCCAGAACATACTCCCCTCCCCACATGATTTTCCGGCCCTGGCAGGTGCCGGGGCCGGAAAATCTTTTCACTGGGGAATATGCGGTACTGATTACTCTCTGCGCATCACACCGCTGTTATTTTTGCCAAGGCAGACAAAGCAAAAAAATCCCTGAAGATTTCTTCAGGGATTTTTTCGCTATTGCACAAATTTTATCTGCATCGCGCTCGATCAGGCGTGAGCCACAAGAACTCAAGCCAACACCGTGCCGGCCCTTAAACACTTCCTTATGCAACGGCTGCGTCAAAAGGCCATTCTGCACTGTAGTCATGCACTGTAAAGGTACAGTCCCTTCGTAAAAGCCTTTTCCCTTGTCCTTGGCACTAAATCATCCATTGAGAAACAGCGCCCGGCGGATGAGCCACAGTTGCCGCTCGGCGCACTGCTGAGCAAGCGCCAGGCTATTCACAAAGATCAAGGGCCATATTCTGACAGACCACGGCGTTGCGCCCGCTATGCTTGGCCAGGTACAGACACCTGTCGGCCTCGGCGATGGCGGCTTCGAGCATCTGCAAGGGAGAGCAGCAGGTATTGTCCCAGCACAGCCTGCTGACACCAAGGCTCACGGTTATCCGCAGGGGGGTGCAGGGATCAGGGAGCGCTTGACCGCCTTCGGAGCTCTCCTGACTGCAACAGAGCACGACAGCCTCGTCCATAGCATCCTGCTCCACAGCAAAACGTATTTCCTCGCCCAATTTGCAAGCATCACCCAACTCTGCTCCCGGCAAAAGCATGACAAACTCTTCACCGCCATAGCGGCAGCACAAGTCTGATGAGCGCAACAAAGAACTGATGCAACGGCTGAAGCGTACAAGCACCTCATCACCGCTGGCGTGTCCGTAAGTATCATTCACGATCTTGAAATGGTCAATATCCGCAAGAATAACACTGGCGGCTTGGCCTTGCTCACGGATAAAATCCAGAGTTCTTTCGGCGTTGGCCATGAATGCCCGGCGGTTGAGCAAGCCTGTGAGCGGGTCAATAAAAGAGAGCTGCTTGTATTTATGGGAAAGGCGGGTCAATTCTGAAACGTTTTTGTCCAGCTCTTCCACCATTTTGTTGAATGCGGTGGAGAAGTCGCCCAAAAAATTGATTCTGTGCTGGTATTCGCCTTTGGCGATGCATTGGGCCTGCCATGTAAGGTGGCGCAGGTCAGACTGGAGGGCCTTAAGCGAGCCTATGACAAAACCCCGCTGTTTGGCCAGATAATGCAGATCGCCCTTGCCCAGATTCTGAGCCAGGGAGCGTATACCCCATATCAGGTCATTCAAGTCCTCCATACCTTCCAACTGCTGCAGGCTGCCCGGCAGGGGGGCTTCCTTAGCAGAAATACTGGTCAGAATGGAGTGTACATGGCGTACAACTTCAGTCGCGAGGGCCACGTTCTCTGGGAGCGCGGCCCTGCCATTGGCAGGGTCATCCATAATTATTCACTACCGCTTATCTTGGAGCAGAGTAACGTTAAGAAAATATGTTCTCAACGTTTGCAAGACATTCACTTCGGCGTTTAACCACACAGTTAAACAGTTCTACTGTCTTCAGCGTAACATCCTTCGTTGTAACGGCTGAAGCTGCGTTTACGCCTCCGTAACGGACGCCTGCTCACGCATCCGGAACAATCTCAAAATCAAACTGCACTCAACCCGCCAGAGGGAACATCCCTCAAGGCCGAAAACAACGGCGCAACAAACATGTGCAGAGCCAAGGCAGCGGCGGGCCGGGAGCCCTCTGAACCTTCCGCACACAGGTGGAGCCCCGGCGCGGGTGCGCGGAAAATGTGCCGCGCAATAAGTGAGGGCCGCAATCGATTAAAACATTTCTACTCGTAACTGACTGTATTTTCAGCCTTTCAACACATCTCACAAGCCCTCAGAGCGTGGATTTGCAACAGGGCTGCTTCAGCCGCGGAACCTTTGCAACGGGAGCAGCCGACGCGCGCTGTTGTGGGCCACGCTTGCGCGTGCTCACGGCAGCGCAAAGCAAAAGTAATATTGCTCTGGCCCACAAACGGCATTTTTTGATAAATTTTTACCACAACACTGCGCCCGCACGGCATCCTTTTCAAAAGCAAACCATGCGGGATAGCCTGACGGCGCTAGTATAGTGGCTGCAAAAAATACATTTCAAGCTACGTTACACGTCGTTGTGGTAGTGGCACAACAAACATTCTTCAACCGCATGGTAATAACAACTTCTGCGCGCACCAGCAGGTTTTTCTGCTTCAGCTGCGCTGCATGCCGGGCGGGCGGTGCAGGGGCAGTTTAGTCTGACGTTTTTTCAGTGTCCTGCGTTTCTTGCACGGGCCTGGCATCAAAGCGGCAGGTGCGGTCGCCGGTGCACCAGCAGTCAACTTCCCGCACATGAAATTCTACGCCGGCATGCGAATACAGCACACCCGCAATAAATCCTTCATCGTAGTGACAGACGGTATGATCCCTATCAGGTAAACCGGAGCAATCCAAGTCTTCAGCCACTGTCAGGGTAAAGTGGGAGGTTTCATAGTCTGCGCTTTCTACCCGCAAAATGCCGATGCCAAAATCCAGTAGCGCCTGCTGCACAACATTCACAAAATCATCGAACTTTTCGCAAGGGGCAATAAATTTTTCACAAAACTTGCGCCCCGCGAGGTTGCCGCATTCGCGCATGATTTCTTCCGACGCCTTCGTGCCATAGCGGAGCTCGACAACATCGCGCATGGTATACTGGAACAGCCGATATACTTCAATACGAGCGCTGTTACCAAGATTGGGTCGGCCTTCATGCACATTGCCGATAAAATCCCAACTGAAAGCATAACGCCGGGTCGTCATGAAAAAACCACCTTTCTACAGAATCTTTGCTACATCATAAGATAGCAGCAGGAACTTGGCCCTGCAAACAAAAAAGTTTCGCCTCGGGCGCTCCGCAACAACAGCGGGCAGCCCGCAAGCCCAAAGCCCGCAAACCGCCCGCTGCCAAAAAAAGCAAGCTCACCGCGTTGAAAACAGCCAGAACGCAGCCGTGTCGGTGAACCAGGTCAGCGAATGATCGGCGGCGCATCACCGCTGATCTTGAGCATGGTTCCAAGGTGTCGCCTGACCAACGCCAATTCGCCTTCTGTAACTTCAGGCATGTCGCTGGAGCGCACCCCGGTCATGTCATTTCCTTCTTCGACAATGGCAAGTGCCGCGGCCATACGCCCCATAACGCAGAAAAAGCGTACGGGATTCCAGCCTTGCTCCTGCACCCAGGCAGCGGCCTTGGGCGAGTACATAAAGTCTGCCTTGCCGTTACGCAAAACAGGGTGGGCCTCTTCATTGCCAGCCTTGGCCCAGGCCCGAAAATGCGGCAGAATATCAAGAAAACTCAACAGTTCCTTATCGGTCACCGGCGCTTGCTTGTCATAAACCGTAGCCACCTGACGCGCCGCCTTTTTATCCTGCCCGGCGCTTGCCGCCAGCGCCTGACCAGACACAGCCGGAGCAAACAACAGGCACAAAAGCACGGCCCCTGCCGCCAGAACGCCTCCTGCGCGCCGGGGCGCACAGCCCATACGCACAGGATTTTTTATGTAGGGCAAGGCCAAGGAACGTGTGAATATCCTGAAAATCCACAACAAAGTATTCATTCAATACCGTACCGCGCTGAATTTCGAAAGTCTGTCCATATTATGGTAAGACTCAACATACCGCAACGTTCCCGTTTTGCCGCGCAAGACAAGGGAATGGGTCACGGCGTATTTGGCGCTGTAGCCCACACCGCGCAAAAAGTCTCCCCCGGAGATACCCGTGGCGGCAAAAAAGCAGTCGTCGCTGCGCACCAGGTCGTTAACCGTAAGCACCTCGCGCGCGTCAATGCCCATCTCGTTGATGGCTTCTTTTTCCACATATGACTGAGGATCAAGCCGGGCCAGCATCTGCCCGCCCATGCCCTTGATGGCGCAGGCAGCCAGCACGCCCTCGGGGGTTCCCCCCGTGCCCATCATGATGTCCACTTCAGAGCGGGGATCCACAGCCATGAGCGCTCCGGCCACGTCGCCGTCTGTCTGCAGCTGTATGCGCGCTCCGGACTGGCGAATTTCGGCAATGAGCTTTTCGTGGCGGGGCTTGTCCAACACAAAGACCACAAGATCCTGCACGCTCTTGCCCATAGCCTTGGCCACGTTGGCCAGGTTCACCTTGACGGGAGCATCAAGATCAATAACGTTGCGCGCTTCGCGCGCCACAACGAGCTTTTGCATGTAATAGCTGGGGCCGGGATTGAACATGCTGCCCTTGGGGGCCACGCCCACGACGGAAATGGCGTTGGGGCGCCCGTAAGCCAGAAGGCTCGTGCCTTCCACAGGGTCAACGGCCACGTCAAGGCTGGGGCCGACCCCGGTTCCCACTTTTTCGCCGTTAAACAGCATGGGGGCATTATCTTTTTCGCCCTCGCCGATAACAACAAGGCCGTCAATATGCAGAGTGGCAAAACTGATGCGCATGGCGTCCACGGCGGCGCCGTCTCCGGCCTCCTTATCCCCGCGTCCAAGCCAGCGGGCCGACGCAAGGGCCGCCGCCTCGGTAATACGCACAATGTCCAGGGCCAGATTTTTCTCCGGTGCTTCCACCATGTCTTCCTCCACTCGTATCTGCGTTAGGCAACACACTGCTCTTACCCCAGCGCGCTGTCGGCTTCAAGAAAAAACCCTCTGGCTTGCCACCAAGAGCCCGCCACCGCCCTTTGGCCCGCATGGCATTGCCCTGCCTGCGGCTGCCGGAACATCCTGTTAAAACACGTCTTGCCACATTAACTTAGAACGTTTTAACTTTGAAAATGTATATTTTCAAAGTTGATCTGCTCCAGGGGCTGCTTCTAAATAAATGATTTTGCGCCAAGGGCAAGGAAAAAGGTCTTTTTTACGAAAGGAGTGTACTCTTACGGTACATGACTGGAGTAAAAAATGGCCTTTTGACGCAGCCAGTTGGACAAAAGAATTCTTTAGAAACAGCCCCTAGGGCAGGCGATACCGCCCCGCCACCGGGGCCTGCCAGCACGCGCCAAAGGGCACGCGACTGACAAAAAGCGCCAGCGGCTCCTGCCTGCGCTTGAACTCGGCCGCAAAAAGCTTGTTGCGCACCTCAAGCCGCAAGGGAGAAATATTGGCCGTCGCCGAAGAAGCGCCGGGCAACAGCAATTCTTCAAGCATGGGGTCAAGCTGCTCGTAAGGCGGAAGGCTGTCTTCATCCTTCTGGCCGGGGCGCAACTCTGCTGACGGGGCCTTGTCAAAAACCTCGTGCGGAATGACCTCTGCCTGGCGGTGCTCATTATACCACCGGGCCACGGCATAGCTTTGCGTTTTGGTCAGGTCGCCAATGACCGCAAGCGCGCCCACCGTGTCGCCATACAGGGTGCTGTAGCCCATGGCGGCTTCACTTTTATTGCTTGTGTTGAGCACAAGAGCGCCCGCCCGGTTTGCCAGCGACGACAAAAACACGCCGCGAATGCGCGCCTGAAGGTTTTCAAGCGTGGTATCGCCCAGGCGGGATGCAAAAAGATCCAGCCCCGGCGCAAGAACCTGCTCAAAAGTTTTCATGGCAGATTCTATGGGCAGGGTGACCGTGCGTATGCCCAGATTTTGCGCCAACTTCTGGGCATCATTCACAGAGCCTTCACTGCTGTAAGGCGAAGGCATGAGCACGCCCGTGACGTTTTCCGCCCCCAGCGCCTCCACGGCCACGCAGCATACCAGGGACGAATCCATGCCGCCAGAAAGGCCCACAATCACTTTTTCTGCCCCGCATTTGCGCACAAAGTCGTGCGTGCCGAGGCTAAGGGCGCGCCAAAGACTTTCCTCACCGCACGCGCAGAGAGGTTCGGGGGCCTTGCCGCCCGAAGCGCCGCCCGAAGTTTCCACCACAAGAACGTCCTCGTCAAAGGCCTTGCCACGCGCCAGCAACTGGCCCGTGGGGTCAAAGGCGAGGCTCTGGCCGCTGTAAACGCGGCTGTCGTTGCCGCCCACAAGGTTGGCGGAAAAAAGATGCACATGATGCCGGGCGGCCACATGTGAAAGCATATGTTCGCTCGCAGCCTGCGCGCCCTCGCTGTAAGGCGCGGCGGCCATGTGGATAAGAGCGTCAACGCCCCGCTGCACCAGCTCCATAAGCGGATTATGCCCGCTGGCGTAGCGTATTTTCCAGAAAGCTTCTTCTTCGTTGTGCGTGTCTTCGCAGAGCACAACGCCCATGCGCCAGCCGCCGAGGGTGAGTATACCGCAGGAGATACCCTTGTCAAAATAACGGCTGTCGTCCGTGTCTGATCCCATCCCTTGGGCGCCGCCCTGATAAACCTTGCGCGAGGCCACCTGCCAGATGCCCTTGTCAACCAGAACGGCGGCATTGGAAAGCAGCCCCGAAGCGTAAACGCTGGGCACGGGTGCGCCCACTAACAGGGCCGGGCCGTCCTTGAGCGCCAGGGCAAGTTGATCCAGCGCTGTGCGGCAGCCCGCCGCAAAGTCTTCGGCACAAAGGTAATGGCCGGGGGCCACGCCGCACAGGGCCAGCTCGGGCGTAACGCACAGCTCGGCCCCGGCAGCCGCGGCCTGCTGGCTTGCTTCAAGAATGCGCGACATATTGCCGGCCACGTCGCCGGTAACACTATTGCACTGCAAAAGGGCTATCTTCATCCGCTGCCTCCCCCGAGTTAGATATATCCGTGCAAAGGCCCGCCCGGAGCAGCCAGCACATCCACCCTGCGGGTGGTGGCCGGATCCTCTTCCAGAGGGGGAGCGTGGAAGGGTTTCAGCCGGGCGTCCATAACCAGTGGAGCTTCACACGACCAGTGCTTGGCCCGCGTTTGCGCGCAGGCTCCGTACACATCAGTGGCCGGGTCAGACCGGGTAAAGGCCACCCAAAGGAAATTGTCCATATTTTCCGAGCAAAAAGCCGCATCATCCGCAACGACAACCAACGGAAAGGCCTCTCGCCCAGGCCATTGGGCCAAAGCCTGCGCCAAGGCCTCCATAGCGGAGTCCTGCTGGTTGCGCTCAAGAGCGTGCGCCGGGCCGCGCACCACAAGCATGCCAGGCCCAGCCACCCGCACATCGCCGAAACCTTCGGGCAGCAAAGGCATATCCGCTGCGGGGCCGGTCAGCTCCAGCCCGAGGCTGCGCCGCTTCTCTCCAGCCGAAGCCCATATGAGCTTGGAGCCTTCATTGAGGCCAAGGCCCGTGTAGTCCAGAGTGTCGTTGGTGCTGTGTGTAATAAAGTGCAAATCTCGTGAAAAATCAGCGCGTTCCAACATGTGGCGCAAAAATTCCGGCGCGTGGCGGGCGCGCAGGCCCGGGGCGTCTTCATGCGCTGCCACAAGAACATATTTGGCAAGGGCCGTTTGGGTTGTGCCGAGCAGGTGCAAGGCCGCGGTGAGCAGTTCGCGCGGCCTGCGCCCCGCCTCATACGGCGTGTAGCGCTCGCTGCCCAGAGCCAGCAGCAGCGGATGAACCCCGGCCGCGTCCACGGCATGCACCTCGCGCACGCCCTGAAAAACCTGAGGCACAAGCGGCCCGGTCAGCTCATGAATAAAGTCGCCGAAAACAGTGTCTTCCTGCGGCGGGCGGCCCACAGCCGTAAACGGCCACACGGCCCCTTGGCGGTGGTACACCGCATCCACCTTGAGCACAGGAAAATCGTGCGTCAGGCTGTAGTAGCCCACATGGTCGCCAAAAGGCCCTTCGGGCTTCAAGCCGGGCATGATGTGGCCGCTGATGCAAAAATCTGCCTCGGCCAACACGGGCAGGGGCAAGCCGTTTACCCGGGCAAGCTCCATGCGGCGGCCGCCCAGCAGGCCGGCAAAACGCAGCTCGCTCAGGCCCTCGGGCAGCGGCATGACCGCAGCCACCGTAAGGCTTGGCGGCCCGCCCACATACACATGCACAGGCAACGGACGACCGGCGGCCAGAGCGTGGGCGTGGTGCACGCCGATGCCTCTGTGGATCTGATAGTGCAGGCCCATTTCATCCGGGGCATAGCTGTTGCCGCTCTGTTGCACCCGGTACATGCCCAGGTTCGAGGCATCTGCTCCGGGCTTTTCCGGGTCTTCGCTATAGACCAGAGGCAGGGTAATAAAGGCTCCGCCGTCCATGGGCCAACATGTGAGCTGGGGCAGGTCAGCCGGGGCGCAACGCCGCGCAAGCACCGGCACGTCCTCGCCTGTTCCGGCCCGGCGTGTGCGCGGCAGCATGCTCCATAAGCCCGGCACAGCAGCCAGGGAACGCCAGGGCTTTTTCAACGCGGCCGTGGGATCGGCCTTGGCCGCCAACACGGCCTGTACCGCGGGCAGGCTGTCTCTGAAAATATAGTGCAGGCGCTCGCGTGTGCCAAAAAGATTGCACAGCATGGGAAAGGATGTGCCTTTCACCCGCGTGAACAGCAGGGCCGGGGCATTGGCGCGGAAGGCGCGGCGCTGGATGGCCGCCAGATCCAGATAGGGATCCACCTCTGCGTCAATGCGCTTGAGGTGGCCATGCGCCTCCAGATCCACGAGGCATTCCTGCATATTGCGGTAAGCCATCAACAAAACTCCTTTCCACTTTTGCCCCATGGGGCTTCTGACGGGGCCTCGGATGAGGCCTTGAGTGGGGCCGCTGACGGGGCTTCTGACGGGGCCTTTGCGGCTATAGCAGCTGCGGCAGGTTCCGCAGCAAGGCCAGACGCACAGCAGTCACAGGCAGCGGCAGATGCGGCAACGGCAGATGTGCCCTGCGTACCGAGCAGTGGCAGATGGTGACAAGCCAGAGGCTGCACTGACGCCACGCCCCGCTGCCCGGACAAGGTCTGCCTGAAATGTTCCAGTATTTCCGCATGGTCAAAAACCAGCGGTGCGGGCAAATCGTCCAGCGGATAAAAGGCCGCATGGGCCGCATCATCCCCGGCCATGATGGCCTCGGGCTTACGCGCCCTGCCCGTGTAAACCACCGTGAGCGTATGCTGGCGCGGGTCGCGCTTGGGGCGCGAATATACGCCCAGAAGGCCCGTCAACTCCACGTCCAGCCCGGTTTCTTCGCGCATTTCGCGCACAGCGGCGGCCTCGGCCTGTTCGCCTTCGTCAATAAAACCTCCCGGCAGGGCAAAGCCCAGCGGAGCACGCCGACGGCGAATAATAACCACGCCCCTGCCTGGCTCATAAATGACCACGTCGGCAGTGGGCGCAGGGTTGCGAAAACAGGAATACGGTTTGCCGCAATGCGGGCAGACAACTTCTTTCTTCATGCTGACCTCAGGCTTGCATACCACGCGGCCAGGCCGCAGGCTCAGGCATACTAAGCCAGCACGCGCCGGGCCGCAAGAGCGGACAAGGACACGGCCTTTGCCTTGACAGTAACGTATGGTTGCCATACACAATGCCTATGAATCATATTATCCCCAGAAAAACAGACGTGGAGCTGCGCATTCACCAGGCCATTCTCAACGATCTGACCGATCCGGCGATCCAGCGGCTGCGCAACAATCATATCTGCTTTACCCTGCTCTCTCTGGTGAGCCGTTTTTACTCGCTGGAGCGGCAATGCCGCAATTTTGGCACTGATGTGACCATTCATCTGAGCGAAATCCAGATGATCATGAGCATCCACAATGCCGAAGGCATACATGTGGGCGGGCTGGCGCAAAAGCTGGGCATCACCAAGGGCAGCGTGTCTGAAATGTTGCGCAAGCTTGAGCGCAAGGGCCTCGTACGCAAGGAAAAAGACCCGCTCAAGATGACCAGGCTCAACGTGTACCTTACCGACAAGGGCAAAACCGCGCACGAAAACCACATGTATTATCACCGCCGCCTTGACAATATCGTGGCTGAAGCCACCGCCGAACACGATGCCGCCACTGTGGAAAGCTTCGTATGTTTGCTGGACGATCTTCTGGCCCGTCTCATGGTTTTTAGCGAGGACTGAGTAGCAGCCCCGGCCCGCAGGCTCATGGCTTACGGCTCTACCGTAAAGCCCGCTGCCTCCAGCGCCGCGCGGCTTATTGCCCCAGGCCGAACAATACGCAGCCGCCCACATGGAGCGCCCGCACGGCGTTCGCCCTGTTCCGGCAAAAGTTCCACCAGGGATGAGGGCGCGCCGCCTTGCGGCTGCGGGCCTTCGTCCACCACGCAGGGCCATTGGCCCGCATCTTTCAGCGCAGCCAGCAGTTGCGGATCCAGCTCCGACGCGGCGCATACGGGCGGCTGCCCGTTACGATTGGCGCTGCTTGCCGTAAGCGGGCCGCCAGCCCCCAAGGCCAGCGCCGCAGCTACGGGATGCGGCGTTACGCGCACAGCAACCTGCCCCGCTTCATTGACCAGTTGCGGGGGCAGCCCTTGCCTTGCGGGCAGCAGCACGGTAAGAGGGCCGGGCCAGAAGGCCCTCAAGGCTTCCGGCATGGCCTCAAGCTGCGCGACAGCGCTCACCTGCTCCTCGCTGGCGGCCAGCAGGGGCAAGGGTTTATGGACGGGGCGCCCCTTGATCTGATAAATCAGGTTCACCGCTGCAGCATGGGAAGCCAGGCAGCCGAGGCCGTAAAAAGTTTCGGTAGGAAAAATCAGCACATGACCGCCGCGCAGGCAGGCAACGGCCTCTTGCAGATCACGGCAGGCTATTTGGAGAGACATGGCAGGCAAACCTTTACGCTGTATCAGTGTGGGCAAGTTGAAAACACCGTTCTGGAAGGACGCAGCAGCCCACTATCTTACGCGCATCAAGCGCTGGCGCCATCTGGAATATACTGAAGTGCGCGACGGCGATGCCGCCCTGCCTTCTGATCAGCGCAATGCCCTTGAGGGGCGCCGCATCATTGACGCCCTTTCGCCGCAAGACGTGGCGCTTGTGCTTGACGAGCGCGGCCAGAAACTTTCGTCGCCCGATCTGGCCGCCCTGCTGCGCCAATTGGATCAGGAGGCGCGCGGCCGGGCCTGCTTTGTGGTGGGCGGGGCTTGGGGCCTGGACGACAGCGTGCGGCAGCGGGCATTCAAGGTTCTGAGCCTTTCGGACATGACCCTGCCCCACGAACTGGCCCGCGTGGTGCTGCTTGAGCAGATTTACCGCGCTGAATGCATCTTGCGCAAAGTTCCCTACCATCATTGACGCCCCAAAGCCGCAAGCCCTTTTCTTACAATACTTCGTAAATTCTGGCGAACACATTGTCGTACACCAGCTTGAAGTAAGGTGAAAAACGCGGGCTTTGCGGGTCGCCCAACAATAACTGCACCATGAGGGAATTGTACTGCCCCTCGTCCATGGCCAGTTTTTCGTCCGTTACCCTGTTGAAAAGAAAATTGACGTTGCGCCGCCGCGACAGAAAGTCCTGCTGTTCCTGCGGCGAAGCATCGGGGTGGGCGTCAAACCATTCCTGCACATAGTTGCGCCGGGTAACGCCCGTTTCTTCAAAAACATTGATGGACGAGGCATAGATGGCGCTGGTGCTGCCTTCAAGGCGCACCTCGCCCGAGTCCAGCCTGTAGGCAAGCTCTTGCGTAACAATGGAAAGCGCTCCGCCCTCGCCCGAATGGGTCACAAAATTCCAGTTGCCGAAATTGCTTATCCAGAAGCCCAGACGCAGCATTTCAAAACTCACCACCACAAAAAGCCGGCCCTTGGCTTCAATAAGCGGCGTTTCATCCGAACGCAGGCGATCCATAAGCACCTGGGCCGATGTGCCGTCCAGCCCTTCAAAGACATTGCCCGGCTCATTGCCGCACTGCGCCGTATAGCGGATAAGCTGGCGCGCAAAACGGGCATTGTCGGTGGCAAACACAGCGGCGGGCAGATACAGCGAAGGCCCGGCGTGTTGCGCCCCGTCAGCTATGGTGGCCCGGTGCGCAAAATAATGCGCGGCATAGCCCCAGTCCCACCACAGCCAGAGCATGGAGCCTTCGGGCGTCATGGTGCGCGCGCGGCTAAGGGCCTCGGCATGGCGGCGGTTGATCATGGGGCCTTGCGACATGGCGGGGATCATGTCCACAAAGGGGGCCACCATAAGGGCGATAAGCACAGCCGAAGTCAGCAAACCCGCCACAGAACCACGCAGGCTGGTGCGCAAAAGGCGCTGCCACGTCCAGAATAGCGGAAGCGCCAGCCCCACAGCCACCACAGGCGCGCCAAACATGACCATGCGCCCGCCAAGCTTGGTGCTCAAAAGCCCCAAGGCGGCCAGAGGCAGCAGAAAAAGCGCGCCCGGCCGACGCACCACCACCACCGCAAAGCCCACAAGACCAAGGATGGCCGCTTCCATCCAGGGATGAAAATAGGGGAACAGCGTGGCAAAGCTCAAGTCCTGCACCTCAATGATGGATTGGGCCACCGAGGGATACATGAGCACAGCCCCTTCCCCCGTGCTCTTGGCGTCGCCCGCATGCTTGAGGTAGGCGTTGACGTGATTGCTGAGAGTGGTGAGTATTTCGCCCTGCACCAGCAGCCAGGCCACACCAAGCCACACAAGGGAAAGTACCCACGGGCGGCAAAGCACGCGCCGCGCCTTCAGGCCGGGCCGCGTGCCCGCCAGCAGAAGCAGCAGGTTGAAAACAAGGCCCACCGGCCCCGTCAGCGTGGGCAAGGCATAGGCGAGGCTGCCCAAAAGCAGCAAGGCCCGCCGCCCGCGCGGGGCCATGATCAGGCTCATAAAAGCCAGCAAAACGACGTTATAGCGGATAAGATAAGGGAAAACCGAGTGCCATTCCTGTGTCCACCACGAAATGACGCCGGAACAGCCCAGCAGCACTATCCACTGCCAGCGCAAAGGATTACCCAAATGTTCGCTCTGCCCAAGCTGGTGCACCAGCCTGTCTTCGGCCAGCCCCCGGCTGAACAGACGCCGCGCGGTCATGATGCCCGCGCCAATAGCCATGCGCCGCAGCACCATCTGGGGCAGCAACATATAGCGCATGGCCCAACTTGCCGGGGCAAGAGTCATGAGCAGGGGGAAAAACAGCGTCACAAGGTCGGTATCATAATAGCCAAGCAGTGTGCGGGCCAGAAAGCCCGGCGCCAGCGTGGTAAGCAGCCCGGCGGCCACGCCCGCCTCCATGCTGCCCAGCGCCCATACCCAGGCGTAAACAATAAGAGCCACAAAACTTGCCAGCACCGCCGGAAACCAGAAGGCCACCGCCGCCGGGTAGGTTCCGAGAGCCTCCGCCATCACGCGGAGCATTTCGGCCATGGGATGCCCCACGGCAAGGCCAATGCCCTCGGCCCCGGCCACCCAGTGATAGGCGTCGTGGGTGGCCAGCAGCCACTGACTGCCCAGACGAAACTCCGGATCCTGCCAACAGGGCCATTCCAGCATGCGCAGGCCAAAAGCCAACACAAGCGTGACCACCCCCCAGAAAAAACCCCGCAACCAGTAGCCCGCCACGTCAGGCCCTGGGGGCAGCCCCAGATGCACGGCGCGCGGCAAGGCCAGCGGATGCCCCCTGTCACGAAGGGCTACGCTGTAAGCGGTGGAGGCGGCGCCTGCCTGCCCGGCTGTGTGCCCATCTGTGTGGGCGGCTGCCTGCCCGGCTGTGTGCCCGGCGGCAGGGCTGGCGCCATTGCCTGTATTGCAGGCGGCATGGTTGGCCGCCTGTGTTGAAGAGCTGTTTTCCAGGCTCTGATGGGGCATATTATGCTCCGTCGTCATGCTGTCCGGCACTGAAGGTTTTACGGTCATTTTCCGGCAGATCCGGGCAAAGCGCCCAAAACCAGCGCTCGCTGCCCGCGACCACATAGCTTTGCTGCGCAACCACCCGCCAGGGGGCAGGCAGCTTTTTCGGCGCGGGCTCCAGCGCCAGAACAACCAGATGACCCTCACGCCGCAAACGGGGCAAGGTCAGGTCAAGCAACTGCCGCCAGGGCATAAAGGCCCGGCTGACGATACAATCCGCCTGATGATACTGGCCTTGAAAAAAATGTTCCACAGGGCCGCGAAACACATGCGTGCAGGGCAACAGCGTGCGCGAGAGCACGCTGGAGAGAAAAAGCGCGCGCTTTTCGCGCACTTCAACCATATAATAGGAGCCCTCAGCCCACAACATGCGCAGGGGAATGCCCGGCAAGCCCGCACCAGCGCCAAGATCCCACGTCAGGGGCGCGGCGGGCATGGGCAGGCCAGAAAGAAAGGGGGCAAGATAAAAACTGTCGGCCACGAGGCGGGTCAACATATTCTGCCAGGAGTGCGGCCCCACAAGGTTCATGGCCTTGTTCCACTGGCAGAGCATCTCAAGGTATATCCCCAGAGGCTCCAGGGCTTCTTCGGACACATCCGCGCCCGTAGACGCCACAAGCCGGGCCAGTTCCTTTCTGTCCACCACGTGTTGCTGCATATTTTTACAAGGCTCCCGTAGCATTGTGCGTTTGAAACTGTTGTGTAACGGCGGGCCAGGGGCGGCTTGGGCCGCTGCCTGGCGGCAGGCCGGGTGCATACTCATAGCCCCGCCGACCGGGACTTGCAAGCCCCGCGCCGATAACGTAAAAAAGAGGGCTTGTGGACGCGCAGCCTGTAGTTTGACCATTTTTTTACCGCGCCCACCATTCTTTCCGGAGGATACATTTCAATGTCACAAGCCGTTTTGCTCTTTCCCGGTCAGGGTTCGCAAGAAGCAGGCATGGGCCGCGACCTGGCCGAGGCCTCCACAGAAGCCATGAACCTCTGGAAACAGGCCGAGCGCGCGAGCTCGCTGCCCCTGCGCGAAATATACTGGGATGGCGATGACGCCGCCATGAGCGACACCCGCGCCCTGCAACCGGCTCTGACCGTGGTGAACATGAACCTCTGGAGTGCAGTGGCCGGACGTGTAAAAGCCCTGGGCGCCGCCGGGCACAGCCTTGGAGAATTCAGCGCCATGGCCGCGGCGGGCGTTCTTTCGCCGCAGACCGTATTGGAGCTGACCAGCCTGCGCGGTCGCCTTATGGCCGAGGCCGATCCCGAAGGCAAAGGGGCCATGGCCGCCCTGCTCAAGCTGGATCTGGCCCAGGTGGAACAGATCGTGGCTGAAACGGCGACTCAATGCGGCGAGCTGATTATTGTTGCCAACTATAATACCCCCGGTCAGCTTGTGGTCAGCGGCACCAAGGCCGCAGTGGCCCTGGCTTGTCAAAAAGCCAAGGAAGCCAAGGGCCGCGGCATTGAACTCAAGGTCAGCGGCGCTTTTCATAGCCCCCTCATGGCCGAAGCCGCCAAAGAATTTGCCCCCCAACTGCGCAAGGCCACCTGGAACAAGCCCCGCTTTGCCGTCTACTGCAATGCCCACGGCAGGGCCGTTAACGAAGGCGAAAGCGCTCTTGAGGGCCTGCTGGCCCAGATGACCTCTTCCGTGCAATGGATCGACACCATGCGCAATCAGTACGACAACGGCGCGCGCCGCTGGCTTGAGCTTGGGCCCAAGGCCCTGCTCGGCAAGATGGTGGCCCCCTGCCTTGCTGACCGCGCCACCGCAGACCAGCTTGAGATACAGCTGGTCAACAATGCGGAAAAAGCCGCAGCCCTGGCGGAATAGCCGGGGCAACCTGTGGGGCCGCAACCCATTGGCTCGGTGCATTGGCCGCAGCCCATTGGCTCGGTGCATTGGTTCGGCCATTGGCCGCAGCACTGACAGAAGAACAAAGCGGGCCGCTCCAAAAGCCTGACGCGGCTTGTATATTTTTATGGCGGCTTCTGAATTTTTTAGAAAGTACGCGGTGTTGAATCCAATGCCCGGATATGCCCGGCCATCGGAAAACAGCACACTGAAAACCCTGTATGTAAAGGACACGAGAGCATTATGCGCGCCATTGAAACCCTGCGCACGGCCCTGGCGGCCATTATTGAGGAAGAGGGCCTGGCCTGGCCCGCCAAGACTGTTATTGAGCCGCCGCGCGATCCCCGCCACGGCGATCTTTCGGTCAATTCGGCCATGCTGCTCGCCAAGGAAGCCAAGACCAATCCCCGCGAACTGGCGCAAAAGTTTGCCGCCAGGCTGCTGGAACGCTGCCCCGATGTGGAAAAAGCCGAGGCTGCCGGCCCCGGTTTCTGCAACGTGACCTTTAGCCAGGCCTTCTGGCGGCAAACCGTCACCGACATCGAAAGCGCGGGACAGGCCTATGGCGAAAGCAGCGAGCCGGGCCGCAGGGTGCTGCTCGAATATGTTTCGGCCAACCCTACGGGCCCGCTACATGTGGGCCACGGGCGCGGCGCTGCCGTGGGCGACAGCCTGGCCCGCCTGTTACGCAAGGCCGGGCACCATGTGCACACCGAGTATTATATCAACGATGCCGGCCGCCAGATGCGCCTGCTGGGCCTTTCTGTGTGGCTGCGCGTGCTGGAACTGGCCGGGCGCCCTGTGGAATGGCCCGAAGATTATTACAAGGGCGACTATATCATTGATATTGCCCGCGAAATGCTCGAAGCCGATCCCGCCCTGCCCGACATGCCCGCCGCCCAAGGCGAAGATGTATGCTACGAAAAGGCCATGAGCGACATCCTCAACGGCATCAAGGACGACCTGCGCGATTTTCGCGTGGAGCATTTGCGCTGGTTCTCGGAAAAAACCCTGGTGGAAACCGGAGCCGTGGACGCGGCCTTTGCGGCCCTTGGCAAATCGGGCTATACCTATGAGCAGGACAAGGCCTTCTGGTTTGCCACCGAGCAACTGGGCGACGACAAAAACCGCGTGCTCAAAAAGTCCGATGGCAGCCTGACCTATTTCGCCTCTGACATTGCCTATCATCATGACAAGTTCGAGCGCGGCTATGACTGGCTTATCGACGTGTGGGGCGCAGACCATCACGGTTACATCCCCCGCATGCGCGCGGCCATTACTGCCATGGGTAAAGAACGCGACAGCTTTGACGTGGTGCTCATCCAGCTGGTGAACCTGCTGCGCGAAGGCCAGCCCGTGAGCATGTCCACCCGCGCGGGAACCTTTGAAACCCTGGCCGACGTCATCAAGGAAGTGGGCACAGACGCGGCCCGTTTCATGTTTCTTTCGCGCAAGAGCGACAGCCCGCTGGACTTTGATCTGGAGCTCGCCAAGCAGCGCAGCCTGGACAACCCCGTCTACTACGTGCAATACGCCCATGCCCGCATCTGCGCCGTGCTGCGCCGCGCCGCCGAGCGCGGTTTTGTGCTGCCGGAAAAATCCGATGCCGCCCTGCTGGCCGCGCTGGATACTGCCGAGGACATGACCCTGCTGCGCAAGGCCGCCGCCTTTGAAGACATGCTTTTTGCCGCAGCCCAGTCCCTTGGCGTGCACCATGTAAGCCATTACCTGACCGAACTGGCCGGGCTGCTGCACAGCTATTATGCCAAGCATCAGGTATTGCTGGCCGATGACGCGCCGCGCACCCTGGCCCGCCTGGCCTTGCTGCGCGCTGTGGGCCAGGTTGTGCGCAACGGTCTGGACGTTCTTGGTGTAAGCGCGCCCGAAAGCATGTAGCCAACGTCAAAACCACAGGAATGCCGCACGAGAGCAATATACCTTTGAAATTGCTCTGACGGCTGCGTGGGCAGACGTTCCGCAAGCCATAAAATACAGGTCTCATACACGTCGCCGCGCGCTCAAACAGGCGCGCGGCGACTACCAGAAAAGCGCGTGGCTGGCCACCGCGCGCCACTGCCTCACAATTGCTGGCCGCAAGGATTGAAAAGGAATAAAAATGCCCCCACCGCTTCGCAAGCCCAGGCAAAAAAGCGCCCCTCCCCCAAGCGAGAAACGGCGCTTTACTCTCCGTTTGTCTGCTCCCATGGCCAGCCTGCTCGGGCTGGTGCTCTTGGCCGCCGTGGGCTGGTCTTTTTTTATGGGCTTTATGGTGGGGCGCGGCCAAAACCCTGAACAGCGCGTGGAGCAGATGACCGGCCTGCAACTGGACGGCCAGAACAAGCGCAACGGCCTGCGCGACCAAGCCGCCCCGGAAACGACGCAAACAGCCGATTTCGCGGGCCATGGAGCCCAGGCTGACGCTCTGGCTGACGCCCAGGTTGACACTCTGGTTGGCGCCCAAACTGGCGCGGGCAGCGCAGCAGGGGCCGCAGCCCAGGCAACGCCAGCCCAGCCAGCCGGAGTTCCTGCCACCGCCGGGCAAGCGCCCTCCCCCGGCCCTGCCGCAAGCGGCGCAGCCCCTGCCAGCCAGGAAGCCGCCGCAGGCAATACGGACTTTCCTTTTGAGCGCCCCAGTGGCGACAGTCTGGCCGCCTGGGGCAACAAGCAGGCCCGGCCGGGCGCGCAAGCCAACGGCCCAAATGCCGCGCAAGCCGCCGCGCAGGGCCGCAATAGCGCCGCGCCCAATACAGCCCAAGCCCCCGCCGCCGTGGTTATACAAGAACAGATTTACGACTATGTCTTTCAGGTGGCGGCCTTCAAAGGCGAAGACGATGCCGACAGGCTGCGCAAGCGCCTCGAAGGCCGCGGGCTGCGCACACGCCTGCAAAAAAGCGGCAAGGTGCACCTGGTCATGGTCAACCTGCGCGGTACGGAACTTGACGCCGCCAATTTACGCGAAGAACTCAAACGCATGAAACTGGGCGCGCCCATACAGGCATCCCAAAAAGCCGTTCCCGGCAAAAGCCGCAAAACGGCCAGGTGAGGAAGTCATGACGCAATCGTTTACTCCTACAGCTTTTTTACGCCGCATCGGCAGCCCCTGCCTGCGCGGCATTGACGCCCTGGGCGGCACTGGCATCTTCTTTTTTGAAGGCCTGGCCCAGATTTTTACCAGCAGAAAAATATTCCCGCGCACCATACACCAAATCTATATCATCGGCTCAAAATCGTTCTTTCTGATCATGCTCATCGGTGTGTTTTGCGGCATGGTGCTGGGCTTGCAAGGCTATTACACCCTGGTGCAGTTCGGCTCCGTGGGCATGCTCGGTTCTGCCGTGTCGCTGACGCTTATCCGCGAGCTGGGGCCGGTGCTTACGGCCATCATGCTCACCGGGCGCGCCGGCTCATCCATGACCGCAGAAATCGGCGTCATGCGCATCACCGACCAGATCGATGCCCTGGACGTTATGGACATCAACTCCATGGGCTACCTTGTGAGCCCGCGCCTTGTGGCCTCGCTTATTGCCTTTCCCCTGCTCACCGCCGTTTTTGACGTGATCGGCATCATTGGCGGTTACCTCACGGGCGTGCTCATGCTCGGCATCAACGAAGGGGCCTATTTTTACCGCATCGCCAGCTCCGTCACCATGACAGACGTGGCCGGAGGCTTCATCAAGTCTGTGGTTTTCGGCCTGCTGGTCACCACCATATGCTGCCGCCAGGGTTACTACACCAACAAGCGGCGCGACAGCGTGGGCCCCGAAGCCGTGGGCAACGCCACCACCTCGGCCGTGGTCATATCCTGCGTGCTGATTTTGGCGGCAGACTACGTTATCACTTCTTTCCTGCTCTAATATGCCCACGCTCAATGCCAAAGGGCCTGTCACCGTCATGGGCATCGACCCCGGCTCACAACGCACGGGCTGGGGCGTGGTGCGCGAAGTTTCGGGCGTCTTGCAACTGGTGGACTGCGGCGTGGTGCGCACGGCCTCGGCGGGCAAAGCATTTTCAGACCGTCTGGCCTGCATCTATCATGAGCTTTCCACCGTGCTGGAGCGCCTCAAGCCCGACGAAGCCGCCATTGAACAGGTCTTTACCGCCCAAAATGCGGCCAGCGCCCTCAAGCTCGGTCAGGCGCGCGGCGTGGCCGTGGCGGCCTGCGCCGCCCACGGTCTTTCCATCAGCGACTATGAGCCAACACTGGTGAAAAAATCGCTGGTGGGCACGGGCCGCGCGGAAAAAGAACAGGTGGCCTTTATGGTGCAACGCCTGCTCAACGTCAAAAATGCCAACTGGTCGCTGGACACTTCCGACGCTCTGGCCGTGGCCGTGTGCCACCTTACCATGCGGCGCTTCGCGGCGCTGACGGGCAAATAGGGCTGTGGGGCGAGGGAAAAGTTTGGAACTTTTTGTGGGGGAAGCCCCTTGGGGCAGCAAGCGATTGGAATTTTTTGTGGGGGAGGGCCCCTTTTGCAAAAGGGTCGCCTCCCCCACACCCCCACCCCCTAAAACCTTTATTTATTCCTTGTGGTACTGGCAGGCTTTTGAACGTAACGCGAGGGCCAGAGGCAGCACCTTTCAGGCACAATACCGTCGCAAAATTGATCTGCGCTAAAATCTGGCCGCCTGCCCCATTGGAAACTTTTGGGTATAGCGGCGTAAAAAAAGGGCCTTTCGGCCCTTTTTCAATACCACGCCAACGCGCGGAAACAGTAAAACATCGCCGTATTATTCGACAACCACGGCCTTTTTGATAATGACGTTTTCTCTGGGAACATCGTCATAGTAGCCTTTTTTGCCGGTTATGATGGCGGCAATCTTGTCCACAACTTCCTGCCCCTTGATCACCTTGCCAAAAACCGCATAGCCCCAGCCCTGGGGGGTCTGGCTTTTGAAGTCCAGAAAATCGTTGTCCTTGGTATTGATAAAAAACTGGGCCGTGGCCGAATGGGGTTCGCCGGTGCGGGCCATGGCGATGGTGTACTTTTTATTCTTAAGGCCGTTATCCGCTTCGTTGCGGATGGTGGCGCGGGTTTCTTTCTGCTTCATGTCCGGCGTAAAGCCGCCGCCCTGAATCATGAAATTTTTGATAACACGGTGAAAAATCGTGCCGTCATAAAAGCCGGATTTGACATACTGCACAAAGTTGGCAGTGCTGATGGGGGCCTTGCGGGCATCCAGGCGCACGATAATTTCGCCCAAGTTGGTTTCAAGCTTCACTGCCGGATCGGGCGTTGCGGCCTCTGTCTGGGTCATGAAAGGCGCGGCCATAAGGCAAAACGCCAAGGCAAGGACGCGAAACACGACGCCGGTACGGAAAGATTTCATAATATCTCCTTGCGCTACTGCGGTATAAAGGCCGGAAAAAACCCGGCGGTGCATAAAAGACTGGGGAAGCGCCGATTAATGAAATTTTTGCTCTCTGCCAAAGAAGACGCCCGACATGATGGAACATGTTCAACATATTCGGCATATTGACTGGACGAGCCTGACAAAGCCAGAGGCTAAAAAGGCCATTAATCAGTGTCTCCCTACCATGGGCGCACGCCTGCATCAAGATGTCGTCGCTGCCTCCCGGCGGCAGATGTAACAGAATTGTCACATTTGACGCCGCTATCCGGGCCAGAGAGCACTTGCTAAACCCAGCTTGTGTCATATAGTATGAACGGGAAGATAAAAAATACGGATTGTCCGATGCTCGGAACAGGCAAGAAAAAAATGGCCCGAAGCCAGATTTTTTTGATTTTCAGACCAAGCCGCTTTGAGCGCGCCTCGGATGCAACAGTTTTTGGAGGATACTAATGACCAGTCCCCGCAGTGTAGCCCATAGTGGCGTAGCCAGCGTCGCTTCCCTTTACATGCGCCAGGTTTACCAGTGGATGACGCTGGGCCTTGGCGTTACCACGCTTATGGCCTGGTTTGTGGCCAGCACCCCCGCAGTGCAGCAGGTCATCTTTGGCAATTCTCTGATCATGATCGGCCTTATTGTTGCGCAGTTCGGCCTTGTTATCGCCATTTCCGCCGCAGTGCACAAAATGTCGGGCAGCACGGCCACGGGCCTGTTTCTGCTGTATTCCGCGCTGACCGGGGCAACGCTGTCGTCCATATTTGTGATCTACCCCATTGCCTCCATCACCAACGCCTTTCTGGTCACCACAGGAACCTTCCTGGCCATGACCGTTTACGGCACAGTGACCAAGCGCGACCTCACGGCCATGGGCAGTTTTTTGTTCATGGGCCTCATCGGCATCGTTATTGCCATGGTGGTCAATATCTTCCTCCAGAGCGCCATGATGGACTTCGTCGTGAGCTGCCTTGGCGTGCTTATTTTTACCGGCCTTACGGCCTATGACACCCAGAAGCTGCGCCGTTTCGGCGAAAGTGCTCCTATGGACGATGCCACGGCCATGCGCCGCGGCGCCATCTTGGGCGCGCTGACCTTGTATCTGGACTTTATCAATCTTTTCCTCATGCTGCTGCGCCTTTTCGGCGGCAACCGCGACTGATTGCCGCAATTCGGGCAACAGCCTGAGAGCAAGTACGCGATGGGGGGCAAAGGGCCAGGCCTTTTGCCCCTTTTTCACGCCTTGCCAGTGAACAATTTTTATGAAAAAGCAAAAAAAACTTCGCGGAGCCACCACGGCTTTCGCCCCCGCCAGCGGCGGGTTTCCCACCCATGAAGAACTGCTGCAAACCCTTGCCGCCCAGAACCGCCCCATGCGTCTGGACGGTCTTTTGCGTGTGCTGGGCCTTGCCCGGCGCGAAAGAAAAGAGCTCGAAGCCGCCCTTGATGATCTGGAGCGGCGGGGCAGCGCCCTGCGGCTGCGCGGCGGCTTGTGGACGCGCCCGGAAAACCTGAAAAGCATCACGGGCCGCTTCAGCGCCCTGCGCGAAGGCGCGGGCTTTGTAACCCCCATGCAGCTGGCGACCGATGATGAACAGGAAAGCCCCAAATGGCAGTTTGCCGGGGGCAAAGACATCTATATTCCCTCGGCCCTAAGCCGCGGCGCATGGCATCAGGATCTGGTGCGCGTGGCCCTTTCGCCCGGTGCGCAGCGCGGCCCTTCGCCTGAAGGACGCATTGTGGAAGTGATCGAGCGCGGGCTCAAGGAAGTGCCCGCCCACGTGCTGCACCGCCACGGCAACAGCCTTTTTTGCCGCCCGGCAGACAGCAGGCTGCCCGCCGATTTTAACGTGGAATTGCCCGCAGGCGCCGAGGCCCCAGCCCAGGGAACCCTGGTGTTGCTGGCTCCCCTCAAGCCTCTGGCTTCAGACCTTTGGAGCGCCACACTCTTGGGCAATTACGGGCGCGAAGACGACGTGGCCGTGCAGGAAGAGCTGGTCAAGCTCAACCACGAAGTTCCCCGCGACTTTCCCGCCGGAGCGCTGGCCGAGGCCGAAGCTCTGCCCGGCGAACCCGGCGAAGCCGATTTCAAAGGGCGCAGGGACGTGCGCGACCTTGCCCTTGTGACCATTGACGGTGCGGACGCCCGAGATTTTGACGACGCCATCCATGTGGAAGAGCAGCCCGGAGGCAAGGGCTGGATTTTGCGCGTGGCCATTGCCGACGTGAGCCATTATGTGCGCCCGCGCGGGCGCGGCTGCCAGGGCGCTCTTGACGCCGAGGCCCTGTCGCGCGGCAACTCATGGTATTTCCCCCGTTCTGTGGAGCCCATGCTGCCCGAAGTGCTGTCCAACGGCCTGTGCAGCCTGCGCCCCAACGTGAACCGTCTGGCCGTGCTGGCCGAGATCCCCTTTACCGCCAAGGGCAAGCCCGGCAAACCGCGTTTTTCGCAGGCTGTCATGCGCTCGGCAGCGCGCCTGACCTATGATCAGGTCAAGGCCTGCATGCTGGACAAGGACGAAAGCGCCCGCGCAAGCCTCCGCGCCGAAGAACGCGGCGAAGAAGTGCTGGCCATGCTGGACAAGGCCTTTGCGCTTTACGCGGTTTTGCACGACGTGCGCATTCAGCGCGGCACACTGGACTTTGAGTTGCCCGAAGCGGAATGCCGCCTGGACGATCTTGGCCGTGTGGCCTGGCTCGGCCACCGGGAGCGTCATGACGCTCACCGCCTCATTGAGGAGTTCATGATCGCGGCCAACGAAGCCGTGGCCCGCCACCTGCGCGATGCGGACATTCCCTTTCTCTACCGTGTGCACCCCGACCCCGATCCCGAAAGGTTGGAAAGCCTTTTTGACACGCTGGCAGCCACAGGCATTGAAAACCTGCCGGCCAAGCCCTCTCCGGCCGCCATGCAGGGCATTCTCGCCGCTGCCCAAGGCACGCCGCAGGAATTCCTCGTCAACCGCCTCTGCCTGCGCGCCATGCCCCAGGCGCGGTACATGCCGTTCAACGAAGGACATTTTGGCCTGGCTTCCACAGCTTATTGCCACTTTACCTCGCCCATCCGCCGTTATGCCGACCTGCTCACGCACAGGGCGCTCAAAATGTCGCTGGGCCTGGACGCGGGGGCACTGCCTGCCGGTGAAAAATTGCTGCGCATGGCTGACCAGATCAACCGGCGCGAGCGGGCGGCCATGGCCTGCGAACGCGAGATGGGCCGCCGCCTTGGCTGCCTTGCCCTGTTGCCCCGCGTGGGCGAGCACTTTAACGGCATTGTAGCGGGCGTGACGGACTTTGGCATTTTTGTTGAGCTGGAAACCGTGCCCGTGGAAGGCATGATCCGCGTGGAAGACCTGGGCGACGACTGGTACGATTTTGACCCCCGCCTCATGAGCCTTGTGGGACAACGCTCGGGCGTACAGTGGCGCATGGGCCAAAAGCTTGAAGTCGCCCTGTCCGAAGTGCATCTGGGCCGTCTTGAAATTCGCCTTATGCCGCTGGAATTGCCCAAGGGCATCGGCGGACGCGGCGGGCGCGCGGCACGCGGGGCACGAGGCCGAGATGCGCGGGGCGCGCGGGCTGGTCGCGCTGCCGAAGGGCGCAAGGGTTCATCTTCCGGCTGGAAGCTGATTTCCCCCGGTGACGGCGAAAGCCGCGGCAGAAACGGCAAAACCGGCAAGCCCGCCCCCAATGGCAAGAACGGCAAGAAGAGCGGCGCTGGCAAATCGGGCCACTCCGGTCAACGTGGCAAAAACAATGCAGGCGCACCCACCAAGTCCGGCAGGCCCGCCAGAAACAGTAAAAAGACAGCAGGAAAACGCGGCTGATGGGTCTTTTGTCCGCAAAGCAGCGCATGGGTGCGGCGGCCCTTATTCTGGCCGCCAGCACCATTATTTCCCGCCTCATGGGCCTTGTGCGCGACAAGGTCATCTCGTGGCAGTTCGGCGCGGGCGGCGAGGCGGACATGTATTTTGCCGCCTTTGTGGTGCCGGACATCATCAACTACATGCTGGCTGGCGGCTTTATGTCCATCACCATCATCCCCCTGCTGTCGCGCCGATTTCAGGAGGATGAAGACGACGCCTGGAGCTTTTTTTCCTGCGTGTTCTGCTGGATGGCCGTGGCATCCCTGGCCCTGACCCTGACGGGCATGCTGGCCGCCGGCCCCCTGGCCCGCCTCATCGCCCCCGGCTTTACGCCGGAGCAGTGGCTGCGGCTGGCCTTTTTTATGCGGATTGTGCTGCCCGCGCAGGTCTTTTTTCTCTGCGGGGCCTGCATAACGGCCCTGCTCTTTCTGCGGCGTCAGTTCCGCGTGCCTGCGCTGGCCCCCATTATCTATAACGGCTGCATCATTCTTGGCGGCCTCACCCTGCCCTGGCTGGCGGGGCTGGCCCCGGTGCGCGCGGCGCTTTCTCCCGCCCTGCTGAACCATTTTGAGGGCATGGCGGGCTATTGCGTGGGCGTTACCGTGGGCGCGGCCCTGGGAACCTTTGTTCTGCCGCTGGCAGCGGCCATGCAGGGCGGCCTGCGCCTGCGGCCCGTGTGGCGGCATCGCCTTATGGGCAAATTTCTTGTCACCGCTCTGCCCCTCATGCTGGGGCAGACCATCATGATGCTGGACGAGCAGTTTTTGCGCGTTTTCGGCTCACTGGCCGGGGATGGCGCGGTGAGCCTGCTCAACTACGCACGACGCATCACGCAAGTGCCTGTGGGTCTTATGGGGCAGGCCGCCGCCGTGGCGTCGTACCCTTTTCTGGTCAAACTGCTGACCGAGGGCGACAGGGAGGGCTTTGACCGTACCCTGCGCACGGCCTTGCGGGCCAGCCTGGGGCTTATTATCCCCTGCGCCCTGGTCATGACGGCCTGCGCCGGGCCGATTTTGGGCGTTATTTTTCAGGGCGGCCGCTTTGGCCCCGCCGAAACCCTTGCCGCCACGCCCCTGACACAAATCATGCTGGCGGTCACGCCTTTCTGGATACTCTACATGGTGCTGGTGCGGGCCTACTACGCCCATGGCGATACCATTACCCCGGCAGTCACCGGCACAATCATGACAGTGGTTTGCCTGCCCATTTACTATTACTGGGCAGTGCCGCGCGGGGCATGGGCCATTGCCGCGCTTTCCGGCGTGAGCGTGAGCCTGTATGTGCTGTGGCTTATGACCATTTGGGCGCGGCGCCAGGGGCTGGGCGCTTTTACGGGCCTGGGCAGCCTTGCGCTACGCGCCCTTGCCTGCTCCCTGCCCGGTGCGGCCGCCGCGTGGTGGCTGAGCGCCCATATCCTCGGCTGCGCGGCAGACCTTGCCCTACCCCCTCTTTGGGCGGCCCTGCTGGCTCTTGGCTTGGGTGGCTGCGCCTTTATGCTGCTTTTTCTACCCTTGTGCCTGTGGCTGGCCCCGTCCATTCTGGAGCCGGTATTGCGGAGATTTCGGCGAATATAACTCTGCTCCCGAGGATTCGCGCAAAGTTTCAGCCTCGGGGCTGTCTCTAGTGGGCTTTTTGCTTTATCTACTTGATGGGGGTCACAGCATTGGCGAGGGTTCGTCATAGAGCATAAGGAAGTTATGAATATACCTTATGCCTTCTTGCTCAAAACCTGCAATCTGCGCGCCACGGCTTCACCGTAGCGCATGCGCCACCACCAGCGGCGTGTACGCAAGCGGGCGCGGTCAAGGCACAGATAAACCACGGGCGTGGTGTACAGCGTCAAAAGCTGGCTCATGAGCAAGCCCCCCACTATGGTCACACCCAGCGGTTGCCGGATCTCCGCGCCGTCGCCCTGCCCCAGCACAAGCGGCACAGCGCCGAAAATGGCGGCCGCCGTGGTCATCATGATTGGCCGAAAACGCAGCAGGCAGGCCTCATAAATAGCTTTATCCGGCGGCAACTTACGTGTGCGCGAAGCCTCAATGGCAAAGTCGATCATCATGATGGCGTTCTTTTTGACAATACCGCACAACAGCAGCACGCCGATAAGCGCTATGACGCTGAATTCCATCTTGAAAAGCATCAACGCCAGCAAGGCCCCGCCCCCGGCTGAAGGCAATGTGGACAAAATGGTCAGGGGGTGGATGAGGCTTTCATAGAGCACGCCAAGCACGATATACAGGGCCGCCAGCGCCGCCAGAATAAGAATCACCTGATTGTTTGCCGTATCGCTGAACATTTTGGCCGTGCCCTGAAAGCTGCCCACAATGGAAGACGGCATGCCAAGCTGCACCCGCGCCTCTTCAATGGCCTGCTGCGCCTGTGAAAGGGCAACCCCCGGCGCAAGGTTGAATGACAGGGTTACAGCCGCAAACTGCCCCTGATGCGAAACAGAAAGGGGCGCAAACGACGGCGCTACCTCGGCCACCCCAAGCAGCGGCACGAGCCCCCTCTTGCCGGACAGATAGACCTTGCCCAACGCTTCTTCGCTTTGCAGCCAATCGTCGTCATATTCCAGCACCACACGATACTGGTTCTTGTCCCGATAGATGGTCGAAACCTGGCTTTGCCCAAAGGCATTGCCCAGGGCCGCATCCACATCCTTCATGCTCAGACCGTGCCGCGCCAGGGCATCGCGGTTGACCGTGACCATGGTTTGCAGGCCCCGCTCTTCAATATCGCTGTCCACATCCTTGAACAGGGGCTGGTCTGCCAGCGCCTGCTGCATGCGGCGGCCCCAGGTGCGCAGGTCGTCCAGATTATCAGCTTGCAGGGTATACTGATACTGCGAGCGTGAACCGCGACCGCCCATCATGATGTCCTGCGCGGGCTGCAAAAAAATCTGCAAGCCCGGCTCGCCCGAAAGCTTGCCGCGCAGCCTGCCTATAACGGCCTGCGCGCCGATCTTGCGCTCTTCCAGCGGCTTGAGCGCGATGAACACCCCGCCGCCGCCACGCCCGCCGGAAATATGGGCCGAAACCTGCCGCACCGCCGGATCAGCGCGGATAACTTCTACAAGTTTTGCCAGCTTGCTTTCCATGGCCTGAAAGGACGCGCTCTGGTCGGCGCGGATGCCGCCAATGATGACGCCCGTGTCCTGCGTGGGGAAAAACCCTTTGGGCACAATGATATACATCCACACATTGGCCGCCACCACCAGCAACAGGGTCAACATGGTCAGGCGCGGATGCCGCAGCACCACCGGCAGGCTTTTGGCATAGCCCGACTGCATGCCCGCAAGCACCCGGCCCCAGGCATCGCCCACCCTGGCAAAAAATCGGCGCACTGCGCCGCAAAGGCCACCGGCGCACAGCCGTTGCGCTTGAGCGGCGGCCTTGGCTTCGCGCTGGCCCTGACTGATGGGCCGCAACAACTTGGCGCACATCATGGGCGTTGTGGTGAGCGAAACCACCATAGACACCAGCACCGCCGTGGTCAGCACCACAGAAAATTCTCGAAACAAACGCCCCACCACGCCGCCCATAAACAAGATGGGCGCAAAAACCGCCACAAGGGAAATGGAAATGGAAACAACGGTAAAGCCCACCTCGCGCGCGCCGCGCAGGGCCGCCCGCAGGGGGCTTTCGCCAAGTTCCAGCCGCCGGACGATATTTTCAAGCACCACAATGGCGTCGTCCACCACAAAGCCCGTGGAAACCGTGAGCGCCATGAGCGAAAGGTTGTCGAGGCTGTAACCGCACAGATACATGACCCCAAACGTGGCGATAAGCGAAACCGGAGCCGCCACCGCCGGAATGCAGGTGGCCCGGCCATTGCGCAGAAAAAGAAAGGTCACCAGCACCACCAGCGCCATGGCCAGCATCAGGCTTTTTTCCACCTCGTGCAAAGAGGCGCGGATGGTCAGCGAACGATCCATGCGCAAGCTCAGATCCGCGCTTTCAGGCAGCCATGAGCGCAACTGGGGCAGCATGTCCTTCACCCTGTCCACAGTCTCGATAATATTGGCGCCGGGAGAGCGGAACACAATGAGCAAGATCGCCGGCTGGCCGTTGGACACAGCCATGTTGCGCACGTCCTGCGAGCTGTCTTTCACCTGGGCCACGTCTTCGAGGCGAATGACCCTGTGGTCTTTGCGCCCCACCACAAGCGATCGGTAATCATCGGCCTGGTGCAGCTGGTCGTTGGCCCCCACCAGCCAATAATTCTGCTCGCTCTCTATCTGGCCCTTGGGCAGATAGGCATTGGCCGCGGCCAGCGCCCGGCGCACATCGGCCATGCTCAGGCCCGCCCGGCTCAAGGCATCGGGGATGACCTCCACACGCACGGCAGGCAAGGCGCCGCCGCCCACCACCACTTCGCCCACGCCCGCCAGTTGCGATATTTTTTGCGCCAACACCGTAGAAGCCGCATCATACAACTGCGAACGGGTCAGCACGTCAGACGTGACGGACAAAATCATGATGGGCGCGCCCGCCGGGTTGACCTTGCGGTAGGACGGGTTGGACGGCATGGTGGGCAGAGTCGAACGCGCAGCATTGATGGCTGACTGCACATCGCGGGCCGCGCCGTCAATATTGCGATCCAGATCAAACTGCAAAATGACCTGACTGGAGCCAAGGCTGCTGCTGGACGTCATTTCCGTCACCCCGGCAATGCGGCCCAGGGCGCGTTCCAGGGGGGTGGCCACCGTGGCAGCCATAGTTTCCGCGCCCGCGCCGGGCATGCGCGCCCGCACCATAACCACGGGAAAGTCCGTTTCGGGCAGAGGGGCCACGGGCAGCAGGCCAAAGGCCACCAGCCCCGCCAGCGTTATGGCAATGGTCAGAAGAACGGTAGCCACGGGCCGCCGGATAAAGGGCGCAGAAATATTCAGGGGCAAAACGGCAGGCCCCAAACGATGCCCGCGCACGGGCTTTTTGCGCAGGCCGGGCTTATCCGGCCCGCCGCCTGTTTCAGCTTCCGGCGGGCGGTTCATGACCTGCCCTCGTCAGGCAAGGCCGCTTCGGCACTATTTCCTGCATCACTGCCCGCTTCCGCATGCGCCTGGGCCGCTCCCCTGCCGCGCACCCGACGGCTCAGGCGGTCAAACCACAAATAAATCACCGGGGTGGTGAACAGGGTCAGCACCTGACTGACAATCAGGCCGCCCACCATGGTCACGCCCAAAGGCCGCCGCAATTCGGCGCCCATGCCCCAGCCGATCATGAGGGGCAACGCGCCAAGAAGGGCCGCCATGGTTGTCATGAGAATGGGGCGCAAACGCAGCAGGCAAGCCTGCCGTATGGCCGCCAGCGGTTCTTTGCCTTCATTGCGTTCGGCATCCAGCGCAAAGTCGATCATCATGATGGCATTCTTTTTAACAATGCCGATGAGCAGGATAATGCCGATAATGCCCACCACGCCAAGCTCCATTCCAGCCAGCATAAGGGCCAGCAAGGCTCCCACGCCGGCCGAAGGCAGGGTGGAGAGGATGGTTACCGGGTGGATATAGCTTTCATACAACACGCCCAACACAATATACATGGTCACAATGGCCGCCAGAATAAGCCAGACCTGATTATTGGTGGACGCCATGAAGGCCTGGGTGGCCCCCTGAAACTGGATGCGCAGCGAATCCGGAACCTGAAGGCCCTTAAACGTGCTGTTCACCGCAGCCACCGCCGCGCCCAGTGAAGAATCCTGCGCCACATTGAATGATATGGTGGCAACGGGGAACTGTCCCTGCCGCGCAATGGAAAGCTGGGTGGGGCGTTCTTCAAGGGTGGCGATGCTTGTCAGCGGCACGGGCTTGCCGTCGCCGCCCTTGACGTAGATATTTTCTATGTCTCCGGGGCCCTGGCGAAAGCGCGGGGCCACCTCAAGCACAACCTTGTACTGGTTGGTCTGGGTGAAAATGGTGGAAATCAGCCTCTGGCCCAGGGCGTCATACAAGGCATTGTCTATATCCGCCATGCTGATGCCGAGCCGACCGGCGGCGTCGCGGTTGATATTGAGCCAGGCCATACGGCCCGGAGCCTGATAGTCGCTGGTCACAAGTTCCAGCTCTGGCTGCTGCCTGAGGGCCTCAAGCATGCGCCGCGCCCAGGTGTCCAGTTGGGCCCTGTCCAGCGCCTCCACCGTCAACTGATACTGGCTGCGCGAAACGCGGTCTTCAATGGTCAAATCCTGCACAGGCTGCAAATACAGGCTCATGCCCGGCAGAGATGCGGCCCTGTCCATGATGCGGCGGGCTATGGCCGGAGCGCGGGCGTCACGGTCGGCCAGCGGGCGCAGCTCTATGCTCAGGCGCGAGGTGGCCATGGTCTGGTTGATGCCGTCCACCCCCACAAAAAAGACCACGCTTTCCACGGCCGGGTCTTCAAGAATCATATCGGCAAGCTCGCGCTGACGGCCAGCCATGGCCTTGAAAGAAGTATCCTGCGGGGCCTCGGCCATGCCCTGGATAACGCCCGTATCCTGTACGGGAAAAAAGCCCTTGGGCACGACCATATACAGCAGCACAGTCAACGCCAGCGTGCCCACGGCCACGGCCAGGGTCAGGCCCTGGTGCGCCAGAACCCAGTCAAGCCTGTGTTCGTACCAGACAAGCAGGCGGGCAAAAAAGCGCCCTTCGCCCTTGTGGTCTGCCGGGCGCGAGGGCCGCAGCATGACCGCACACAGCATGGGCGTGAGCGTGAGCGAAATGACCGCAGAAATAAGAATGGTCACGGCCAGGGTCACGGCAAATTCGCGAAAAAGCCGCCCCACCACGTCCCCCATAAAAAGCAGGGGAATAAGCACGGCCACCAGAGAAACCGTGAGGGATATGATGGTAAAGCCGATCTGCCCCGCGCCCGTGAGCGCCGCCTGAAGCGGGCGCATGCCCTTCTCGAGATAGCGGGAAATATTTTCTATGACCACAATGGCGTCGTCCACCACAAAGCCTGTGGCGATAACAAGGGCCATAAGGGTAAGGTTATTGAGGGAATAGCCCGCCAGATGCATGACGCCCAACGAGCCAACCAGCGAAAGCGGCACGGCCAGCGCCGGAATGATGGTGGCTTGCGCATTGCGCAAAAACAGCCAGATAACCCAGATAACAAGGGCCACGGCCAACAGCAATTCCAGCTGCACGTCGTGCACTGTGGCGCGGATGGTGGTGGTGCGGTCTGTCACCACGCGCACCTCGACGTTGCCGGGCAGGGTTTGCTGCAATACGGGCAAAAGCTTGGTTACGCTGTCGGCCACGCCAATGACGTTGGCGCCGGGCTGGCGCTGCACAGAAAGCACGATGGCCGGGCGAAAGGGCTGGCCCTGACCGGCCACATAGGCCGCCAGACGCGCATTTTCAGCCCCTTCTACTACTTCGGCCACATCTTGCAGGCGCAAGGGCGCGCCGTCTTTGTAGCCTATGATGGTGCGGGCGTATTCCTCGGCCGAGGCAAGCTGGTCATTGGCGTCAATGGTGCTGGCGCGTTCCGGGCCGTCAAAACTGCCTTTGGCGTCATTGACGTTGGCCTTCATAATGGCTGTGCGCACATCGGCAAGGGTAAGCCCCGCATTGGCCAAAGCCCGCGGGTTCATCTGCACACGCACGGCAGGCCGCTGGCCGCCTGAAAGCGTCACCAGCCCAACGCCCGGCAGCTGTGAAATCTTTTGGGCCATGCGCGTATCAACCAGGTCTTCAAGGCGGGTCAGGGGCATGGCATCGCTAACCACGGCCAGGGTGATGACCGGCGGGTCTGCCGGGTTGACCTTGTTGTAGACAGGGGGCGTGGGCAGGTCTGAAGGCAGCAAATTATCGGCCGCGTTGATGGCGGCCTGCACCTCCTGCTCGGCCACATCCAAAGCCATGGACAGATCAAACTGCAGGGTAATGACCGAGGCCCCGGCCGAAGAAAGCGAGCTCATCTGCACAAGGCCCGACATGGTGCCAAACTGGCGCTCAAGCGGCGCGGTCACCACCGAGGCCATCACGTCGGGCGAGGCCCCGGGGTAGAGGGTCTGCACCTGTATGGTGGGGTAATCGATCTGCGGCAGGGCCGCCACGGGCAGATAACGGTAGCCCAGCAGACCAGAAAGAAGCAGGGCCACCATGAGCAGGGACGTGGCTATGGGCCGGAGGATAAAAATACGGGAAAGATTCATGGCGGCATATATCCTGTGAGCCGGAATGGCACAAAAAAAGCTTACGGCGCTCCGCCCGTGCCTGGCGCAGGCCCGGCCGGGGACAGTGCGTCAGCGGATGGCAACGCGCCGGGGGCGGCTGGCGCGTCGGCGCCCGAGCCGTTGGCGGGGGCGGCTGGTGAGTCGGCGCTTAGGCCGTTGTCTGGGGCGGCATCGGCGCTTTCGGCCCTGGGTGTTTCCGTGGTGGCTGCAACGCGCACGGCAATGCCTTCGCGCAGGCGATCCAAACCGTCAACAACCACCTTTTCCCCAGGCTCAAGCCCCTTTTCAATGACTGTCAGCCCTGCGGTGCTGATGCCCGGCGTAACCAGGCGCAGTTCCGCCTCATCTTGCCCCTTTTCGCCCGACCGCACCACATAGACGTATGCGCCGCGCCGGCCAAGCTGCACAGCAGCGGCAGGAACCGTAACCGCATCGTGCAGCACGCGCACCAAAAGCCGGGCATTGACAAACTGGTTGGGATACAGGGCTTCGTCCCTATTGGGAAAAACAGCCTTGAGGCGCACTGTGCCCGTGGCGCTGTCTATCTGGTTATCCAAAGAAATCAGGTGACCTGTGCCGAGGAGATGCTTCTGCTCTCTGTCCCAGGCCTGAACCACCAGGCGTTGCGGCGCGGCTTGTGCCTCAGCGCGGCGCAGGGCCTGCACAACCAACGGAACCTGACTTTCGGGCAGGGTAAAAATCACGTCACACGGGCTTATTTCGGTAATGCGCACAAGCCCGCTGGAATCCGAACCCTTGATCATATTGCCCTCGTCCACATTGCGCAGGCCGAGGCGACCACTGATGGGCGCGGTAATGCGGCTGTATTCCAGTTGCAGGCGCGCAGAATCCACGGCAGCCTGATCAGCTTCAACCGTGCCTTCATACTGGCGCACCAGGGCGCGTTGTGTTTCGTACTGCTGGGCGGCAATAAAATTGCCCTGAGCAAGCTTGACGTAACGGGAAAGGTCTTTGCGCGCATTTTCAAGCTGAGCCTTGTCTCTGGCAAGGTTGCCCATGGCCTGATCAAGGCTGGCCTGAAAAGGGCGCGGATCAATCTCGGCCAGCAAATCCCCGGCCTTCACGCGCTGGCCTTCGGCAAAATGCAGGCGCAGCAGCTGGCCGTCTACCCGGCTGGTCACAAGCACATCGCCAGAAGGCAGCACCGTGCCAAGGCCATTGAGAAAATGCGGCACATTCTGGGCCAGGGCAAGGGCCACGCGCACCGGGGGCGCGTCCATGCTCATATCAGGACGGCCCGCTCCCTTGCCCAGCAGTTTCCAGCCAGCGGCAAGCGCCAGAAGAACCAGAATCAGGGCCACTGCCTTGCGGCGCCCTGAAAACAGGCCGGAAGCAGGCTTATGTTGAATAACGGGCATTATAGGTCTTCTCCTTGGGCTGCCGGGGAAAAACAAGGCAAAAAAACTGTCATTCCAAATATATGCGCAGGAAGCGGAGCAAGCGCAAGCCGCAAAGGAAAGCGCAAGGCGAAAGCAGCAAGCCGAAAGTCCGAACGCTCGCAGGCCCGCAGGCCCGCCACAGTATCAGCCCACCGGGCGCGCGCAATCTCTCGAAAGTTCAAGGGCTCGCAGGCCCGCCGGCCAGGAAAAGCCCGCTGCCCGCCCTTTGGCGGGTGGATGCCTGACCGCTTGCACAGGGGCGGCTGACGCCGCGCAAAAAACACCTGCATGGCGAACAATACGACCCTTGTTGCCCACCAGTATGCCACTGGTTTTGAGCACGACAAAAGCGCGTTCATTTTCGGTGTACTGGCGGGCATTGTCCAGCAAATTCTTGAATATGACGGTTACGAGCTTTTTGTCGCAAGCAAGGGCTGGGGCAGACAAGGCCACTGCCAGAAATTCCCTGGCGAATCCAAGGGCCGTGGGCCGACGAGCGCATGCAAGCATGCCGTTAGAAACATAAAAAATATAAAGCACAGCCTCTTCTTGTGAACATGAATTAAAGCTGCTATGTTACTGCGCATGAAAGAACTTGATCCGCACACTATACGCCCCTGCCTCGCTTGCGGCGGAACCAATGTTCATCTGGAGTCCATGCTGCCGCCAGGAAGGCGACAGGAAGTCTGGCGGGTAGTCTGCTCCTGTGGGCAGACATCGCAGCAATGGTCAGTCTCTCAGGGCGCGGCTATCCGCGCCTGGAACCGTAACCTGGCCTGCGCAAACGAGCTTTGATCCTCCACGCACGGCGGAACCTTCCGCACACCTGCCGAGGCTGTTGAGCAGGTTACTATAAATAGATTCTTCTATACAAAGAAACAAGGTAAATCCGCTCAGCTGACCACGCCGGAGAAATTTAACGGGCAACGGCCCTTCTGAGTTCGATTTCGATGGCGGGTACAGCTACGCGACATGTGGGCGGCGGCAACACAAAGCTCCGCCCGTGCAAACAAACTGACAGGCCAGACCCGTAAGGGCCCGGCCTTTTTTATTGCAGACCGGCCGGGCTGTGGCCGCGGGGGCTCCGGCCCTTTTTATTGCAGACCAGCCGGGCCGTGGCCGCGAGCCCGCGCAAGAATTTCTTGATCTTTTATGAGGATACCCGAGCTCAAAGGCGTACGCTACGCCCACGGAGCGCAGCAGCCTCACTACATACTGGCTCTGTTTTCATACACAGCACACTTGAACAGCAGATGAAGCCGACGCGGAAATCCGGCCCAGTCCAGCCTAGTCCAGCTCCCGCCCAACCCATACGGCACGCCCAATAACCCGCACAAGGTCGACCAACTGCTCACCCGTATCCGCCTCGATGGGCGCATAATCTGGGTTGAAGCTCGTCAGAATAAGCTTGCCCGGCATGGCGTTGACCACTTTAAGATACACCATATCCTCAACGCCCACGGCATAAATGCGCCCCGGCACGGGATTGCACTGGCTTTGGTCTATAAGCACCACGTCATTGTGCATGATGCGCGGCTGCATGCTATCGCCTGAAACGCGCAAAAGAACCATCTGCGACGGATTGCCCTTGCGGTGCAGAAAGTCCCACCGAAAGGCATAGTGGCGCAGCACATCGCCGCCTGTTTCAAAGCTGCCCGTTCCGGCAGAAAGCCGCGCCTCCACCATAGGAACCATGACCAACCTGGCCTCTGCGCTGTCGTGCCCGCTGCCGTCGGGCGGGCCCTTGCCCGCAAGCAGCCAGTCAAGAGAACAGTCCAGCGCATCGGCCAGCCGAACGGCATATTCACCTTTGGGCATTTGCCCGTTTTCGTACTTTTGAATGGTGGTAAGACTTACCCCCACCCTGTCGGCCATATCCTGCTTATGCATGTCAAGTTCTTCACGGCGCTGGCGAAGGCGCTGTGCGAAGGCCTTGAGCAATCCAACCCGGGAGGATGTTTTCATAGAATTTCCATGGCATGCTGTTCCGACATAATAAAACTTTTCCTTTAAAAACAAGTTCAGGCCAGGAGAAAACTATTCTGGCACAAGAAAAGATACCTTTTTTCATTTCACAAATCAATCTTTTCTTTATAAATATAAGAAAAAATAGAATAATGCCTCAAAAAATGCAGGGACAAAATGAAAAACATTCATAAATAGCAATATAAATCAGCTAATTAAACCTTTTCTTTTATATATAAAACTTAAAGCTTGATTCATAAAACAAAAAGTTATAAATCCCAGATACGCCCCGCGTATCTCACATCCATATTTTAGGGAGCATAGCATGTCCGATCTTCAAGATAACTTTTATAACCTGAGCGCTGTGCTGGATATTTTGCAAAACAATGCCCATCCCGCCCAAAGGCCGGTTTTACGTCTGGTGGGCGATCATTTGCGCCTGCTCGCCCTCTGCATGAACCGCTCCGAACACTGCCCGACACCCCACACACCCGACAGACCGCCGTCAGGCGCTGAACAAAGCGCGCAAGCTTCTTCAGATCCGAACAAGCTCGCCCGGCCCGTTGCGCCAACCTGCGAGGTCAGCCATGTACACCAGTAGCTCCGGCTGCCCGCCAAAGGCCACGGCGCGCCCCCGCCCCTCAGCCAGCAACGCAAAGCCGCGCAACAGCGCGCCCCGGCAGTCTTCTTCTGCCAGCGGGCGGCAGGCGTGGGGGCAGGCCATGCAACGGGCCGGCCAGGAACAGCAGTGGCGGCAATTGCTGGAACATCTGCCGGAAAACGTCCGCCAGATATGGCATGCCCTGGGAGGGCACGAAAAAGGACGCATGCAAGACCTGTGGCGCATTTTGCAAGCCTATGGCGGCCAAAGCCTGCGCATCCCCTCAAGCCTGCCGCCCCAAAGGCATCACCCGCTGCGCCGCCGCCTGGGCGCACGCTGCACGGCCAGGCTCGTGGCGGCTTTCGGCGGAACGCCGCTGTATGTGCCCAGTTGTGCCGGGGTGCTGACCAAGCTGCGCCAACGGGAAATTATCGAGTTCTTTACCCGCGAAACCACGCGCGGCGTCAGCAGCACAGCCACCGTAGGCAATCTGGCCCGAAAGTATGGCCTGTCTGACCGCCAGGTATGGAAAATTCTTAAAAAAACCGAAACTACGCCAGCCCAGGGACATTTGCTTCACGACCTGCAAAGCGAAAACATGCGCATGAAAATCATGGATAACAGACAGTAATATAAGGCAAAAATGCCAAATGACACAGGTAGAAAAATTTATAAGCCCGCGTAAAAGCGGGCTTTTTTTATGCGCAAACGGCCCCAACACCCCCCTCTGCCGCCGCTGACCAGCGCCAGCCAGGCATATAGCGCTACTGAACCCGTTCAGTCTTACCGCAGCCGCCCTTTTTGACATGGTGTACCCACGCCGCCGTTATGGCGGTCACGTTCACCAACACGAACACAAGCGGGAGCACGCCATGTCAAATTTTTTTCAGAAAGCCCACGAATTTACCGCCCGCTGGGAGGGCGGCCTCAGCGATCACCCCTCTGACCCCGGCGGCCTGACCAATCACGGTGTTTCCCTGCGTTGGGTGCAGGATCTGGCCCGGCAAGCCCGCGAAGACTGCCTGCGCCAAGCCCGCAGTTGCGACGGCTGCCACGAAACACATACCAGCAGATGCGGCTACTACAGCCTGGATATGGATATGGACGGCGACGTGGACGCCGACGACATCCGCGCTTGCACCAGAGCCCAGGCCGCGGCCCTGTTTAAAAAGCACTTCTGGGACAAGCTTGCCTGCGGCGGCCTGCCTTTGCCGCTGGCTGTGGCGCTTTATGACGGCGCTGTGAATATGGGGCCGGCGCGGGCCGTGCGCCAGATGCAGCGGGCCATGAACACTGTGGGCGAATCCGAGCTCGATCGCTTCGCCTCCATTGCCGAGGACGGCATCATGGGCCCCCGCACCGCACAACTGGCCGAGGCGCTGGAACAGAGCGGCCAACATTGGTTTGCGGCGCGCCAGATGCTGCGCCTGCGCGATGCCTTTTATCGCGATCTGGCGGCGAGGCGGCCTTCCATGCAGGTTTTTTTGAATGGCTGGCGCAACCGGGTCAAGGCGCTTGGTCAGTATCTGGCTGAACTTGAAAGGGAGCAAAACTGATGTGGAGCCTGATTGGCAAGCTGCTTGGCGGCGTGGGCGGCGTTGTTGGCCGGATCATACCCGACCGCAACAGACAAAATGATGCCCAAAGTCGCATTAACGAGGCCGAGGTTGCCGGCGCTCCGGCCAGCCGCATGCGCCTGTGGAGATCATTTTTGGGTTGGGTGCTGGCGCTGCTTTTCTGTTGGGAGGTTGTGGGCCGCATGGTTATTGTGCCGCTCTTTTTCGCCTCTTGGGGTAAAAGCCTGCCCCCCTCGGCCCTGGATCAGATTATGGCGCTGCTTTTGGGCATGCTGGGCCTTGGCTTCTGATGACGCCGCCGGGCCCGTTTGTACGGGCCCATCCGGGCCGCAAACCACCGCAAACGCCTATCCGGGTCGCAAAAGGGCTTGCGCTCAGCATGACGATAGCGACGGTGCAACTAAAGCCGCGGGCAGGGCCTCTGACTGCTTGCCCCGCCCCCACAAAGCCAAAACACGCAGCATGCTCGCGCAGCAAGCGCTGCGCCTACGGAGAACATCATGACAGTGGATATTTTTTCCTCTTCCGGCGCGTCCTTACTGGTGCTCATAGTTCAGGGGCTGTTTGCCTGGGCGCTCTGGAGCCTGCGCCGCGCCTTTGTGCGGCAGGACGACTACCTGCTGCATATGCAGCGCGACGCGCGGCGCGAATCTACCACAAGCCGACGCCTCTGCGCTCTGGAGGAAAGCTTGCGCCTTATGCCCGGCAACGGTGATTTGGCCGGACTGCACAGCGAGCTTTCCACCCTGCGCGGCGAAATTCAGGCGCTCAGCGCCCGCATATCCGGCCTGGATCGCCTGCTTGAACGGCTGGAACACGGGCTTGAACGACAAGAAGACCGCCTGCACCTGCTGCCCCCTGTGGGCCACGGCGCGCTTTTGCGCAGAAACAGCGCCGTCAGTGGAGAAAAGCACTGATGGCCGCCGCCGGAACACGCACCACCAAACGCAAAAAAAGTCGCGCCCTGCTCGACAGCCTCGAGCTGCGGCTGGATCTGCTCACACGCACGCTCAACGAGGCTGAAATTTCTGAAAAAAGTATAGATATAGTCAAAGAAATAAAAGAATTGCACGCAATTTTGCGCTCTCTGCGCGAGGTGGATGCGCCGGAACAGCCGCAAGCGCTCATGGTGGTGTGGGGCGGCCCGCAGATTCCCGGTGGGCCATGCGGTTCATCCAGTGGTTCCGGCCCGTTGGCAAGCTTGGCCGCACGCAGCGCGCCCAGTAGTTCCGGCGCTCCTGGCAGTTCCGGCGCCTCCAAAACTCCTGGCAGTTCCGGCGCTTCCGGACGCACCCCCGGGAGTATCCGGAGCACCAAAACCGTAAAGACAGCGGTAAAAACGGAATAAGCCCGCAGCAGGCACAGCACAGGCACGGACATGTACCGCAGCCATAAACGAACAAGCGCAAGGAAGCCATGCTCCACGTCATACCCTACACCCCCCGGCCCTTGCAGTGGCGCTTTCATGAAGAACGCACCCGTTTTTGCGTGCTGCTCTGCCACCGGCGTTTTGGCAAAACCGTGGCCGCGGTTAACGACCTTATCCGCCAGGCCCTTGTTTCAGGCCGGGACGACTGGCGGGCGGCCTATGCAGCACCCTTTTTGGGGCAGGCCAAGGCCGTAGCGTGGGACTACTGCAAGCTCTTTGCCGGGGCTGTTCCGGGAACGCGCTTTCTGGAAAGCGAGCTTGTCTGCATTTTGCCAACCGGCGCGCGCATTCGCCTGCTGGGCACAGAAAATGCGCAGGCCCTGCGCGGCCTGTACCTGGACGACCTTGTTCTCGACGAACCAGCCGACATGCCGCGCCAGGTCTGGACACAGATATTCCGGCCCATGCTGGCCGACCGCCAGGGGCGGGCGCTTTTTTGCGGCACGCCCCAGGGCACGGACAATCTGCTCTACGACGCATGGGAGCAGGCCGGGGCAGACGCCAGCGGGCTGTGGTCGCGCTTTCGCTTTCCTGCCTCGCAAACAGGCTATCTGCCCGCGCAGGAGCTGGCGGCAGCGCAGCGCGCCATGGATGAATCCGAATATCTTCAGGAGTTTGAATGTTCTTTTGCCGCCGCCGTGCGCGGCTCCTACTACGCGCCCCTGCTGGACGCCGCCGACCGCGAAGGGCGCATACGCCCTGTACCCCACGCGCCGGAACTGCCCGTTCACACAGCCTGGGATCTGGGCATGGATGATGCCACAGCCATCTGGTTTTTTCAGGTGGAGCCGTCAGGGCAGTGGCGCTTTGTGGATTATTACGAGGCCTCGGGCGAAGGGCTGGCCCACTATGCCCATGTGCTGGCGCGCAAGGCGCGGCCCGCAGGGCAGCAGGCGCTGGAGGACGCCCCCGGCGAGTCGGAAGAGACGGGTTGGCTGACAAAGCAGGACGCCCCCGGCCAGGCACGAGGTACAGACGAATCGGGAGGCTCAAATGCACAAAACGGGCTGATGTACCGGCACACCACAGGGCGCGGCTTTTCTTACGGTCTGCATATCGCCCCGCACGACATCCGCGTGCGCGAGCTGGGCACAGGCCAAAGCCGGTGGGAAAGCGCCGCCCAGCTTGGCATACGCTTTACCCTTGCCCCGGCCCTGAGCCTTGCCGATGGCATTGACGCTGTGCGCCGTCACCTGCCCCGCTGCTGGTTTGACGCCAACTTTTGCGCATCCGGGGTCAAGGCCCTGCGCTCTTACAGGCGGCAATGGCGCGCCGGGCAGCAGACAGCGGGCTCCGGCCCCCTGCACGACTGGGCCAGCCACGCGGCCGATGCCCTGCGCTACGCGGCCACGGGCTTTCGCCCGCCACAAGACCCTGCCGCCGGGAAACGCAAGGCCAGAACACATTATAACGTCTTTGGAGGCACAGATGCGTTTTCGCTATGAGCCCATGCGCGGCCCGGCCGCCCGATCCGGGCAGGATGCCATCTTCGCCCGCATGCAGGCCGAGGGTCTGCTGGGCTGTGCCATGAGCGCCCTGCCAGCGCCCACACGTGAAGACTGGCGGCGCATCACCAATCCCCGTCAGGGGCTCCTGCTCTGCGGCTATGCGCAGGCTGCAACAGAACAAGCAAAATCGCCTTTCCCAAAGGGGCGCAACCCCCATACGAATGAAGACGCCTTCATTTCGCTCTGGGACAAGGTTTTCGCCCTGACGGCAGAACCCGCCTTGGGCAGTGCCCCGCGCCTGGAGGACATGCTGGGCTGCGCCCTGTTCACTCCCCGGCGCGGCAAGGTCTGGGAATTTGATTTTACCACCTTTCGCGCGGGTGCTCCCCTTGCCGTTGCGCTGGCGCACGGCTGCCTGAGCTGGGCCTTTGACCATCTGGGTTGTGCCGCCATCGTGGGTCTGTGCCCCGCGCCCAACCGCCATGCGTGGCGCCTGGCGGAAGCCTGTGGTTTTCAGATTATGGGTCGCCTGCCGCAAGCCTGCTGGCACGCCCGCAAAAAACGTTATGTGGACGGGGTGCTGGTGCTCTGCACGCCGTCCGCTCTTGCCAACAGTATAACCATAGCCAAGGAGGCTGCCATGGGTTTTGGAGGAGGGTACAGCGCCCCAAGAATTCCCGACGTTCCCCCCGCACCCAAACAGGAGGTGCAAAAACCCGTTACCGAAGCCGCCACCGCCGCGCGTCAGGCCCAGAAGGACAAAGCGGCCAAGGCTGCGGGCATTAACGGCTCCGTACACACAAGCCCCCTCAGCCGCGCGGACGATGCGCGCAAAACATTGCTGGGACAATAGCATGAACATATCAGCACCCGGCCATGCCGGAAAACAGGCGGCGCGCGCCCGGGCTGACTTCAGCGACACTACGGGCAACGGCATGCGAGCCGACATAGCCGCTCTGGCCCGCCGTTATCAAGCCCTTTTGCGCCGCCGCATGCCCTGGGACACGGCCTGGCAAAGCCTCGCCGACCATTTTTTACCCACTCGCTGCCGTCTGCGCCCGCAGGGCGACGGCACAGAGCAAGGCCCCATGCTCAACAGCGGCCTTGTGGATGCCACAGGCATTCTTGCCATGCGCACCCTGGCGGCCGGGCTTCAGGGCGGCCTCACCAGCCCGGCCAGGCCCTGGTTTCGCCTTGGGCTGGATGATGCGGATCTGGCCCGCAGCCGCCCCGGTCAGGCATGGCTGGATGAGGTTGCGGCGCGCATGCGCTCTGTCTTTCACCGCTGTAACTTCTACAATGCCATGCACACCCTGTATGCGGAACTGGCAACCTTTGGCACGGCCTTTGTTTTTGAACTGGCCGACCCGCGCGACGGCTTTCGCTTTATGCCGATCTGCGCCGGGGAATATGTGCTGGACTGCGATGCCAGCCGCCGGGTGGACACGGTGTTTCGCCGTTCAAGCATGACCCTGCGCCAGATTGTGCAAACCTTTGGCCTGTCTGCGCTGCCCGAGTCCTTGCGCGATACTGCCCGGCGCAATGCGGACGAGCGGCGCAACGTCATTCAGGCCGTGTATCCGCGTGAGGATCGCATACACGGCATGCTCACGGCCAGCCACATGCCTGTGGCCTCGGTCTACTGGCTGGAAGGGCGCGACGGCGGCGAACACGCGTTGCGCGAATCAGGGTTCAGGCACTTTCCCGGTTTCGGCCCTCGCTGGGACGTGGCCGGCAACGACGTGTACGGGCGCTCGCCCGCCATGGACGCCCTGCCCGACTGCCGCATGCTGCAACAGATGGGCATCACCACGCTCAAGGCTATCCACAAGGCCGTGGATCCGCCCATGAGCGTTGCGGCTGGGCTGCGCTCTGTGGGCTTGGATCTCACCCCCGGCGGCATCAACTATGTGGACAGCGCGCCGGGCCAAAGCCCGCAGGCGGCCACGCCGCTGCTTCAGGTCAACCCGGATCTTTCCACGGCTCGGCGGGCCATGGAATCAGTGCAAAACCAGATCCGCTCCGGCCTCTACAATGATCTTTTCAAGCTCATTCTCGAAGGCCGCAGCGGCGTTACGGCCAGCGAAATCGCCGCACGGGAAGAAGAAAAACTGGTGCTCATCGGCCCTGTGCTCGAACGCCTGCACGATGAACTTTTTATTCCCCTGATGGATCGCACGTTTGAGTGCATGCGCGAGCTGGACATGCTGCCGCCCTGCCCGCCGGAACTTTCCGGCCGCCGCCTCAAGGTGGAATTTGTTTCACTGCTGGCTCAGGCGCAAAAGCTGGTGGGCGTCAGCGCCGCTGACCAATATCTGGCCCTGACCCTGCGAGCCTCCACCGCATGGCCCGAAGCTCTGGACACTCTCAACGTGGATCATCTGCTGGACAATTATGCCGACAGCCTCGGCCTGCCCATAAGCCTTACACGCCCCCCTGAAGAACGGGAACAAATGCGGGCCGCCAGGGCTGAAGCCGCGCGCGGCGCTGCCCTGGCCGACAGTGTGAAACAGGGGGTGGATCTCGTGCAGCAACTGGCCAAAAGCCCCCTTTCCGGGCCTGACGGGCGCCAGATCAGCGTGCTGGACGGTCTGGCGGGCCTCATAAGCCGCATGGCCGTAAACACGGGCCTGGAAAACCCGCCGCGCGAAACAGCCAGTGAAGGCAGCGACATACAGAGCGCTGCCGCGCATGCGCCCGAACCGCCAACGCAGGAGACAGCCTGATGGACATTTTTGCGCCGTATGAACAGGCGCAGACACGGGAAAACACGGCGCAGCAACGCGCCAAAGAGGCGGAAGAGCATCTGCACAGCGCCATTAACGGGCTTATGGCCCAAAAACAGGGGCGCTTTTTCCTGCGCTGGCTCATGCACAACTGCCAGTGTTTCAACGCTCAAAATCTGGCTGCCCAGGACGGCGGGCAGGCCGCCGCGCATGATGCCGCCCGCCTCGCCTTTGCCGAAGGCCGCCGTTATGTGGGCATGACCCTGCTGCGCCTTGTGCAACATGCCGACCCGCAAAATGTGCCGCAACTTTTTCAGATGAGGGAGGACGAAGATGCATTCTGAGTTTTTCAACGCGCCCGGTTCCGCCGGTTCCGCCGGTTCGGCCGGTTCGGCTGGTTCGGCTGGTTCGGCTGGTTCGGCTGGCGCGTCCAACGTCTCTGGCACAACCGGCACGACTCCCGCTGCTGGCATGCCTCATGCCCTCTCATATCTTGGTTCTGCCGCCGACCAGGGCACGCTCGCGGGGGCAAAGCCGCCGCCCGCCACGCCCGGCGCTCCCGGCGCTCCCGGCAGCCACAACCCTGACGCAGCGGCACAAAACCATAGCCCGCACGCCGGGCAAACAAAGCAGGCTCACGGTCAGGAAGACGCGCAGCGGCAATTTGAACAGCACCTGCAGCAGCACGAGGCTGCCCGCCGCGAACAATGGCAGGGGCAGGTCAGCCAGTGGCGACAGGAAGTGGCGCAGGATCCGCACCTTGGCGGCGACAACATGGCCGCCAGCGTGGCGCGCGCCCAGCTTGCCCTTGACCGTTTTGACCAGAGCAAGCACATCGGCCGCCTGCTGGAAGAAAGCGGCTATGGCAATCACCCGGAGATATTGCGTTTTTTTAACCGCGTTGCTGACGCCCTGATGGAAGACAGCCTGGTGCGCGGCGAAGCTGGCGGCGGCATGCCCCCGCTTGAAGAGCGCATGTACGCGGGTTGGTCATCCAAAAAGTAAAAGCACCCGCTGCGCAAGCCTCAACCGCGTCAAGAAACGTTCCTGCCGTACAAACGGCATGCAGAAGATTGCCAGGATATATTCCGGCACATGTATCTTTCTTTCATCCCGCACATTCATCTTTCTACATACGAGGCGATTATGTCCAACTCTATGGGTCTTGTGGTTTCTCTGGCGGAAATGGAACAGTTTTATCGTGGCGACAAGGCTGGGCAGATCATCGAATTGATGAACAAGACCAATGACATCATGGATGACGTGCTCTGGATGGAATCCAACCAGAGCGACGGGCATCTTACCCGCATCCGCACCGGCCTGCCCGAGGTTTACTGGCGCAGGCTCTATC
>CAZFCC010000008.1:0-91426 GCA_964517635.1 uncultured Desulfovibrio sp. | reverse complement strand
GACAAAGCTATCTTTCCCTCCCCCCTCCAGCAACATTCTGCAATAAAACACTACCCTAACAAATGCGCGGTAACTGCGCGCCTTCCAGCATCCCCAGCAGTCGGCGGCCGCCGATGCGTGTTTGCAGGCTCACTTGCGCTTTGCCGTCGGTAACCGTGCCCACGCGCGCGGCTTCTTTGCCGTAGGGCGAGCGGCGCATGGCCTCAAGGGCTGCCTCGGCCCTTTCTTCGGGCACAATGCAGATGCACTTGCCCTCATTGGCGAGATACAGGGGATCCAGACCAAGGAAGGAGCAGCCGTTCTTTACTGCCTCGTGCACGGGAATGGCATTTTCTTCAAGCACAATGCTCACTTGCGACTGCTCGGCGATTTCATTGAGCGTTGTGGCCAGGCCCCCGCGCGTGGGGTCGCGTAACACATGCACCGGCCCGGCGCTTTCGAGAATATCCACGACCATGTGGTTGAGCGGGGCAGAGTCCGAGGCCACGTCTGTCAGAAAGGAAAGGCCTTCGCGACTGCCCATAACCGTGAGGCCGTGGTCGCCCATGGCGCCACTTACCAGCACGGCGTCGCCAGGGCGGGCATTGTGCCCCGAGGGGACAGGATTGGCAAAAACCTCACCGATACCTGTGGTATTGATGAATATTTTATCGCATGCTCCGCGCGGAACCACCTTGGTGTCGCCGGTAACGATGAGCACTTCGGCTTCGCGGGCGGCGGCGGCCATGTCGGCGGTGACGCGTTCCAGTATTTCAAGGGGCAGGCCTTCTTCAAGTATGAAGGCGCAACTCAGGTAGCGGGGGCGCGCGCCGAGCATGGCTACGTCATTGACTGTGCCGTGTACGGCCAGGCTGCCGATGCTGCCGCCGGGAAAAATCAGGGGGGTCACCGTATAGGAATCGGTGCTCATGGCCAAGGGGCCGCGAATATCCGTCAGTAGGGCCGCGTCATCCATGCGCTCCAGCAGGGGATTGGCAAAATGGCGAAAAAAGCACTGGGCCACCAGGCGCTGCGAGGCTCTGCCTCCGCTGCCTGCATCCAGAAGAAGACAGTCTTCCATTATTGCTCCGAATATTTGAAGTAGGCGGCGCAGCTGCCTTCAGTGGACACCATGCAGGGGCCCACGGGCGTGGCGGGCGTGCATTTTTTGCCAAAGAGCGGGCAGGCCGGGGGCGTAATGCGGCCCTTGAGCACGTCGCCGCAACGGCATCCGGCCAGGGGCGGCACGTCGGGCAGTGTGAGGTCAAGGCGCTTCATGGCGTCCATATCCTCATATTCTGGCCGCAGCACGAGCCCGCTTTGGGGGATGCTGCCGATGCCGCGCCACAGGGCGTCTGCCGGGGCAAAAAATTGTTCCAGCAGGGCGCGGGCGCGCGGATTGCCCGTGTCGTCCACAGCGCGAGGATAGGCATTGACCACGGCCGGGGCCTTGTCGCGCATTTGTTCGGCCATCATGCACAGGGCCAGCAAGATGTCGGCTGGCTGAAAGCCGCCCACCACGCCGGGCACGCCGTAGTCTTTAGCAAGAAAATCATAAGGTTGAAGGCCGAGGATGGTAGATACGTGGCCAGGCAGCAAAAAAGCTTCCACCGCGCATTGGCTGTCGTCCAGAAGGACGCGCAGGGCGGGAGGAACCAGCTTGTGCAGGGAAAGCACACAAAAATTGTTCAGCTTGCGCTGGCGGGCTGTCAGCAGGGTGGCGGCCACGGTGGGGGCGGTGGTTTCAAAGCCTATGCCCAGAAAAACCACAATGTCACCGGGGTTTTCAGCCGCCAGGGTCAGGGCGTCCAGCGGCGAATACACGATTTCTATCCGTGCCCCTTGGGCCTGAGCATGCTTGAGGCTGCGCCCATCGGGGCCGGGAACACGCAGCAGATCGCCAAAGGTGGCGATAATGACTTTGTCGCGGCCCGCCAGGTCAAGAAAAGCAGCCACTTCGGCATCATGCGTGACGCAGACGGGGCAACCCGGCCCGGAAAGGTGGCTCACCGTGGAAGGCAGCAGAGAGCGCAGGCCGCTTTGGAAAATGGCTACCGTATGTGTGCCGCATACTTCCATGAATCGCATGGAGCGTCCGTCCAGCGCGCGATTGAGACGATCCAGCAGGCTATGGCATATCTGCGGATCCTGAAAGGCGTTTTCCAGTTGCATGGTGCTCCTCTTGTGGTGCTGCCAAAAGTTATGGCCGGAACTTTTTACGGGCCGTGCGCAGCGGCTGGGCTGCACACGGCCTTATACAATTTTTTCACGGTCTTGTCCCGCGGTCTTGGCCCGCAGTCTTGGCCCGTGGTCTTGGGCTGCGCTCGAGCTCTGCGGCCTTGCTCCGCGCTTTTACGGCAGGGGAGCCAGCATATCCAGCCCCGTTCCCACGGGCAGGCCGCACATGAGGTTGGCATTGGCAAGGGCTTGCCCGGAAGCGCCGCGACACAGGTTGTCGATGGCGGCCAGAATGGTCAGCCTGCCTGTGCGCTGGTCTACCACAAGCCCCAGGTCGCAGAACATGCTGCCGCGCACAAAGCGCGTTTCGGGCAGCGCTCCCTTGGGCAGCACGCGCACCCAGGGGCTGTGAGCCCAGGTGGCTTTGAAGGCTTCGCGCACTTGATCCAGGGTGGTTTCGGGATTTTTCAGCCTGGTATAGATGGTGGACAGAATGCCCCGGTTGAGCGGCAGAATGTGCGTATTGAACGAAAGGCGCACGTCCTGCCCGGCCAGCAGGGAGACTTCCTGTTCGATTTCCGGTGTGTGTCTGTGCGTAGGCAGGCCGTAAGCGCGGAAATTGTCTGAAATTTCGCAATACAAGGTTCCCACAGCGGCCTTGCGGCCAGCGCCTGTGGTTCCGGATTTGGCGTCCACCACAATATCGTCGGTATGCACAAGATTATTCTTGATGGCTGCATACAGGCCCAGGATGACCGAAGTGGGGTAGCAGCCGGGGTTGGCGATCAGGTTGGTGCGCGCCGCTTCGGCCGCGTACAGCTCCGGCAGGCCGTATACGGCCTTGGGCAGAATGTCTGTATGGGTGTGTTCCTGCTTGTACCAGTCGCGGTAGGTTGCGGGATCGCGCAGGCGGAAGTCGGCGGAAAGGTCGACAACTTTTGTTCCGGCTTTAATCAGCGGCGCGGCCATGGCCATGGCTGTTCCGGCCGGAACGGCCAGAAAAACCACATCGCACTCTTTGGCGGCCTGCTCGGCATCAAAGACGCTTATGACCACGTCCGCGCCGGGCATGTGTTCCAGAAAGGGATAGTATTCGCCAAGGCGTTTGCCCGCTTCGGCCCGCGAACAGGCCATGACAAGACGCATGGAGGGGTGGCTTGCCAAAAGCCGCGCCAGCTCCATGCCTGCGTATCCCGTAACTCCCACCAGCCCTGCTTTGAACGTCTTCATGCCGTCAATCCTCTGCGCGCCGCAAAAGCAGCGAAAAAAGCCCATAAACCCCGCTCGTAAGCGGGCATGCCATAGTGGTCACGGGCCTGTCATGCGGCGCGAAAGCCGTGCTGACAGGGCGGCGTAGCCTATGCGGGTTTTTGTCCCTTGTTGGACAGACACGCGCAGTCAGGGCCGCATTTAATGACAAATTTCATGCGCAGCTCGTAAAGGATGCTTTCGAGCAGTTTGCGTTCCTGTTCGTCGAGGCAGCGCTCTGTTTTCATGTGCAGCATTTCAAGCACATCAATGCTGTGCTTGGCCAGCGGCAGGTTTGTTTCGGTGCTGCCGTTTTCAGGGTTGGGCACTTCGCCCAGATGAACCAGGGCGGAAGACGCCAAGGAGAGAACAAACGTGGAAAACGTCACTTCGGGCATGGCCCCGCCAGGGGTATGCCCTGACGAGCAGCCGCAGGATTGTTGGTTCATGTTGACCTCGTAGCGCAAAGCGCCCTGGAGTTTTCAGCTTTGGGGCGCTTGGCCCCAAGCTTTGAAGATGCCCGCCCTGGGGCTGTTTTTAGCGCGATGAGCGCTTCATATGCTTGTTTAATGGTTGGCAAAGCCGCCCTAAAGTGTTGGCGGCTTTGCCAGGGCATTCAAGCTTGTAATTCTCTAGTTATAGACCTGTGGCAGCGGGTCGCCGGGCTTGCCTTTAAGGGCCGCGCGGTATGCGGCCATGCCCCGCTCAAGGTAGTCACGAGAGCCGCTGTAGCCGCCCACAGCCCGCAGGCAGTCGTTGAGAGCGTAAAGGCCGGCGGCCACGTCCGCCCAGTCGACCCAGCCCATATGGCCGATGCGCACCATGCGGCCCTTGTAATGGTCTTGCCCTCCGGCCATGCATACGCCGTGTTTTTCCTGGGCCAGGCGCAAAACCTGTGTGCCGTCAACGCCGCCGGGCAGCAGCACGCTGGTGACGCCCCAGGCAAAATCTTCTTTGGCAAACAGCTCCAGCCCCATGGCCGAAAGGCCCGCGCGGGTGAGCATGGTCAAGGCCCACTGCTTGGCATACACGGGTTCCAGCCCGTTTTCCAGCAACATGTCCAGGCTTTCCTTGAGGCCAAGGATAAGCCCCACGGGAGAGGTAAAGCAGGTCTGGCCCTTGAGCACATTGACGCGCTCTTTGACCAGATTGAAGTAAAAACAGCCCGGAGTCTGCTTTTCGGCGCAGGCCCAGGCCCGCTCGGACAGCGCCAGCAGCGCCAGCCCGGGGGGCAGCATAAGGCCTTTTTGTGAGCCGGTGAGCAGGCAGTCTACGCCCCATGCGTCCATGGGGCAGGGCGAAAGGCCCACCGCCGAGATGCCGTCCACCACCAGCAGAGCCTGACTTTGGCGCGTGATGCGGGCCACGGCCTCCACGGGGTGAAGCACGCCGGTAGACGTTTCGGAAAGCTGAATAAACACACCGGCGATGGAGGGATCGGCTTTGAGGGCCGCTTCCACGGCTTCGGGGGTGACAGCCTGCCCCCACGGCACTGTGATGGTCTGCACTTCCAGCCCGCGCGAAAGGGCAATTTCGCTCCAGCGCTGGCTGAATTTGCCGCCGTCCACCACGAGCACCTTTTGGCCGGGCGCAAAAAGATTATATACGGCTGCCGTCATGGCCCCCGTGCCGGAACAGGAGAGGGGCAAGACAGGGCCGGAAGTGCCGAAAAGTGTTTGCAGGCCTTGCTGAACCTGCCCCATGATCTCTTTGAATTCGCTTTTGCGATGGTGGATCATGTCCCTGGCCAGAACAAGGCGCACGCGCTCGGGCAGGGGCGTGGGGCCAGGGGTGAGCAGGCGAAACTTGTTAAGCATGTGGCTGTTCCTTATGTTTTGCGTTCCTGAAATGCTTTTTGTGCGGTGCGGGCATCACACAATTATTTGCCGCAGCCGTCTCGGGTGCGGACTTGTGCGCCAAACTGGCAGCAAGCCGCCGGGGGGGGCGGCGCTGGCTGTTGGCGCGAAAACCGGCGTAAGGGGCGGCGGTAACAGTCTGCGCCTACAGGGCTTTTGCGTCAAGCCCGCTTGCCGGGCGCGCCCGTTGCAAACTTTGTCATGGTATTATGCCCAGAAGTCACGTCTTCTGTTCCCCAGCCTCAGATCAGGAGAATTTCTATAACAGATTGCAACAAGGATAAAAGTTTTGGGGGAAGGATAAAGGTTTTGGGGGGTGGGGGTGTGGGGGAGGAGCCCCTTTTGCAAAAGGGGCCCTCCCCCACAAAGTCTCTCCAACCCCAACTCCAACTCCCGTAAAGCTTTCAATCCCCAAATGCTCTATTGCCCAGCGCTGACTGCCTGAATTGTTTCAAAGGTCAGCCGCAAGCTTTCCATCTGCTCTGCCAGAGCGCGATCGCCCGGCTTGGCAGTAACGGTAAGCAGCATACCGGGATTGTCCAGCAGGGAAATAAGCTCAAGCACAAGGGCCGTGCGCCCGGGCGTTGTCTGTATTTCAAGGCTTCCGGGCCGGGCTGCAAAGGCTTTCAGGCTACGGCGTATGGCGTCATTCTGTTCACCGGCCTTGATGCCCGGCAGCGAGGCCAGGGCCTCGAGAGCGCCTGTGGCTTGGGGCACGTTGGTGGAAATATTGAGTCCAAGCCAGGCGGTAAGGCCTGCATCTGTAAACTTCAGGCTGAAATCGCTGAAGCTCTGGGTCAAAAGATTTTCCGTAACGTTGGTTCCGGGCTTTTCGTTAAGCTTGACTTCACAGGCGAGAGTGCCCATGCCGGCGGCGCTGACCGAGGCTTTTTTATGGCTTGTGGCTCCGCTGGAGCGGGATTCAAAGGCCATATCCATATGCAGCGGGGGCAGCGTCAGGCCCAGCAGGGCGCCGAGCAGGCTTGAGGGGGCCGTAAGGCCCTTGACGCTGCTCTTGGTATGGGCGGGCGCGTTGGAAAGCCAATCAAAAGTTGCTTCCTTGATTTGCACCGAGCTTGTTTCCACAGCAAAGGTCATGTCGGTGGCATGGGCCTTGCGCAGCAGGGGCGGTTCGGCGTTGAACACGGTTTCCATAAGCGGCATGAGCTGGTTCAGGGCTTCATCCTGATCAGCCTGCGCACTGGCCTCTATGATCTGGCGCAGCAGATTCTCGTCAGGCAGGGTGATCCCCTCCTGGCGAACATGGCCGATGCTTGCGCCGTGTGCGCCGCCCACGCGCATTTCAAGTCCGGCCAGGGCAGTGCTTTCAATGGTGCGTTCCTGCCAGCCGTGTATGCTCGTTTCTTTGACGCTCAGGCGAGTGGCGCCGCTGGGGGAGGGAATGTCCGCAGTGATAAAATGGGCGCTGGCTTTGTCTGCGCCCATGCTGTAGATGGCGGCCACCATGTCGACGGGCTCTTGATTTTCCAGCGTTTGCCGGATGAGAAAGGGCCTGGCCCGGAGGGCGTCAACTTCTTTGCGCTGCACCGTCATCCTGAGCTGGGGAGCGGTCATGACGATGTTGCTCAGCACCAGGTTTTCAGCCACGCTTATCATGTCTTTGCCGTCAAGCACCGTGTTGCGCAGGGGGGTGAAAACCAGCAGCATGCGCAGGGGAAAGCGGAAGGAAACGTCGGCAATCTGCCATGTTTCTGTCCCCTGGGGAGTCTCGTTTTGCAGCTTCAGCCCCTGGATGGATATTTCACGCGACAGGGGCGAAAAATGTATTTTTGTGGCGGTGGCTGTAAGGGCTTCGCCCTGGGGGCTTATGGCCATGTTGCCAAGGGCGTTGAGGGTCTGTTCCTCAATGACGGAGCGCAGCCCAAAGCCCAGCGCGGCCAGACCGCCCGCGACCACTACGGCCAGAACGATCAGGGTGGTGAGCAGTTTTTTCATAGGCAGCTTTTTCCTTTATATGTTTGGTATGGCGCGTATGCGGGGTGGCCGCGCTTGCGCGCCGACGGGCTTGTTTGTGCCGGGTCGTGCCGTCAGTCCACCCTGTGGTGGCATCCCAGGCTTGTGCGGTTGCGCATGGCCGCCTGAATAATGACATAGGCTGTTTGCGAACCGTGGAAAAGATCCACCAGCCGCCGCGAAATGCGGGTATATTTATAAAAATCGTGAATATGCCGCACAAGATCGCGCATGTCTTCAAAAGCCCGGCGCAGGCGCGCCTCTGTGCGCGAAATGCCCACATAGTTCCACATGGTATTGCGTATGTTTGTCCAGTCCTGAGCCACCAGGGCCGGGTCATCGCGTCGTTCATCGCCTTCGTGCAGCCAGTTGGGAATGGCGGCGGCCAGGCTCTTGGGCAGGCCGCTTTCAGTGTTGAGGCGGCGGTTCAGGTCTTTGCCGCAGCTTACACCCCACACCAGCGCCTCAAGCAGGGACGTGCTGGCCAGGCGGTTGGCCCCGTGCAGGCCGGTGCAGGCGCATTCGCCAATGGCGTAAAGACCGCGCATGGATGTGCGCCCGCGCTCGTCGGTGAGCACGCCGCCGCAAAAATAGTGGGCGGCAGGCACAACGGGAATGGGCTCGCGGCGAATGTCGATGCCCGCCTCAAGGCATTTGTGGAATACCGTTGGAAAGCGCGTGGGCAGATCCTGTTCCACGCCGCTTACGTCCAGGAAAAGACAGGGGGCGCCGTTATGCAGCATTTCGTGCATCATGGCCTGGGCCACCACATCGCGCGGGGCCAGATCGCCGCGCGGGTCATAGCCCTGCATGAAGGCCTGGCCTTTGTGATTGAGCAGGCGCGCGCCTTCGCCGCGCATGGCCTCGGTGATGAGTGAGCGGCGGTTGCTGCGTTCTTCGTAAAGGGCCGTGGGGTGAAACTGCATGAACTCCAGGTTGGCCAGATCCACGCCAGCGCGAAAGGCCATGGAAACGCCCGTGCCCACGCAGCCGGGGGCATTGGTGGAATGCAAAAAAACCTGGCCCACGCCGCCCGTGGCAAGCACTGTCCAGTCTGCAAGTATGGTTTCGGGTTCGCCGCTTTCTTCGTTAAGCACATATGCGCCCATACAGCGGTTATTGACTTCGTAACGGTATTGCGAGGCCTTGGCGTGGTGATGGCTTGTGAGAAGGTCAATGGCGGCGCGGTGGTGCAGGCGCGTGATGCGCGGATGGATCATGATTTGGGCTGTCAGGCCTTCCATAATGGCGCGCCCCGAATAGTCGCGGCAATGCAGGATGCGCGGGGTGGAGTGGCCGCCTTCGCGGGTCAGGTTGTACTTGCCGTTTTCATTGCGGTCAAAGGGAACCTTGACCCGCTCGATGAGCATGTCGTCCACACAGGCAGGGCCCTGGCGGCAGAGAAAGCGCACGGCCTTGCGGTAGTTATAATTGTGGCCTGCCACGAGGATGTCTTTTTCCAGCGCAACGGCATCGTCCATGTTTTGGCCTGCGCCCGTTCCGGGGGCGCCATTTTGGGCAGGGTCGGCACGATAGATGATGCCCCCCTGGGCCAGTTCGGAGTTGCCGTCGAGCAGGTTGCCCCCGGCGTTGATAAGAAGCACTTCATGCCCGGCATCGGCCAGCGTAAGAGCGGCGGTGCATCCGGCAATGCCCGATCCAATAATTAAAACGGGCACATGACGGCGACTGACATTCACGGCACAAACCTCATTGGCCGCATACTTCAAGCATGCGGGTTAGCGAGAGGCGGGCGGGGGGGCAAAGTTGCTCCTCGATCGCCAGAGGGGTGGCTTTTTGAGCGGCAATGGCATCAAGAATAGTCCAGAGCTTTTTTTCCGTCACTTTGGCCATGTTGCCGCAAATGGCATGTCCCAGGGGGATAATGCGGCATTGGCCCGCATGGCGGGCGGCAAGGCGGTGGACAAGATTGTTCTCGGTTCCCACAATAAGGGTGGATCCCGGAGCTTCAGCGGCCACGCGGGCAGCGTCTTTGATCAGATAGGAAGTGGAGCCGGCGCCGTCGCAAGCAGCAATGACTTCTTCGCGGCATTCGGGGTGGGCGATAACGCGGCAGCCCGGGTGCGCAGCGCGCATTTCGCGCACAGCGTCGGGATCAAAACGGGCGTGAATGGCGCAACAGCCGGGCCAGAGCAGCAGCTTTTTGTCCAGGGCCTGGTTTTCCGGTTCCACCAGCCCTTTGGAGCCTATGCGCAGCACATGCCTTTCATGTGGGGCGATGCCCAGGGCCGTTGCCGTATTGTTGCCCAAATGCATGTCGGGCAAAAACAACACGCCGTCGCCTTGTTGCATGGCCCATTGCAGCATGACGCCCGCATTGGCCGATGTGCACACAGCCCCGCCGTATTCGCCCACCACGGCCTTGAGGGCCAGATCAGTGTTGACGTAGGCCAGGGGAATGACTTTGCGGCCGAGGGCATAAAGCTGTTCCAGAACCTTGCGGGCCAGCGGGGCGGGGGTCATGCGCGACATGAGGCAGTCCGCATCCATGCTGGGCAGGTAGACCGCCTGACCGGGCTTGGCCAGCAGCGCGGCGGACTCGCCCATAAAGTAGACGCCGCAAAAAACGATGTGGTCTGCATCTATGGCGGGTACGCGGCGCGCCAGTTCCAGCGAGTCGCCAGTGATATCGCAGTGTTGTACTACGGCGTCGTTCTGGTAGTGGTGGCCCATAATGCAGAGCCTGTCGCCAAGCTGGCGCTTGAGAGCCTGAATACCGGCGCTGATATTTTGCATTGTCTTGTCCCTGTGCTGAAAGTGGCAGCCCCGCGCGGCCTCAGGCCGGCAGCAGGGTCATGCTGAAGTCCGCCGCTACGGCGGAATGGGTTAGCCGTCCCACGGAAATGAAGTCTGGCCTGCGGGGGGCCGTAAGGGCGAGCTCGCGCAGATTTTCCAATCGCACGCCGCCGCTGACTTCAGTTTCCATATCCGGGGGAACCAGCGCCAGCGCCTCGCTCAACAGCGCTCCGCCCATATTGTCCATCATAATGCGGTCGGCGCGTGCGGCAATGGCCTCGCGCACATGCGCGAGGGTGCGGCATTCCACCTCAATGGGGGGGCAGGGGCTATAACGGCTGCGCAGGGCAGCCACGGCCGAGGCAATGGAACCGGCGGCATCGATGTGATTATCCTTGAGCATGAGCATTTCAGCAAGGTTTTTGCGATGGTTGGATGCGCCGCCTGCCTGCACGGCATATTTTTCTGGCCAACGCAGGCCGGGGGTGGTCTTGCGCGTATCGAGCAGGCGCACGCCGGTTCCCTCAAGTTCTTGCACGTAGCGGGCCGTGAGGTTGGCTATACCCGAAAGATGGGTTATAAAGTTCAGGATGACGCGCTCGGCCTTGAGCATGACCACTGCCGGAGCAGTGATGCGGGCGACCTTAGTCATGGCCGGAACGCGGGCCGTTTCGGCGACAAGGGCCTGCCAGCGGAAGGGCGAGCCCAGGCTGCGAAAGACCGGGCCGATAATGGGCAAGCCCACCACCAGAGTGTCCTCCTTGGCGCGTATGGCTGCATTCAGGTACGCATCAGGAGAGAAAAGGCCCATGGCGGTCAGTTCCGGGCCGTCTTCTTCCAGGGCGAGATCTATGGATTTTTGTAGAAGCCGCTGTCCTTCGGGAGAAAAAAAAGCGGCCCATGGCGTATACATTGCGCTTGTTCCCATTTCCTTCGCATGCTAAATGAAGGGGTGCCGCTTCAGTCAGAATGCCACGCGCGGCATCCTGACCCCATGCGGCGTCCTGCACCGTTGGGCGGTTGATTGAAGTAGATAGAATGCCCAGTGCGTTGCGTCAAGCTGCGTGAACATCGAGAGCATTTTCACATATGCGCTTGCAGCATGGCAGGCGCTCTCCACGGCTTTGCCGCTCCTTCGGGGAGTATCTTTGGGCGAAAGGCGCGTTATGTCAGATTATCGTAATAAAGAAGAGGGTATGCGGCCCATTGAAGCGACAGAGCGGGATGACGCCCGTAACTCTGCTGCGTTGGTGCAAGCGCCGGAAAACGGCGTAAATGCTGATTCCTCCTTGCAGGGTGCGGGTTCCGCGCCTTCTGAATCCGCTGCGGTACACGCAGCCGGCGATGGCCCCAACCCTTCTGACGGGGCAAACTCTGAAAATTATGCGGATGCTGCCGCCCCGGAAGACGTGCGTTCCCCCGCCGCTCCGGCCTCCTGCGCCCCAGATGGCGCGGCTTTGCGCAAAGCGTCGGCTGCGGATGCGGCCACGGCCCTTGCGGAAAAGTCAGCAGCCGCTGACGAAGAATATGAACCGGAATTTCTGGATCAGGAATTTATCCACCCGGCCGACATGGCCGACCACCTGGAAAACCTGAGTCTTGAAAAGCAGGTGAGCACGCTTTCCAGCATGTCCAAAGAGGACGCGGCCGAAGCACTGGCCGAGCTGGATGGCAATGTGGCCGTGGACTTGCTGGAAAATCTGGATACGGACGTGGCCGCCCAGATTATTGCCGAAATGTCTCCTGACGACGCCGCCGACGTTTTGGATGAGCTGGAAGAAGAGCACCGCGACGCCCTGCTGGAAAAACTGACCCGCGAAGATTCCGAAGAATTGCGCAGTCTGCTCAATTTCGACCCGGATTCCGCGGGCGGGGCCATGAATACCGAGCTCATCCTCCTGGAGTGCAACCAGACCGTGGATGAGGCCATCGCCCATATCCGCTCCGAAATGGCCGAAAAAGAAAGCCCCTATTACGGCTACGTGGTAGACCTGCACGACGTGCTCGTGGGCGTGCTCTCCCTGCGCGACCTTATGCTGGCCCGCCCCGGAACCATCGTGGGCGATGCTGTGGCCGGACAAAACGTCGTCAGCGTCACCTACGATACGGACAGGCGCGAGGTGGCCAGCCTGCTTTCGCACTACAATTACATGGCCATGCCCGTTGTGGATAACGAAGGGCATATCATGGGTTTCATTACCTATGACGACATCATGGACATCATGCACGAAGAAGCCAGCGCCGACATGCTGGGCATGGTGGGCGCTGACCCGGAAGAAAGCGTGGACACGCCCTGGAAAGAGAGCGTGCGCAAGCGCTTGCCGTGGCTTTTTGTCAATATGTTCAACTCGGCGCTTTCGGCTTCGGTGGTCTACATGTTTGAGGGCAGCATTGCCGAAATGGCCGTGCTCGCCGTGTTGATGCCCATGGTCGCCAACCAGGCGGGCAATACGGGCCAGCAGGCCCTTGCCGTTATGATTCGCCAATTGGCCACAGACCGCTTTGACCAGAAAAAAGCCTGGATGGCCGTGGTGCGCGAAGGCAAGATCGGCCTTGTAACTGGTGTTGTCATGGCCATTACGGCGTTTTTTGGCGTGTGGTGGTTTACGGGCGAGGCGCCTATTGGCGCAGTTATGGGCGGGGCGCTCATGTGCGATATGCTGCTCGGGGCCATCTCTGGCGGCTCCATACCGCTTATTTTTCGCGCGTTGGGGCGCGACCCTGCGCACGCTTCCAGCATATTTCTTACCACCATTACCGACGGCGCGGGCTTTTTTATCTTTCTTGGGCTCGCTTCGCTCTTTCTGCTGTAAACACGCTGCCTGCGGGCACTATCGCCAAAGGGCTGTCCGTTGCGCAGCATCTGCGCGCTATAGCCAAAGGGCTGCCCGTTGTGAAATCGACATCGGCCACGGCCTGCTCAAAGTCAGATGGCTGTTGTTCAAGGCTTCTGCTGTGGTTTAAGCGAAGCGCGTTATGGGTGAGGGACGTTTAACGTTTTTAGTTTGGAATACTTTGTGGGGGAGGGGCCCTTTTGTAAAAGGGCCCCTCCCCCACGCCCCCACCCCCTAAAACTTTTATATTGCTTCGCTATGATACAGAGCTTCTCCTGATCTGCGTAGGGACGGGGCAGAAGCGCCTTCCGACTTCAAAGCAGGATCAAGAATAAACAATATGTTGATCCTCTCTATCTGGGACGCGGCACAGCATCGCGTCTTTTTTGCGCCTTTTTTTCGGCATCTGCGCTGCGAGAGCAATGCAGCTTTGGCATTGTGCCAACGGCGCTCCGGCCGGGTCGCTGGACGTGGCTGCGCTTATGGACGAAAAACTTGAACTGCTACGCAGAGAAAAGAGACGGGAGGCCTGGGCGTCAGGCAGATCTTTCCGGCGCGCAAGCGCTTTTTGGCCAGGAACTCACCGCACAGCAAGCTGCGCCACAGGAAGCTGCGCCACAGGAAGCTGCGGGGCATGGAGCTGCGGGGCATGAAAGCACTGCGCTGGTAGCAATGGCTCAGGTGGCAGGGGTACAGGAAGCCACGAACTAGAACGCCACGGCACAGGAAGCCACGCCACAGGAAGCTGCGGGGCAGAACGCCACGCCACAGGAAGCCAGAGCTTAGAAGGCTGTAGCACATGAAGCTACATCCTTGGAAACAGCGGCACAGGGCGCTTCCGAAGAGATAGCGTCGAGCGGAGTGGTCAACAAAGTGGTGGACGATGCGGCGGAAGAAGCGGTGCAAGGCTCGGTGTAAGACGCGGCGTAAAATGCGGCGCAAGAAGCGGGCAGTATTGTTTTGCGCTTGGGGTTCGGCCTCGGGATTACGGCAGATATTGCTGTATCTATTTGAAAATGCTATGCATGTCATGCAATGGGGCAGATTGGTGCAGGCCTCTGCCAGCTTGAGGCGTGACGGACAGGTTAGAATCTGATACTCTCTCCTCGTTGCTGACAGCGGCCCCGGCATTACGCTCGACATCCTGCCACATATTTTGAACCATTTTTCAGTTCGCGTGCCCTTCAAGGCGGGTATGGCAGTCATGACCAATACCATGACAGCCATGCCAGCGGCAGTGCCATGCGCCCCGGAACTGCCGTACAGTCCCAAATGGGCCGCTATGCGGGTTTCGGCCTTTGCCTTTGCCCGTTCGTTGGCGCACGCGCGTGGTGGCGAACTCTCCGCCGCCAACAGCCAGCAAGGCGGGGCAGTATTCTGCCTGAGCCTTCCACTGGCACAAGCGCCCGCGGCCTCCGGTCAGGCTGCGGGTAATCGCTCTCCGGGGGCGGCCTTTGAGGTCGCCCCCCGGATGGCGCTGGCCGGATGGTGCTGCCCTGTGGCGGCACTCCCCCTCTTGACCGAAGACCGGTAACCGTCATTCCCAGATGTAGAGCAATTTATCTTTGAGGCAGAGTTGTCGCCGGAAGGCGTGGCTTTTGGCCCTTTTGCCCCCGCGTCCGATATCAGGAAAAGTCTTGCGTCATTTCGAAACCAAATAAAGGTTTTAGGGGGTGGGGGTGTGGGGGAGGGCCCCTTTTGCAAAAGGGGCCCTCCCCCACAAAGCCTTTCACACGTTGACTACGTCTAAAGGGGCTCTCCCCCACAAAGCTTTACAAACATTCTATTAGGGGTTTTCCCCTAAGGCGTTCAGCCATTGCGCCATGCGCGCGGTTTGTTCCAGATACCATAAAGAAGCCATGAGCGGTGACAATGTGCCGCCGTCAGGGTCGAACATGGCCGCGGAGCCGCTCTTGCGCATGGTTTCCCATGCGGCGAGGGTTTCGCGTAGGGCTTTGCTTCTTTCTTCACCGAGCACAGGGGGCAGGGCGATCTGCCTTACGGCGATGCTTTTTTCAAGGCGTTCCAGTTCCGTATTGATGCAGTCCTGCATGTCAGTGGTCACGCCAGCGGCGCTGTCCATACACGATTGGTAGTCGGGGCTGAAAAGGCTGTCGATGTGTGCCGGGGCCTCGGCATCGAGGTCTTTTTCCTGGGGCTCTGCCTGGCTTGCCTGATCATGGCCGCCCCCGGACTGGCTGCCGCCGGACTGGCTGCCGGTCGGGATCGCCTGGCTTTCTGCGCGTTTTTCTGCGCCAACAGCGCTGGAAGAAAAAGAAAGCAGAGTCATCATGACCATGATGGGCAATATGACGCCAAGAAGATACAAACGACCTTGTAACATCCTGTACTCCTTACTGGAAAATACCATATTGCGCGCAGTGTACGCGCAGCCCCAGGCCTGCGCAATAGGTTGAGGCGCGCCTGTGGCGGTATTTTCGCCATCTGGAGCATTTTGCCTTTGAGAATATGTGTTCTTGCATGAGCATAGATAGTCTCAAAAGTTGCCCGGCGCCCACCTGTTCGTTTGCCCCAAGTGCTACATGGCTTTGAGGCCTTCATTGGCTACACAGCACAGACAGCGTTATAGCTCTACAGGGAACTGAAGCCCTTGCTAATACACAGCGCCGACGCTCTCACTGGCACACAGAGCACACCCTCGCATACGGGGTTGAAGCCTTCGTAAATACGCGGGGCCGAAGACTTCACACCACACGGGGCCGAAGCCTTCGTAAATACGCGGGGCCGAAGACTTCACACCACGCGGGCTGGAGCCCCCACGCAGGAGCTGTCGCTCCCACAAGCACACAGAGGCGGTGCTGGGCCTTGACGGCCCGCGCGCTGCCTTGCGCAAAATGCGCGTACACTCCATTGCTTCGCTTTTTGTGCTGGATCGCCACCGCCGCTTTGTGGGCATTCTTAACGCCGACGACGCCGAAGCGAAGGCGGGGCTGGCGCCTTTGCCTATGATCGTTGCGCTGACACGGGGAAAAGACGCCGCAAACCATATTTTTCCGTACCGCATCAAGGCAATACAGTTACATTGTCTGCATTGCGCAAGAGAGCCAGCGTCTTCTCCGGATTCAGCCGCCGGGCAAAGCACACTTTGTAGTGCTTTACCGGTATTCGCGCCCTGACCAGAGTACGCGGCCGATAACCCTGAATTCATCGGCCAGGTCGCCCCGCAGATCCAGACTCACCGGGGGGTAGGCCGGGTTGACGCTGTGCAGGATGATCTTGCCGGGCACCTTGTCGATGCGCTTTATATAGATGGCATCTTCAAAGCCCACGGCATAAAGACGGCCCGGGCTGATTTCTGTCTGGCCCCTGTCCAGCAGCACAAGGTCATTGTCAAAGATTTCTGGAACCATGCTATCGCCGGAAACGCGCATGAGCACCATGCGCCGGGGGTTGCCCTTGCGGCGGAGAAAATCGCCCCTGAAGGCGTAGCTGTCGTCGCTGCGTTCGCTGACTTCCAGGCTGCCCGTGCCGGCAGAAAGGCGGGCTTCGGCCAGGGGAACGTGTATCAGGTCAGCCTCGCAGTCGCCGTGCATGGACGGCAACTCGCCATCGCCAGCTTCGGGAAGGCGCATGGGCCCGCTGCCAAAGAACAGCCAGTGGGCATTCACGCCGGTTGCAGCGGCGCAGGCCTGAATCCAGGCGGGCGGCGCATCGCCACGCTTGCGCGCTCCGCTGATAGACTGCGGGGTAATGCCCAGAGCGCGGGCCAGCTCGGCATCATTGGAAGCGTTCATGGCCTGCATAAGGCGGTGTAGGGTTTTCGTAACGTCTGTTTCTTCTGACATGGCGTACCTCGTGGGCTGGCATGGTTCCCTGGCGGGTGAGCGTGCGCGGCCCCGGTTCGCTCCGTTGATGGGGGAGGCGGTTTTTGTTTGGAATACCGTCAGGCAGCCAAAAGGGAGGTCTGGCGGCGGCAATGCATACGAGCAAGGTATCAGCCTTACATGACGATGGCAATGAATTTATCAACTTTTAGTTTATATAATGTTTATTTAACAATTTTAGATAGATATATTGGCATAATTCATACGTTTGTCTTGTGTTTATTGGATGCTTTTCAATTTATTGTGACTAGTTTTTGTAAAAGCTATAAACCTTAATATGATGTTAGCAATGAGCACACCGCCACAAGCCAGAATGGTGTCAAGCAGCCGCCATCTCAGCAGGAGGATATCGCCGCCCAGATGCAATGTGGCCATATCAATGAGCAGGAGCACGATAAGGGTAATGATGAAGCTGAAGAGCATGTAGTGTCCGCCCTGCGCATACGGCACGAAAAGGGCGGCAAAGAGCACGCAGGCGGCAAGCGGAAGAGGGTAGGAAACGTAAAATACAAGGGGCGCGGCAGCCATAACGCCCGCCACTGTGCCCAGGGCGCGGTCGCGAATGCGGCGCAGTTCGGTGGCTCCATCGCTGTGCATGACAAAAAGAACGGTCAGCCCTACCCAGGCGGGATGGCTGAAGTCCAAGCTGCGCGCGGCCAGGGTGCATAGAAGCACCGTAGAGGGAACGGCCATGCCGAAAAGAGGATTGTTGACAGCCCCATGCTTGAAGGCCTTGAACTCTTCAAAAGGGCTTGCGCCGCTGCCTTGCCCGCTGCCAAAGCGTATGCCTGCCACGCTCAGGGCTGCTCCAAGGGCAAGGCCCGCCATAAAAATGGCGGCTGCGCTGAGGGAGCTGGCCATGCCAAAATGGGTCAGCAGGGCGGCGGCGCCCATATTTTTAAAAACAAGGCTGAGGTAGGCCTGATCAGGCCGGGGCAGGGCGGCCAGCCAGCTGAACAAGACCAAAGGGATGAGGGCGAGGTTGTTATTGCCCTGGGTAAGCACGCCCACAGTGGCCGCTACGCAAACGAGCAGCCCCCCGGTGGCGATGCAGAAAATGCGCGGTATTGGTTTGTAACGGGGAGCGATAAAAAGGGCGAACAAGGCCCCCAGAGCGCCAAATACCAGTGCTTCGGGTTTTTTGCAGATCAGGCTGACGCTGATGGGGATGGCCATGGCCAGCATATACAGTGTGCCCCGGACGACGAGGTCGCGGTGAAGAGAAGGCGTGAGCATGTAGGCTCCGTGTTTGGTGGCGGGTGGCAGCTCCCCCCAGAACAGGGGGAGCTACTATATAATGGGGTACAGTGCTCTTTGCATCAGGTCAACTGTCTTTTTTCTTCAGTTAAACCAAAACTGCAAGTCTGCCCGCCCCGCAGTGTAAAAACTGCCTTGCTTACTTTGCCAGCCAGGCCTCTACCAGTTCAGGGTGCTCCTTCATGAAGCGGCGGGCATTTTTCATGGGGTCTGCGCCCTTTTCCTGATTCCAGGCCATGAGCTGTTGCAATTGATCGGGGTTGGCGTAGGAGAATTTTGACAAAAAGGCGTGGGCCGCGGGGTGGTCGTCCTGAAGGCCCTTGCGCGCTACAGCATAAATACCCTCTTCTCTGCCGAGGCTGCCTTTGGGGTCTTCAAGATAGTGCAGGTTCCAGCGGCCAAACATCCAGTGGGGTGACCACGCCGTGACCACGACCCATTCCTCGTTGCGTATGGCGTCGGCCAGACTTGAGGTCATGATGGTGTCGCTGCCTTCCATCAGCTCCATATTGTCAATGTCATAGTCTTTCATCAGCTTTTCCGTGAGCTGCATGATGCCCGCGCCGGGGTCGATACCCACTATGCGGCCCTTGAACTTGTCGGCATTGGCCTTGAGCTCTTCCACAGACTTCAACGGCACATAGTCCGGAACAGCCAGCCCAAGGCGCGCGCCGCCCGTGAGCTTGCCAAGCACATCCACATTGTTTTTCACCCTGTTGTGCATGTCTTTGTGGGTGTCGGGCAGCCATGCGGCCACCATGCCATCAGCATCGCCGGTGGCAAGGCTTGTCCAGAGGATGGGCTGGGTCACGGGCAACAACTCCACCGTATAGCCCAGCTTGTCTTCAAGCACGGCCTTGGCCAGATGGCTTGAGGCATTGGCGCAGTCCCACTCAACGTAAACAAGTTGAAGGTTTTTATTTTCCTTTTTATCCTTTTTATCCGCGGCCATGGCACCTGCAGAAAACAGCAGGGCAAAGGCCACCGCGAGAGTCAATATGCGAAGTTTCATTGGTTCTCCTTTGAAATATTGTATGGGGGGAGAGCCAGTTAGAAGAATATGTGGTTGAAAGGCTTTGTGGGGAAGGGCCTTTTTTGCAAAAGGGGCTCTTCCCCCACGGCCCCACCCCCCCGAAACCTTTTTATTGTTTCTACCGATTAAAAGCCGAAGCAAGCATGCATAAAACTTGAGAATATATGTTCTCGAAACAAATCTGCTCTAATGGGCCTTGCGCGAACTTTTTTGCGCCAATGCGCGGAAAAGACGGTCAAGCGTTATGGCAACAATAACGATGCCAAGCCCGGCCTCAAAGCCCATGCCGATGTTAAGCCGCTGAATGGCCTTCCATACCTCGCCGCCAAGGCCCCGCGCGCCGATCATGGCCGCGATAACAGCCATGGAAAGGGCCAGCATGATGGTCTGGTTTACACCAGCGACAATGGTGGGCATGGCCAGGGGCAGCTCCAGCTTGCACAGGCGTTGCATGCGGGTTGCGCCAAAGGCTTCGGTGCATTCCACAAGGTCACGGGGAACCTGCTGTATGCCCAGGCAGGTAAAGCGTATGGCCGGGGGCACGGAAAAAATGACCGTGGCCACCACCGCGCTGACCTTGCCGATGCCGAAAAAAGGAATGGCCGGAATAAGGTAGACAAAGGCGGGCATGGTTTGCATGACGTCCAGCACGGGCATGACAATCTTGCGCACCGTGGGATACATGGCCGCGAGAATACCGCAGGGCACGCCGACTACGACGGAGAGCAGGGTGGCCGAAAGCACGAGAGCCAGCGTGCTTATGGTGGGCGTCCACAGGCCAAGGTTCCACAAAAGCGCAAAGCCCAGGGCCACAAATATGGGCAGGCCAGGGCGGCGCGTTACCCACCAGGCCAAGGCCGCCAGAAGCAGAATAAAGAGCCAAGGCGGCGGCAGGCGCAGAAAATCCTCAAAGCGATCCAGCAAGGCAAGCATGATGGCAGAACCAGCGCGAGTAGCACCGGAAAACTGCTCCACAAGAAATTCCACACCGCTGTCAATATAGCCGGCCAGGGGTAATCTAGGCAGCATGCGCGCCTCCCCTGTCGCTGTGTTCCACCAAAGCGCCCAGCAAAAGCCCGCGCACAATAACACCCTGCAAGCGCTGGCGCTCGTCCACCACAGCCAGCGGATAGGGGAGTTCGGCCATGAGCGGCACAAGCTCTGTGACCGGGGTATCGGGAGTGACAGTTACAATATTCGTACGGATTATTTCAGAAATATTAGAAGACCCCTTGCTGACCATCGCTTCGGCGTCGTCGGCGTTAAGAATGCCCACAAAGCGGCGGTGGCGATCCAGCACAAAAAGCGAAGCAATGGAGTGTACGCGCATTTTGCGCAAGGCAGCGCGCGGGCCGTCAAGGCCCAGCACCGCCGTGTCTTCAGAGCGCTTCATGACGCTGGCTGCGGTCAGCACCTGCGAGGCATCGGCCGATGCCACAAAACGGGCCACATATTCATTGGCCGGGGCCTGAAGAATTTCTTCGGGCGTGCCGGTTTGCACGACGACTCCGTCCTGGAGCAGAACAATGCGGTCGCCGAGTTTGAAGGCCTCGTTAAGGTCATGAGTAATAAAAACAATGGTTTTCTGGATGTCTTCCTGCAGCGACAACAGCTCGTCCTGCATTTCCTGCCGGATAAGGGGGTCAAGGGCGCTGAAGGCTTCGTCCATAAGCAGCACTTCCGGCTCAAGGGCCAGGGCGCGGGCCAGGCCCACACGCTGCTTCATGCCCCCGGAAAGTTCGCCGGGGTAAGAGTTTTTCCACTGCGTAAGACCCACACGCTCAAGCATTTCTTCGCTTTTTTTCAGGCGCTGGGCTTCAGAAACGCCCATGACCTCAAGGCCAAAGGCTGTGTTCTGCAGCACCGTGCGGTGTGGAAAAAGCGCAAAGTTTTGAAATACCATGCCGAAGCAGCGCTGGCGCACATGGCGCAGGCCCTTGGCATTCATGGTGGTGATGTCGGCGCCGTCCACAAGAATGCGCCCGGTGCTGGGCATGATCAGCCCGTTGAGGCAGCGCAGCAGGGTAGACTTGCCGCTGCCGGAAAGACCCATAATAACAAGCAGTTCGCTGTCAGTAATATCAAGGGAGATGTCGCGCAGGGCCACTGTGGTGCGGGTTTTCCGCAAAATGTCCGCGCGTGAGGCTCCTTGGGCAGCCAGCTCAAGCGCATGCTCCGGCTGCGGCCCAAAGACTTTAGAAATGTTTTGGATTGAAATTTTCGCCATATACCCTCCTTCTGCCGTGCATATAAATGACACGGGTGTAGCCCGAAAATGGGCGAGTATATGGAAGGACGTACAATAATTGAACGTCAAAACGAACTTGCTGGAGTCATCAGCGTTGAGGGCACCAGCAGATGAACGCCTCCTCGGTGTAAACCGAACTTCCATAAAGTGTTATAAAAGTCACTTTGAAAACAAGAAATCATATTGCACAGAGAAAATATGTTACTTTAATGTGATTTGGCTCCTTTGGCCTGTCCGCCGGGCTGTTTGCTGTTGGGTATACAGGCTGGGACAGGAGATTTGTGTTGTTCACATTCATGCAGTGCTATGCTGAAATAAATATTTTAAATGCAACATAACTCTTTTGCATATGTTGTATAATGAAAAAAGTTTCTTTTTCAGATATACATCGAATATTATTTTCAGTTGTTCAATTTATTGGCATTGAATCTACAGAAGCTGTGGCACGGTGTTCTTGATATTCTGAAGAGGATAGGCAAGGTACTGCGCTGTCTGATGTGATATTCAGAGGATAGTAAAGTAAATAGCCATGTGATGCAAGTATGAATTTTATTTATGTATTTATTTTCATATTTCGGGGGCTTGGGCGGCATTTTGCCCCTGGTGCTGGCCGATGCGCGGTTCAATTGGCGCAGCGACTGGCGTATGGACGCTGCGGCTGTGGGCTGGCGTATGGGCGGGCTTGCGCGCGTGCGTTGGCAAGGGGGACGAGGGCCTGTGGCTTCCGGTGGCAGGGGAGATTGTTGCAGAGGCAGGGTGTTGACGTGTGGATGTTGTTTTGTGTTTTTGCCTTTGAGGCAGTGCGCTGGTTTATTGATGCGGTTTCTGTTTCCCCAGCCTCGGGTCGGGAGAAGCTCTGTAGAGCAGGCTGAAACCAGTATAAAGGTTTTGGGGGGTGGGGGCGTGGGGGAGGCGACCCTTTTGCAAAAGGGGCCCTCCCCCACAAAGCATTTCCCCCGGAACAGCCCTAACAGGCCTTCCCCCACAACTCACCTCAACCATTCACTCTTTTATCCTCACAACTACGCTCCGCGCATGGGCAGCACAAAGCTGTGGCGGCCCATAAAGGCAGAGGCAGCGATGCACAGCGTGGCCACGGCCACCAGGGCTGGCTGTGGTACGCCAGCCATAACGGCAAGCAGGCAGGCAAAGGCCACGGCGTCCAGGGCTGTTGCTGTGCCGAGATTGCGGCGTTGCAGGGGGCTTGAGCCGTCTTTGAGGGCCGGGCGCAGATGCAGTTCAAGCAGGAGCATGTCAATGACGAGCATGGCGAGCATGGCCGGAAAGAGTCTTTGCAGGCCGTTGGTAAGGTGCAGGGCCATGCCCATAGCAGTGAACAGGGCGCAGCCCAGCAAAATGCCGCCGTTGGTCAGATAGGCGGAAAACCAGCGGGCCTTGCGCCATACGGGGCGGGAGGTGGCTGAAAAGAGCACGCCCTTGTAGCAAAGCCCGGCAGCGGCGCAGATGCCGCCAAGGCCCATGAAGAATATAAGCACGCGCACGCCTGTTTCCGAGCCAATAAAGGACATGATGCTGGCGGAACAGGCCGCGGGCAGCATGTTGAAGCCCGTGAGCAGGCCCGTAAGGCCCCACAGTGCGGGTATGAGCATGGTTATTGCTGAAAGGGTCAAGGCCCACACGCCCACCCACATGGGCGAGGTGGGTCGGCAGGTGCGCAGCATGTGGTGAAAGCGCGTGGGGTCGCCGAGGTCGGCCACAAGCAGGGCAAGGTCGGCCAAAAGCAGCAGCCAGGCCAGCACAAGGGCGGGCTGCGCCAGAATGCCGAAGGTCACGGGCCGCAGCAGCAGGGCGCAGATTGTGACCATATAAAGCCCCAGGGCGGCATTATTCAGCCACACATCAATGACAGTCATGTTGCCCCAGGGGGGCAGGTGGGGGATGACATCAGCGGAATAGTCCTGGCTGTAGGGCCGGGAGGTGCTTTGCGACAAGGGGTTTTGTGTTTTTGTTGCGGCGTTTTGCATTACAGGACACCTCCGAAAATGACTGACGCGCCCAATATGATAATGCCCAGAAGAATTCCGGCGGCAGCGCGCACATAGTCGCCTTTGAGGCGGCGGGCGGGATGCTGGGGGGCTTCGGGCAGGCCATAGGTGCCGGGCTTGTCCAGCAGCAGAAAAATATTGTGCAGGGACGAATAGTTTTCTGTGGCTTCGAGGCCGTAAAGGCGGGCATTGCTCACGCCTTGCGCCCGCAGTTGGGCCAGGCGGTTGCGGGCGGCATTGCGCATGTCTTCCAGCCTGCCGAAGCGTATGGAGGCGGCGGGACAGGTTTTGGCGCAGGCCGGTTGCAGGCCGTCGCGCACCCGGTCAAGGCAGAGGGTGCATTTGTGTGAGTGGCCGCTTTCTTCGTTTCTGGCAATAACGCCAAAGGGGCAGGCCGCAACGCACGAGGCGCAGCCGTTGCAGATGTCTGACTGCGGGTAGACGCCGCCCACCTCGGTGCGGATGAGCGCCCCTGTGGGGCAGGCCCGCAGGCAGGGGGCGTCGTCGCAGTGTTTGCAGCTGTCGCTGGCAAGCAGCCAGTGCAGGCCCATACGGTTATTGGCCGGCATATGGCTATCAATGACCTCGGCGAATTTCACATGCCGCCATGTGCGCGCGGAAAGTTCCAGTGTATTGTCATAGCTTCGGCCCGAAAGGCGTGGCTCGAGGCCCGGCAGCATGTTCCAATGTTTGCAGCCCACCTGGCAGGCCTTGCAGCCGATGCAGACCGAAGTGTCGGTAAAAAAGCCCACAGGCTCTTGCATGGCTGGCCCTGCGCCCCGCTTGAAAGGATAAAGCAGGCGCTGCGCAAAGCCGCGGGGTTTTTGTGGAAGGCGAATCTCAGTTGTCATGGTCGAGCCTCCCTTCAGGCTTGCATATCCAGGGCAGTTTGCTCATGGGGGCATGGGGCAGGGGCGCGTAGGCGTCCTTGAAGTCGTCCTTGCGCTGGCTGCGGGCTGTGAGCCTGCCCGGTCTGATGCGGCAGGCAATGGACTTGACGCTGGCAATGTCCGAATTGGGGCCGAGGGACAGGGCCGTAAGCACGTTGACGGAATCTCCCGTTACTTCGCCCTTGTAGCCGAAATGCATGGGCACGCCCACCACATGCACCTTGTTGCCGCAGACCATGAGCGGCTGCATGCGCGGGGTGATCAGCACCCGGCCCTCAATGGAGCCGCGTTTGCTTTCGGCTATAATCCAGTCCAGATTGTGTAGGTCAAGGCTTGCGGCCAGCTCCGGATCCATTTCAAAAAACAGGCTGGGCTGAAGCTCATTGATCCAGCTTGAGCGCCGCGTCATAACGCCTGCTACAAACTGTTCCGTTACCCGGTAGCTTGTGAGAATAACGGGATACCGGGGATCGCCCTGAGCGGCGATGGCATTGCGCGAGTCTTCAATGATTGTGGTTGAGGGGGAAATTTGCTGTGCGGCCATGGTGTTGCGCACAGGGGTTTCCAGGGCCTCATAGTGCACGGGCATGGGCCCGTCGGAAAGGCCAAAGGGCGTGAACAGCCAGCCCAGGCCGTCGAAATGCACGGTAAAGGGGGCATCGCCCGGTATGGCGTCCATTCCTTTGCTCTGGGGATTTGGGCGGTAGTCCGGGGCTTTATCGAGCACATAATTGGGCACGTCCGCGCCTTTCCAGCGTCCGGCGTTGGCATCCCAATGGATGATGGCTTTGCGCTCCGACCAGGGCTGGCCCTCGGGATCAGCGGAGGCGCGATTGTAAAGAATGCGCGAGTTGCCCGGCCAGGCCCAGGCCCAATTGGGATAGAAGTTTTCGTCGTCGCGGATGGTGCCGCGTCTTTTGGCAAGGTTTTGCTCGGGCGCGGGATACACGCCGCAGTAAAGGCGGCAGCCGCAAGCGGTGGAGCCGTCGGCGGCGAGTTGGCCCGTGGCCTTGAGGTGCTCGCCCGTGACGGTGTTGAAGCCGTTCATTTCGCGCAGCACCAGTTCGGGGTCTGGTTCGTCCTGGCCGGGCTTGCAATAGTCCCAGGTGAGCTGTTGCAGGGGCTGGTCTTTTTCCTGTGTGGAGTCGGCATAGAGGGCCTTGAGCCGTTTGCCGAGCTGATAGACGTACCAGAGGTCGGATTTGCTGTGGCCGGGAGCGTCCAATGCGGGCTCGTGCCATTGCACCAGCCGTTCGGTATTGGAAACCGAGCCGCCCTTTTCCATAGCCAGGGCGGCGGGCAGCAGAAAAACCTCGGTGCCCACTGTTTCCGGGCCGGGGCCGTTGGGGTCGGCATACCAAACGGCGGCGCTTTCGGTTTCAAAGGCGTCCACCACCACAAGCCAGTCCAGCCTGCGCATGGCTTCGCGGTGAAAACCGGAGTTGGGCGAGCTCACGGCCGGGTTTTGCCCGAAAACAAACATACCCCGAACAGTGCCTTGCAGGGCCTCTTTGAAAAAGATCTGTTCGGACTCATCCTTCTGCATTTTGGGCAGGTTCTGATAGCAGTATTCGTTTTCTTCGGTGGCGGCATGGCCATACCAGGCCTTGAGCAGGCTGACCATGTAAGCAGGCATGGCCGCCCATGCGCCCTTGAGGCCTTCTTGCCGCCACAGGCCGTTTTCTTCCTTGCCTCTGCGTCCGCCCAGGCCGTGGCCGTATGCCAGCAGGCTTTTCAGGGTGGCGTGTTCGGCAATGGCCTTGGGCTGCGGAATGTAGTTGGGCAGATTGTTGAACAAGGTGGGAATGTCTGTGGCGCCCTGCACGTTGGCATGCCCGCGCAGGGCCACAATGCCGCTGCCGGGCCGCCCCACGTTGCCGAGCAGCAGCTGGATGATGCCCGCAGCCCGGATGATCTGCACGCCGCTGGTGTGCTGAGTCCAGCCCAGGGCGTAGGCCATGACCGAAGTACGCTCCGGCCCGGAATTGTTCATGAGCAGGTCGGCCACCAGCTCCACATCTTCGGGCGTGCAGCCGCAGGTTTCAGCCGCTCTTTCGGGCGTATACCCTTGGTACTGCTTTTCCAGGACGCGCAAAACGCAGCGCGGATGCTGGAAGGTTGGGTCTTTTTTGGGCATGCCCTGTTCGTCGAGCTCGTAATCCCAGGCGTCTGGTTCCTGATCATAGGCGCGCGTTAGCGGGTTGAAGCCCACGAAAAGGCCCGTGTTTTCATCAAAGGAGAATTTTTCGCTCACCAGGGTGGAGGCATTGGTATAATGGCTGACAAAATCAGCGAACCAGCCTTTTTTCTTCAGGATGAGGTGGATAAGCGCGCCAAGAAAGGCCAGATCCGAATCGGGCCTGATGCGCACGTGGTGGTCGGCCACGGCCGAGGTGCGGGTAAAGCGCGGATCCACATGGATGAGGGTTGCACCGCGTTCTTTGGCCTCCATAACCCATTGGAAACCAACAGGATGGGATTCCGCCATATTGGAACCCATAACAAGGATGCAATCGCTGTTGCGCATGTCGCGCGGAAAGTTGGTGCAAGCGCCGAAACCGAATGACGCGCCCAGACCGGGCACGGATGCGGAGTGTCAGAGCCTGGCCTGATTTTCCACATCCAGCATGCCGAGGCCGCCGGTGAAGAGCTTTTTCATCAGGTAGTTCTCTTCATTGTCGCTGGCGGAGCCGCCCAGAGAGGCTATGCTGTGGCAGGTGTTTACGGTCATGCCGGCGGCGTTTTTTTCTTGAAAGCCAGCATCGCGGGCCACCTTCACGAGGCGGGCTATGCGATCCATGGCCCAGTCAACGGGGCGGTCTTCCCATTGGGTGGCATAGGGGGCGCGGTAGCGCACCGTGGCGACACGGTGGGGGCTGCGCAGCACCTGAAGGGTGTTTGAGCCTTTGGGGCAAAGGCGGCCACGGTTGACAGGGCTTTCGTCATCGCCTTCAACGCCAATGACTTCACCCTGATATGTATATATGTTCAATCCGCAGCCGATGGCACAGTAAAGGCATATGCCGTGGCGCTTTTCAGCATGGCGATATCTGCTGTGGCATGCTGCAGTGCGCGGGCTGAGAGGTTCTTTGTGGTGGAGCATGTTCTTTCTCGCAGTTTGAGCTGTTGGGAAAGCATACGGGCAGACCAGGATTCACGCTTTTTGTATACCTGGGCTTTATGCTAGTCTGTATAGTACGATCACGCAATAGCTGGTTTTATTAATAACATTTCGGCATCTGTAGAAAAAATGGGTAAAACGCAGGAGCTGGGGGGCCGCATGGCCGGGTATGTCGGAGTCGGGGAGGCCGCACGGCCGCGCTGCCGGGTATGTCCGGGTATGTCCGGGTATGGCCGTCAGCCGCATGGGCGCGTGTTGCGTGCAGGCCCGTGCTTTCAGGCAGAGCGCTCGGCCAGTGCGTTCGGGCCAATGCGCTCGGGCCAGTGAGTTCGGGCCAGTGCGTTGGGGCCCGTGCGCTTGCAGGCCAAGTTTTTCAGAACCGCCGCAGAAGGGCAGAAGACGCCATGCATTTTTGCGATGCAGCTTTTATGGCAGAATAACAGCCACTTCGTCGCCGCGCCGTAGGGGAGGACATCCGGCGGCGATGTCCACAAAGCAGTTGCAGTCATCGCGCAGGGCAGGTTGCCCCACACCTTCGCACCGGGGGCGCAGAAAAACGTCAGTGCCCTCAAGGCGCGCCATGACAAGGCGGCGGGAGTCTTTACTGCATGAGCCGAAATCGTTGCTCATGATGCCGCGCTGCCGGGTCAGGCCGTAGCTGGCGCGGCCTGAAAGTTTTTTGATAAGCGGCCCGGCCAGCAGCTCAAAAGCTGCCGCCGCGGCCACGGGCGTGCCCGACAGGCCCAGCAGCAGGGTCTTGCCCACAATGGCGCCCAGGGTCATGGTTCCGGGCTTCATGCCCAGCCCCCGAAAAAGCAGGCGACCACCGTGGCGGGCTATGAGCCTGGCCGTCAGGCGCGGAACAAGGTCGCGCGGCCCCCAGGAGACGCCGCCGGTAGTGATGACAAGGGCGCTGCGGGGCAGCAGCTCTTCCATATGCTGCAGCAAAAGCGCGTCGTTATCGGTGCAGACCCGCATGTCGTCAATGCGCGCGCCGAGCCGTTGCAGGCGTATGCCAAGCAGGGTGGCGCTGGTATTGTATATGCCCCCCTCGGGCAGCGGCAGCCCCGGCGGACACAATTCGTCGCCTGTGGCAAGCATGCTCGTCACGGGACTGTCGAAAACGGGCACATGGGTATGGCCCTGACCGGCCAGCAGGCCGAGGATGCCGCTGTGCAGCATGTCGCCCCTGCCAACAAGAAGCCGCCCCGGCGCCACGTCGTGTCCCTGGGCATGGCAGTTGCGCCCAGGGGCAAGGCTCTGGCAGACGCTGATGCTGTAACCGTGCCTTGCGGTATCTTCCTGCCAGATTACGCAGTCGGCTCCGGGGGGCAGCATGGCGCCGGTGGTTATGCGCGCGGCCTGGCCGGTTTGCACAGGCGCGCCCGGCCCGCTTCCCGCGTAGATACATTGGCTTACATGCAGGGTGGCCGGGCTTTCCGGGCTTGCGCAGGCAAGGTCGGCGCTGCGCGCGGCGTAACCGTCCACCTGGGCGCGGTCAAACGGGGGCTGGGGCAGCTCGGCGTATATGTTTGCCGCGCAAACCCGCCTGTCAGCCCCCAGCAGGGGAAGCGAGAGAGTCTGCGCCACAGGGGCGGCACAAGCCAGCATGGCTGCCAGCGCCCTTTCCAGCGGTAGTATGTCCTGCCCGGAAGCGGCCGGGGAATGCGGGCAGGGCGTCATATCAGACAATCCTGTGCGGGCAGGTATATATATTGATGTTGCCCTGGCGCACAAAACCCAGAATGGAGATGTTGACGGCCCTGGCCAGCTCCACAGCCGCCAGAGAAGGCGCACCCGGGGCCACCAACAGGCGCACTCCGCAGGCGGCGGACTTTTCGAGCATGTCGAGGGCCAGCCGGCCGCTGAAAATGATGAGCTTGCCCTGCGGGCTCACGCCGCGCAGCAGCATGGCGCCAATAAGCTTGTCCAGGGCGTTATGGCGGGCTATATCTTCATAAAAAAGCAGAATGCCCGTGGGGTCGGCCAGAGCGCAGCTGTGGGCTGCGCCGGTAAGGCGGTAAAGGTTGCAGTGTTCTTCAAACTCTTCCTGCAATTGGTGAACCCTGTCGGCAGTAAGGCATATGTCGTCTTCCGGCATGGGGGCCGGGGGCGGCGGGGGATCAAGGCTTACGGTCATGCTGCCAGCTGGGGGCTGATCGGGCGCGTCAGCCATACGGATTTTGACCGCCGTGCCTTTGGCGTCTGTGGCCGCCTGCGGGCGGGAGGGGGCGGGCGGCAAAATGCTCAGGGAACGTATCTGTCGGGCGTCTTGCAGCAGGCCCAAAGTAAAAAGCCTGCCCACGGCCAGTTCTTCAAGCTTGTCGGGCATGCAGTGCAGACAGGCCACGGTTTTGCCGTTGCAGATGAGATTATAGGCTTCTTCGCGCAGGAGCAGGTCGTCTACCTCATATCTGCCCAGGCGGTTGATGCGGGTCAGGGTAATGGGAAAACAGACCGGAGGGTGATCGGGCTTGGGCATGGGGGCGGACTTCTCCTTGCTATGATCTGTATCTACAGCGTGGCGCGACAGACGGTTTCTTTACAGTTTCGGCCAAAACGGGCTGAAAAACAAGAGGTCTTGCAGAGAATACGTGTTCGGTGCTGGAATATGGCGCGGCATATATGTAAAATGTTTTGCAAAAGAGGTCTTTTCAAGAGCGGCATGCTCACCTAAGATGGCATAAGCTGTGGGAGCCCGGCCTAGTGCGCTGGCCCAAAGCGCTGGCCCAAAGCGTTGCCCAAAGCGCTGGCCCAAAGCGGTTGGCCCAAAGCGCTGGCCAGGCCGCCTGCCGAGAGTGCGGCCTTTGCTACTGCAAGGTCTCCTGTTTTGTGGCGCGCCGTTGGCGGGTTTTGCTTTGAGCACGCGAAAGTTTTTTGCGCAGGCTGTGCTTTTATGCCAGCCGGGCGAGCAGTGCCCTACAGAAGTGAAGTAAAGTGAGGAACAACCTTGCGGACACCTGATGCACATCAGATGAGAAAGCTTGCGTTTCAGGAGCTTGAGGGCCACGAGGGTTGGCAACGGGCAGCCCTGTATTCAGGGCAGGCAGACCCTTTTTGTTGCTTGCCGGCCTGGCAGCTTTCCTTTCACGAAGTTTTTGCCCCCGAGCGGCAGCTCATGGTTTGGCATGAGCCGGGGCGGGTTGTGGACAGTGTGCTCGTGCTGGCAGAGCAGACTTTTTCTCCAGATTCGATACTGCTGACCCCCATAGATACGTTGTGGTTTTTCAGTTCGCCCCTGCTGGGGCCCCATTCCGTGGATATGCTGGCCCGCGCCATGAGCGAACTGGCCGCTCTATACCATCCGTACTTTCCCCGTATTGTCATCAGCGGTCTGCAACCCGGCGGCGCAACGTCCCGCCGACTTTTACAGGTCTTTGGCAGCAGCTTTGATTTCTTTATACATTCAGAAACCGTACAGAGCGCGGCCTCTCTGGATGGCGGGCTGGATGGCTTTTTGTCCCGAAGATCCGCCAATCACAGGGCCAAGCTGGTCAAGGGCCACAGACGGGCCAAAGAACGGGGCATTACATACGAACGCTACGTTCCGGCTTGTGCGGCCGAGGGGCAGGCCGTGTTTGAGCGCATGCTCGCCGTGGAAGAAGAAAGCTGGAAGGGGCAGGGGCAATGCGGCATGACCGAAGAGCCCGCCCGCAGTTTTTATGGGGCCATGTTGCGCCGCCTGGCCCCGGCGCGCGCGGCGCGCATCATGTTTGCCCGACATGAAGACAGGGATGTGGGCTTTATTTTTGGCGGTATGGCAGGCGGCATATACCGGGGGCAGCAGTTCAGCTACGACCGCCACTGGAAAGACGCCGGTATAGGCAACCTGCTGCAATTGGAACAGGTCGCCTGGCTGTGTGAAGAACAGGCTGCGCGCTACGACATGGGGCCGGTTACAGGCCCGCGCATGGGATATAAGGAACATTGGACGGAAAAACGCCTGCCCATACAGACCTGGCTTATGGTAAAAAAATAGCCCGCCTGACGCATTCACGCCCCCCCCCCATCCCCGTCCCCCCGCCTTTCGGGTATATACTGTCTCAAATCGGGCTGCTCCTGCCTGCTGCACAAAACAGCACGTGAAAAGGCGTTTATGCCATGATATAAGCGTATTCTTGAGAGGAATTATAGAAAAATTATTGACATTTTCTAGCTAATAAACCAAATTTAAAGCTGCCCTCGCAAAAAAATGAATGAGGGAAAGTACTAGGAGGACTGTCATGAAACGTTTTATACTTGCTATGGCGCTTGCCCTTTCGCTCGCCTTCCCCGGGTTGGCCGCTGCTGAAGGCACCGGCATGTACCTGGCCCCCAAATTCCTTATGAGCATCCAGAGCACCGGACAGATGGAACGTTCCAGTGGTCTGGCCGGTAGCGGGGTGGACAACTACAACCAGTTTACCCTCGGCGGCGCTCTGGCTCTGGGTTATGACTTCTGGCCCCAGCAGATGCTGCCCCTGCGCGCTGAAATCGAATTCGCCCTGCGCGGCAACAGCGAAAAAAGCTGGAGCGACGGCGGTTCCAACCTGCGTGACGTCAAGGGCGTCTGGAACAACTCCACCTTGTTCGCCAACCTGTTCTGGGACTTCCGCAACGACAGCGCGTTCACTCCCTACGTGGGCGGCGGTCTTGGCCTGGCCTTTAACTACACCGGCTACACCCTCAAGGACAACAACGGCAACAGGTTTGAAGCTGACGAGCGCTCCACCAACTTTGCCTGGAACCTGGGCGTCGGTGCGTCTTACGACATCAACGAACACTTCACCCTTGATGCTTCCTACCGCTTCGTGGGCCTCGGCTATAACGAAGTCAGCTCCACTGTGGGCGGCACCAAGTACGAAGTGGGCAACCGTCCCTACAACAATGAATTTATGGTTGGCCTGCGTTACGGCTTCTAAGCCGCCCGCGAGAGATTACTTCTCAAGGGTGCAACCTTGCTTGGCTGTTGTTGCTTGTGTTGTCAGTAGTCGAACCGGTTAAAAGCATTTGCTCCCAGTGTGCTCGCCCGCCACGGGATCAGTCACTTGAAAAAAGCGCTAACTTCAAGAATATACTCCTGAAGTTTGCAACGCTCGCTACGGCGTTTAACCACGCAGAGAAACTGGGCTAGGCCTTCATGCAGACGTCTCACTGCAGTCGTCAGAACAGTGCTAACGAACGTTGCCCTGGTTAAATGTCGGCAAATAGCGCGACCTGAAGCCGTCTCCCAAATGACGGTAAAAAAACAACACAACACGGCGCAGCATGAAGCGCAACTATCAAGAGCCTTCCGGGATTCCCGGGAGGCTCTTTGCCATTGGCAGATGCGCCTCCTGGGCTGTTTGCAGAGCTATAAAGAGCAAACGCGGCCTGTGCAGCACGTGGCCTGTTTTGGTCAGCTAGCAGCGCAGGCAGGGCCACGAAATGGCGGAGCAACGAGATGGCAGAGCCATGAGATGCCAGCGCACGAAATGGCGGAACAACAAGATGGCAGTGCCACGAGGCAAGCGGAACAACGAGCGTTCAGGGCCGCGAGAAGGCGGAACAACGAGCGTTCAGGGCCGCGAGAAGGCGGATCAACGAGCGTTCAGCGCCGCGAGAAGGCGGATCAACGAGCGTTCAGCGCCACGAGGCAAGCGGAATAACGGGATGGCTGGCGCTATGGATGGTCGCAACGGCCTTTGCGACCAGGAAGCAGAGGAGGGCGGGCTGGGGGCTGGCGTAATGGTCTGCGGCTGCCCAATGCGTGCTCTGTTGCGCAGGTAAAAAAACCATTTTTGCGCCTGTGGCGCCGTTTTTTAGGCTGAGAGAAAAAATGAAAAAATCTTTTTTTCCCTCTTGACAACCAACGGGGCCTTACAGTTCGGAACTTTTGACATGCATAGATAAAAAATGAAGAATACATGAGGAAAACGGAGTAAATCTGTTTTTGATTTGTGGATAAATTATTATTTTTTTGTGAATATGTTAAATTCTATTTTCTTACTGCTTACGGGCTAAGGCTTTTCAGGGCGGCCACACAGACTGTCAAATAGTAAAAAAATAAAACATTTCTGCGAATTAACAAGAATGGCAATTGGGGAAAGCAAAATAGGGTTCCGCCCGAAACAGCCTTTATTCATCAATTGCCCGCCGCCCGGATTTTGGGCTACAAGGCGGCATGCGAGATAAATGGGCTGAAATTTCTGAAAATCTCAAAAAAATGCTTAAATCCGGACTTTTCAAGGTCTGGATTGCTCCTTTGCGTGCCAGTGTTCACGAAGGCGGGCTTCACCTTGTGGCGCCCAATGCCTATGTTGCTGGCAGGTTGGAAAGCATGATGCTTGCCTCACTACGTGAGGCTGCTGCGCCTGTTCTTGGCCTTGAGCCGGAGCAGGTCGATGTGCGTATCGAAGCGGCAGATCAAGGCGCAAGCGAAGATATTTCTGAAAAAAAACAAATTACTACGCAAGATTCTTCTGTCACCAAAGCTGATGTTTCTGCTTTTGCGCCTTCAGTTGTTGCGTCGTTTACGGCTCCGGCCCGCGCGCCGCGTCAGGCGGCGTTGCCGCTTGCGCCTGTGGCTGTGTATCGTGATGTGCAGAACTGGCGATATTCCTTTGCTGATTTTGTGGTGGGCCCCACCAATAATATGGCTGTTGCCGCTGCGCAGGATGTGAGCCGCAGTTGTGGCTGTGTGCGCACTCTTTTTGTCAACTCCACCTCGGGTTTGGGCAAAACGCATCTGGCTCAGGCCGTGGGCCGCGCCATCAGCGAAGAGGGCACTAACGCGCGTGTGGGGTATCTCACAGCCGAAGAATTTGCTTCGCGCTTTGTCACGGCCTTGCGCGCGCAGGATATTGAAGGTTTTAAAGCCCGCTTCCGTGAGCTGGATGTGCTCTTGATGGAAGACGTGCATTTTTTCCAGGGTAAGGAAAAAATGCAGGATATGGCCCTGGCGGTGGTTAAAAGCCTTCAGGCCAAGGGTGGGCGCGCCATTTTCACCTCTTCTTTTTCGCCGCGCGAGCTGCAAAAAGTGGACAGCCAGCTTGTATCGCATTTCTGTTCCGGCATTTTGACCGATATGGGCCGGCCCACCAAGGACATGCGCTGTGATATTTTGGGGCGCAAGGCCAGAACATTTCAGGTGCTTTTGCCCGACTCGGTCTGTGAGCTGCTGGCCAGCCGCCTGACGGGCGACGTGCGCCAGATGGAATCTTGCCTCAACAGCCTTATTTTCAAGGCGCGTTTGTTGAGTTGCGGCCTGAATGTCGATCTGGCCATGGAAGTGCTGAGCCAGTATGCGGACGTGGCCTGCGGGCCTGATTTTTCCACCATCATGCGTCTTGTTTGCGAAAGTTATGGTCTTAACGAGCGCCAGCTGTCTTCGCGTTCACGTCGCAAGGAATGCGTTGTTGGGCGTAACACGGCTTTTTATCTGGCCCGCAAACATACGGAAATGACTTTGGAAGAAATTGGCGAAAAATTCAACCGCCGTCATTCTACGGTCATCAAGGGCATTACTTCTCTTGAGCGCGAGTTGTCCAGAGAGTCCACCGAGGGCCGCCGTATCGCCCGCGCCGTGTCACTCATTGAGCGCAATGCAGGTTTGGCTGGACGGCCCATGTAATTTCATCAGCCATAGCAAAGAAGCGGCCCGGTTTTAAAAACCGGGCCGCTTTTGCATGATCAGTATTGCTATTGCAGTGGAACAGGCACGTGACTGATTGCTTTCGAGCTTGAGCAGAGCGCTTTGGAGGCAGTTTATGCTTGGGAGGCAGGGCTTCTGCCCACCCGGTTCAAGCAAGAGAATCCCTGTAATTGCGCAACTTCCTGTAACTACGTGAACCCCAACAACTGTTTTGAAAACTGCGTTATCCCAATAAGGGGTATTCTAACTGCGCGCCCCCAATAAAAGTTTTGGGGGGGTGGGGGTGTGGGGGAGGGCCCCTTTTTTAAAAGGGGCCCTCCCCCACAAAGCCTTTCCAACCTATCCTGCTCCCCCACAAAGCCTTTCCGACCTATTCTGCCCTACAACAAGGCCTTTCGAACACTCACAGCTCTGCCAGCAGCAGGGCATCCAGGGCCGATGCGGACAGATGCCGTGGCTCGTGGCGGCGTGTGGGCTTCACGCCCCACTGGCGCAGAACGTCCAACGTCATGTTTTCTCCTTTGTGCATGCAGCGCGCCACCGCTGGGGAAAGGGCTGCGCCCAGGGTCATGGCGGCAGGCTGCACGCCGATGAGCGCGCAATGTTCCGGCATGTTGCCGCGCAAGGTTGCCAGGCCAAGAACTTCGGAAAAACTGTTCTGGTGCGGCCCGATTTTTTGCGCGGTGAGATAGGCTGGCATCTGCTCGCGCAGCACCATTTCCCCTGGTTCAAGGCCAAAATCCACGGCATCCAGCACCAGCAGCTTATGCGCGCGCTCTACATACGTCAGCAGCGTTTGACCTTGTGTGCCGCCGTCCACCACTTCCACATGTTCGGGAAAATCCCAGCGGCCATAGAGATTTTGCGCCAGCCTGACGCCGTAGCCTTCATCGCCATAAAGAATATTGCCAAGGCCGATGATAATTACCGCTTCCATGAGACATCCTGTTTTGGTGCGCAGGCCGGGCCTGCAAGTAAAGGGCGGCCCCATTGCAATGAGGCCGCCCTTGTTGTGTCTGATCTTGTTCTAGCTTTTGCGCCGTTCTCTGTAGCCGCTGAACATGGTGGAAACCAGGGTGGTTTTGCCCATGATTTCTTCACGAATAACCATGTAAATATGCACAGTTACAAAGGTGACCAAGAGGAGCATGCCCAGCCTGTGCAGGCTGCGCAGTTCCTGGTCGTTGCCGCCTGCCCAGTAGGCGAAGTTCAACACAAAGCGGAAGGGCTTGAAGAAGGCCAGGCTGCTGCTTTCGGCGTACATGCCAAGGCCGGTCAGCATAATGACGAGCATAAAGACCATGCCCACGGCCATGCCCGCCTGGGCCAGCGGGTTATGCCCCACATGGGCGCGCGGCTCTTTATCCAGAAAGAGGTACCAACGGATGTCGTGCCACAGGTCATTCCACCATGCTCTGCTCCAAACGGGCAGAATAATCAGTTCGCGCGAGTAGCGGTTGCCGATAAAGCCGTAGAGGTAGCGCAGTATTGTGGAGATCATCAGAATAAATCCCGCAATGAAATGGGCCATGCGGGTATAGCCCATATAAAAGGTGTCATAGGACGAGGTTCCGGCTACGGAAAGCCAAGGTTTGCCTATGATATAGCCGGTGATGATGAGCACGCTCACACAGGCCACCATGACCCAGTGCCAGATGCGTATGGGCAACTGGTACACGTAGATACTTTTGCCCATGGGGACTTGGGGCGTGCCTTGTTTTGTATCGCTCATATGCTTCTCCTACGCTTGGGGCGCTTTCGCGCCGGGCGTCAGCGGGGGCGCTACATGCCCCTGTCCATGCGAACAGTGAGCAGGTCTTTGCCGTCGGGGCCGATAATGTGGGTCGAGCAGGCAAGGCAGGGGTCAAAGCTGTGCAGGGTGCGCAGGATTTCCAGCGGCTGTTGGGGGATGTCCATGCGGGTATTCATCAGGGCGGCTTCATAGGCGCTCAACTGGCCGTCAGGGCTGCGCGGCGCGCCGTTCCAGGTGGTGGGAACCACGCACTGGTAGCTTTCGATTTTTCTGTCTTTAATTTTTACCCAGTGGCCAAGAGCGCCGCGTGGGGCCTCGGTAAAGCCCACGCCCCGCAATTCGCTCGTGGGCCAGGTTTCGGGCTTCCACTTGGTGGTATTGGCTGTGGTGCGGACGCCGTTCTTGAGGTTGGTAATAAGGCGATCGTAAAAATAGCGCATTTTTTCGGCAGACCACGCCAGTTCCAGAGAGCGGGCGGCGATGCGCCCCAGGGTTGATTGCAGCACCGTTACCGGCACATTGCCCGCGCGCGCCAAGAAATCGTCCACAAGGCCCTTGATGTCGTCATTATTGCGGGCATAGCCGATGAGCATACGGGCCAGGGGGCCCACTTCCATCTGGTGGCCGCGCCAGAGTGGCGTCTTGAGCCAGGAGTAGCGGTCTTGTTCGTCCACTTGCTGGAGGTTGGTGGGCGTGCCCTTGATGTTGGGGCCGGGATTATAGTGCGGCTCTGTGATACCTTCCCAGGGGTGCAGGCCAATTTTTCCGGCGGGATAGGGCTTGTACCAGGAATGGTTGACGGTTTCTTGAATCTCTTCGGGATTGGTCAGGCTCACGGGCAAGACTTCATTGAAGTTGCCGTTGATGATGGCGCCAGGAGGAAGGAGCAGGCTGTTTTCGGTATAGTCGTTGGCCGTGTCGGGAATACCGCCGTAGGCCAGCACAGAAAGCTTGGACAGGCCGCCGCCGATCTTGAGCCAGTCGCCATAAAAGCCGGCCAGGGCCAGGGTGTCGGGGATGACCACCTGCTGGGCAAAGGTGCGGCAGCGCTCGATGACCTGGAGTATAAAGTCCAGGCGTTCCTGATTGATAACATCGGCGGCTCCCACGCCGTCAATGTTGAGGGAGCAGGGAACACCGCCCACCAGCCAGTTGGGATGGGGATTTTTGCCGCCGAAGATGGTGTGGATGTGTACCACGTCTTTCTGGAAATCCAGAGCTTCGATATAGTGGGCGACCACCATAAGGTTGGCTTCGGGCGAGAGCTTGTAGGCGGGGTGGCCCCAGTAACCGTTGGTAAAGATGCCAAGCTGGTTGGAATTGATGAGCTTAAGCAGTTTGTCTTTGACCGACTTGAAGTAGCCCGGCGATGAATTGGGCCAGGGCGAGAGCTTTTGCGCCAGCGCTGAAGTTGCCTTGGGGTCGGCCGTTGAGGCGGAAACCACGTCTACCCAGTCCAAGCCTGTGAGGTGGTACAGGTGCACGAGGTGGTCGTGATACATAAGGCAGAGCTGCATGAGATTGCGAATGATATTGGCATTGTCGGGAATATCAATGCCCAGGGCGTTTTCCACGGCATGCACCGAGGCCAGGGCGTGCGTTCCCGTACATACGCCGCAGATGCGTTCGGTAAAAGCCCAGGCATCGCGGGGGTCGCGACCTTTGAGGATGATTTCTATGCCGCGGAAAATGGTTCCGCAGGAAACGGCGTTGGTGATCACGTTGTCGTCGTTGATATTCACTTCGCAGCGCAGGTGGCCTTCGATGCGGGTTACTGGATCCACAACAAGGCGGCGGCCCGCGTCAACAACGGTATATCCTTGGGTTTTGTATTCATAGGACATGGGTGCGTTCCTTAGCTCTTGCTGGTGTCTTCGTTAGCTTCCGGGGCTTTCTTTTTGTCGCAGGCGTGGCGGATCATGCTGGCCGCGCCGTGAATGGCCACGCCAGCGGCCACACCCGCCACGGCGGCAACCCCAACGCTTTCAGCCGTGGAGTTGGTTCCCATATGCGGAATGGTGGTGATGCGGTCGTAGAAGGATTGCTGATCCCAGAAGTTTTGTTCCGAACAGCCAATGCAGCCATGCCCGGACTGAATGGGAAAGGAAACGCCATTGTTCCAGCGGGTTGAGGGGCAGGCATTGTAGGTTGTGGGGCCTTTGCAGCCCATTTTATAGAGGCACAGGCCAGAGCGGGCGCCCTCGTCGTCCCACGATTCCACGTACTGGCCCGCGTCAAAGTGGGCGCGGCGGTAGCATTGGTCGTGTACGCGCACGCCGTAAAACATTTCGGGCCGCCCTTGGGCATCAAGGCTTGGCAGGCGGTCATAAGTGATGATGTAGGTCAGGATAGCGCTCATGACCTCGGGAATGGCCGGGCAGCCGGGAACCTTGATCTGCGGCTTGTTGGGGAAAAGCTTGTGCAGGGGGGTGGCCGCCGTGGGATTGGGCGAAGCCGCTTGCACGCAGCCCCAGGAGGCGCACGTTCCCCAGGCGACCACGGCCTTGGCATGCTCCACGCCGCGCTTGAGCTTTTCATAAAAGGGCTTGCCGCCGTCAATGCAGTACATGCCCTGTTCATTCAATGGCACGTTGCCCTCTAAAGCCAGAATGTATTGGCCCTTGTATCGTTCAATGGCCTGCTCATAACAGGCATTGGCCTGCTCACCCGCCGCGGCCATGATGGTGTCCTGATAATCCAGGGCAATCATTGAAAGAATGATGTCGGCTGCCAGGGGGTGGGCTGTGCGCAGGAAGGATTCGGTGCAGCAGGAACAGGAAAGTCCGTTGATCCAGAGGACGGGGAGGCGGGGTTTGGTGGAAAGGGCCTGGGCAATGGCCAGGTCTGCGCCGGGGCCAAGGCCCATGGCAACGGCTGTGAGCGCGCAGAACTTCATGAAGTCGCGGCGGCTGACACCCTTGTTGCGCAGAACCTCGGCAGTTGTTTCAAGACGTGCCATAGTTACCTCAACGCTTGCTGGGTTGAAAAAGAGCCGTGAGAAGGGACAAAGCGGGGTTAGGCAGAGGGGGGGGAGGGTCGAGGCCGCTTTGTTATAAAACCACATATAAGGGTATAGATCAGCACTTATAAAGGCAAGTGATAAAATTGAAAGAATTTTTTCAGAGCGTGTCTTGCGGTTGGGGTATGAAAAAAACGGCAGGTGGCAGGCTTTTTATATTTCCTTTCTGTTTTGCACAGCCCGCGCCAGGAGGCCTCAAGCACAACAAAAGAGAGATTCTTTTGGCTAAAAGAATCTCTCTTATAACAGTCTTTTCAATAGACCAGAGTCATGTCGGAAGGTGCAGTTTTGGGCCGTCCGCATAAAGGTTTTAGGGGGGGTGGGGGAAGGAGAGTTTTTTGCAAAATGTGCCCTCCCCCACCAAGCATTTCAACAGCTTATTACTCCAAACGCCGACTCCCCCACCGAGTATTCAACTTATTCTTCTTCGCCGGCGCCTTCAAATTCAATGAAGCCGGGGTTTACGTTGGTCATGGCGTTAACGATCAATTCCACCAGGCCGCCGTAAGCGAAGTTGTTCTTGGTGTACAGGTCGTTATGCTCAAGAATTTCGCGGATCTGGCCCTTGCAGTTGGAGCAGGGGGCGCAGATATACTTGCGGGTTGCGGGGCCCAGGCAATCCTTGAAGGCTTCGCTGATCTGCCACATCTTTTTACGGCCGGAGATGTTGCCGCGCCATTGTTCGATGTTGTTGCGGGTCATGATGGCAAAGCCGGAACCACCGCCGCAGCAGTAGTTATCTACACCGCGGCAGGGCATTTCGCGGAACTGGGGCGCGATTTTACGCAGAATTTCGCGCTGGGGTTCTACGATGCCCATAAGGCGCACCACGTTGCAGGGGTCGTGCAGGGTCACGGGAAAGTCATTGCGCGAGGGGTCGAGCTTGAGGCGGCCGCTCATGACAATGTCACGCAGGGTAACATAGCAGCTTTCGCGCGGAACCTGGTATTCAAAGGGGATAACGCGGTCGGCGATGACAGTGAGCGCCTTGTGGGCATGACCGCATTCGCCGATGACGATTTTCTTAACGCCCAGTTCCTTGGCGGCGATCATGTGTTGCAGGGCGATGCGGGCTGTCTGGGCATCGTCATAGAACACGCCGTAGTTCACGCCGTCATAGGCAAGGGCCTTGCTGGAAAGCGTCCACGACAGGCCGGCTTCCTGAAAGATCAGCGAGAAGGAAGCGATGTTTTCAGGCCAGGCCATGATTTCGCCGGCATTGTGCAGCAGCATGATGTCTGCGCCCTGCACGTCAAAGGGCGTGTGGATGCCCACGCCGGTGATTTCGGTGTAGTCTTCGTCAATAAATTCGACGTTTTCTTTCACCACTTCGGTGGTCATGCCCGTGGAAGAGCCAGCCTTCATGTGGTTCATGGTGCCGCGTTCGTGCAGTTCGCGGGGATAGATGCCCATTTCCTGGCTGAAGACCTTGCGGATTTCGCGGGCCATGAGGCCGTTGTCCACACCGATGGGGCAGGTCTGGGCGCAGCGGCGGCAAAGGTTGCAGCGGTAGGCCAGTTCGCCCAGGCGGGCCACGGTCTTCCAGTTAAGGCCAAGGTCGCCATAGCGCCATTTGGCCAGCGGCTCTTTCTTCACATACTGCTTATAAATGCGGCGGAAGATTTCGGAGCGGAAGTTGGGGCGATACATTTCATTTTCGCCTGACATTTCATAGAGATGGCAGGCGTCAGAACAGGAGTTGCACTGAACGCAGTTGTCCATGCTGGTTTCAAGCATGGGCAGGAATGTCCAGTTATTTTCTTTGCTGAACAGCTTGCGCACGCCATTGAGGAACTTGTTGACCAGCTCTTCCTCTTCTTCACGGTTTTTGGGCTTGGGAATATTCAGCACGCAAACTTCGTCAAGAATGCAGGCAGTGTTTTCTTTCTGCTCTTCAGTAAAGGGCTTCCAGGGCATGGTATGCATATCCACAGCCAATTCGGGGATTTCTTTCAGGTCAATGCTGACCATCTGCCCGTCGACGGTGGAAACGTCAGTCAAGCGAAGGTTGTCTTTCATGTCTGAACTCCCTAGTCTTCTTTCTTTTCTGTGGGGTTGGTGGTGGCAACATCGACCCAGGTTCTGGGGCTTCCATCACCGGAGATATGCTTGGCCGACCAGGTCACGTTGAACTTGAGGGCCTCAAGGATTTTTTGCTTGTTCTTTTCGCTGTAGTTGGTGGGCTCGTCGCCCCAGCGGATGTCGTGGTACATGAAATACTTCATGATCAGGTGGCCCATATTGGTCATGGGGATCCAGATGAGCAGGAAGAAGCCCAGCAACAGGTGCAGGCTAAAGAGCATGCTGGTTTGCGGTGCGAACTTGAAGGTGAGCAGGTTGTAAATAAAGGTGCGGGCCAGTTCGAAATATGAGGGGGAAACAGCCCAGGCGGCCAGGCCCAGCACGCCAAAGAGCACAAAGACGCCCAGATTGAAAAAGTGTTCGGGCGTGCTGTAGCGGCGCAGGCCTTCATCATTGCGGCGGCGCTCAATGAGGCCGATGCCGCCGATGACGATGCACAGCGCGCCAACAAGCACAACAGCATTGATGACGTTGCCCACGAAAATCATGACGCCGCCCTGCGGGTTCAGACCAAAAATCTGGGCGATAACAGCGCAAAGAACGATGATGGTTCCGCCCATGAGCATGTACATGCCCACGTGGAAGGGGTAGGTGCGCACCCACAGCTTGAGGTTGTGTTCAAACGTGGCGTGCAAAAAGAGCACTTCGGTCAGAATGCCTTTAATATCGCCCCAGTGCGAAATGTGGCGCGGCTTAGTCCACCAGTCTTTTTCTTCCATAAAGCTGCCGCCGTAGGCTGCCTTTTGTGCGCCCTCGTGGGGTACGGGGTAGAGTTCCCAGCGCACATGCAGCGGACTGGCCGCCATGTAAGACCGGATTTTCAAATACGCCATGCAAAAGAAGCCGGCTACCGCCAAATAGCCCAAGATGTAAAACAAAATGGTCATGCGTGTTCTCCCGTAGGGTCAATATGCCGCTGAAACATGGGTTCGACGGGCCCGGCCCGGCCGGTGCGCCGCTAACAGCCTGGCATGCGTCTGCTTGCCTGCAACCTCTCCTGAAAAAGTACCGAGCAATGACCATGGATGACCGCCCTTGTCAGGAATTGGTCACATTAAACCATAAAGTCAAGATAGCCGGTGGCACTCCTGATACATAAAATATAAAAAAATGCAAAGATGTCAGATAGATTCATTATGATAAAATTAATCAAGATTAAACTAATTTTATTTAAGAAAATCAGATAGATTTAAAGCCTAAAAAACTTTTTTTTGCAAGAAAAAAATATTTTTCCCTATCCGCAAAATCGTCAAAAGAAGTGCTGCGACATGAATTTAGGGTCAAGTGCTTAAAACATACTTGTTTAGTATGTGTGGTGCTGAGCAGCACGCTAGGCTTTTGCATAGTGAATCTGCTTTTATGCAGAGCAAGGCAATGAATTGTCAGCAGATGGTTCGGCTGAGCCCGGCACAAACATGCCAACGTTGAGGGCTAGGTGGCGGCAGCTTGCTGCGCTTTTGCCATGTTTTGCGGGATTTTTAACAAAAAACCCCCGTGTAGGGCCATAGAGTCGTTTGCTTGTCGACGGTCTTATGTCCGAAAGGCAAGGGGAGTGGCTTTGAGCTCCGGTCAGGAAATGTTCTGCATCAAGCTGAAGCACAATAGAAATTTCCAGGTGTTGGGGCGTGGGGGCGTGGAGGGTGTGGGGGCGTGGGCGTGGGGGAACAAACTTCCTCGCAACAGAGCGTTTCAAACGCTCACGAGGCAGGGCGTGCGCGATCGTGCATGGGCGGTTTTGGTGCAGGGCGGTTTTTTGGGATGCAGGCGGCGGTTTTTTGGGATGCAGGCTGCGGTGTTTTTATAAAAGCTGCGGAGTAGGGGTGGCGGTCATGAAAATTCTGGTGGGATGGCAATGCTGCGGGCTGGTGGCTGAGTGAATGCGCCGATGGGAGAGTGGCGGCGGTATTATTCAGAAAATAACAACCCAGATAAGGCGGACGCCGCATCATCTGTCTCTGCGCATGCAAAGAGCTGGCTGCATGGGGTCGTCCGCCGCTGGGTAGTGTTCTTTTTAAAGCAAAATATGGTCGTCGTGCATGAGATCTCGCAGGGTGATGGATTCAAAAACTCCATCCAGGGTCGATTGCAAGCTTTCCCATGCCTTGCGTACTTCGCAAGCGTCAAAGCGGGCGCAGTGGCCGGGTTTTTCCAGGCAGCCGCTCAGTTCGATACCACCTTCCATGAGGTTTACGATGCAGCCAAAGGTCAGATCTTCGGGTTGCCGTAAGAGCACATGCCCGCCTTTGGCCCCGCGAACGCTGCCCGTAATACCCGCCAGCCGCAGTTGGCGCAGAATTTGTTCAATAAATTGGGAACTGATCCCGGTCTGGCTTGCCAGCATGCTTGAGGAAACAGGTTTCTCAAGTCCGTTCTTTGCCAGATAGAGCAATATACGGGCGGCGTATCGTGTTTTGGCAGAAAGTTTCATTGCGAACCCCCCACGGCGCAGCAATAAAAGGGGATATAAAATCGGCCACTGGCCGTCTCAGACAGAATTGAAAGTTAGAGTTTCTCAAGCATAATTTGAATAAGGCACAGCGTAACACCACAATCGAACTTTTAGTATCTATTTTTTTATCTTGTCCCCAACCTTGCGAAAGACTTCACACGCCAGAAATAGCCACGATTTAGTGATCGCGCAGGTTTTGACGCAAGGCCCCAAAGGCGCTTGACGCGCAAAGTGGCTTACGCTAAGAATCATGAGTAAAGCAGTCTAAATTAGAAGCATCAAGTATTGTGAGTTTTATGGCCTCCAGCAAAATAAGGAATAAATATGCGTATTTCTACTATGGCTTGCCATGCGTTGCACCTGCTTTTGTGCCTTTCTGAACAAGATCGGGCTATTCCTGCCTCTGCCTCCGAGTTGGCGGTCAGTACGGGCATTTCAGAAAAGTTTGTGCAAAAAATCATGCGCTTGTTGCAGGCTGACGGAATCATCAAAAGCGTACGGGGTATTGCCGGGGGGCACATGCTCGCCCGTAACCCCGATGCCATAACTCTGGCGGACATCGTTTGCGCGGTGGAGGGGGGCATTACCCTTCCCGGCGTTAACAGCGAAGCTCCGGCGGGCAAAGCCGCTCTGGATGTTTGGGACAAAGCCGCTACGGCTCTGCGCAACTCTCTTGATGCGGTTACCCTTTGTTCCGTTCGCCAGGGCGCGGGGCTTTCGCAGCGGCATGGTGTGCGCCGTAAGGCCGAATATCCTGTTCACAGAAGACCTGAATCCGAACTCGGAGGCCCCAATGCAAAAACATATTCTCTTGGTAGACAGCGATGCCGAAAATCTAAGCAGGATGTCGCAAATTCTACGTCAATCTGATTACCGGGTAAGCGTGGCGTGTAATTGCGATGACAGTCTGGATATGGTTCATAGCCTCAAGCCTGATTGCATCATTTTTGATGTGGAGCTGGACGGCACTTCGGGAACCATTATGTTCAGCCGTTTGCGCAGAGACGCGCAAACACGGGATATTCCGGCTATTGTCTGTACCAACGCGGGGCCAAGACCGGTATGTTTCGGAATGGACATACCCGTTTTAAACAAGTCCTGTACCTGCGAGGCGCTGTTGGGGGCTGTCTCGGCCGCCACTGCCTGAGGTTTGGAGCGCTAAAAAATCTTGGTTGTCGCAACAGCAGTTCTTTTTGCTGCTGTCAGCGGGGGATGCGGTTAGAGGTTTTATTGTTGGCCGGGCAAGTGGGATGCCTTGCCCGGCCAACGGGCGTTCATGATGCGCCCTGGGGCAGAGCCGCGGTTCGCAAAAGGACAAATAAACCGCGGCCCCGTCACATTAGTCTATTCGGGCGCGATATGGCGGATGTGCGGAGGTATGATCAGCATATCCACCAACATGGGCTTGAGGAAAGACCACTTGATGTTGTGTTCTTCGTATACTTCCATCATGTCGCGAATGGCGTCCCAGCAGTTATGGCAAGGGGTTACGACCATTTGAGCGCCGGTGGCCCTGATCTGTTCCAGCTTGTTGGTAAGCGCCACGTTGCGTTCCTGACGGTAAATACCGATACCGTTCAGGCCGCCGCCCCCGCCGCAACAGAAGTTGTGGTCGCTCTTGGGGCTCATTTCGCGAAAATCTTCAGCGATATAGCTCATGATTTCGCGGGTGGCCATGCCCAGGCCGTGGTTACGCACGTAGTTGCATGAATCCTGAAGCGTGCAGGGAACCTTGATTTTCTTGGCCGGATCTATCTTGATCTTGCCTGTGCGCAGCATTTCGGCCACCCATTCCACATAGTGCATGAAGCGCACCGGCGTATCGCCGCTTTCGCGTCCGGCCCAGTAGGGCCCTTCAATGACTGTGGCGCGGTGGGCGTGTCCGCATTCTGTTCCCACAACTACTTTGGGCTTGAGGCGCTCAACAGCGGAGTAAATACGCTTGACGTTTTGCGCGCAGCCTTCCCAGTCACCAGCGAACATGGTCAGCGAAGTGTTTTCCCAGCCTTCGCGCGGCACAGTCCAGTTGGTGTCGGTCACGTGGAAGAGTATGGCCGCCAGGGCAATATCCTCAGGATAGTGCTTAACCTCGCGCGCGTTGAGAACGTACATGACATCGGCATTTTCCTGTTCAACAGGAATTTCGAGGTCAGGCCATTCTTCTTGCTGCTCTTCCACCATCCATTCGCAGGTTTCAATCCAGTCTTCTTCGCTCACGTCCATCTGCGCGCCATACACGCGGTGCATGCCGGAGCCGATCTTCATTTCCCACGGAATAAAGCCGTGCTTGAAAAGAATACCGCGCAGATAGCTGAACATGACGCCGGTGTCGATGCCATGGGGGCAGTAAACGGCGCAACGGTTGCAACAAGTGCATCTGCTCCAGGCAGTGTCCATGCACTTGATCATGAATGCCGCGTCGACTTTGCCCTTACGGCGCACGAGCTCACCCAGGGTCGCCTGTATCTTGTACGAGGGGATCTGGGTGGGGTCATTATTGTTAGTTCTGTAGAAGAAGCAGCTGTCGGCGCACATGGCACAGTGGGCACAAACATCAAGCCACGTGCGGGTGCGCGATTTGCAGGTCTTCTCCAGGTCGCGGGCCAGGGCTGCCTGATCGACCTTCATTTCCTTCATTTGGCTGTAATATTGCGCCCCGCCCTTATCCTTCAGCAGATCGAGGATGCCTTCCTTGGTGGTGATGGGGGTGGGTGTGCAAAGCAGTTCGGACATGGTTCGCTCCTTTCAGGCGAAAATAATAATACTGTTGCCCGTCTTACCAGGGGAAAGCGCCGCCGCGGGTGGCTCCGCCTCTTTTGATGGCGAAGTCCATGCCAATCTGGGCACGCGACATGAAAAAGAGCACGATGTGCGAAAGCTTGGTAAACGGGGCCAGAATAAGGAAAAGCTCGCCACTCAGCACATGCAGAACCATCCAGCTCTGATATGCCGAGGTGTCCAGACGGGCCATGAGCCCGGTGGCGAAGGGTAAAAAGGTCAAAAGCAGAATGAACCAGTCCGCGCGGCTGTTCAGCTGGCGCAATGCGGGCGAGGTCATGCGGCGCACGACCAGCAACAGAATGCCCACAAGGCTGAGCACGGAAAGAATGTCGGCCAGGGTTCCGGGCAGCGAGGGCAGGCTTATGCCCACATAGTGCTCAAGCAGCACCGTGTGCCCCAGCAAGAAAAGCGGCACCAGCACAGCGCCGAAGTGCAGCAAGAAAAACAGGGTTGTGGCTACAGGTTGTGTGCGCCAGCCGTCAGTTCCGCCGGGGATGAGCCATTTAAAAATGGACGCAAGAGCACCGGGGATGGAGCGGTCTGTGTGGTAGCGGTAGGCAATGCGTTCAAGGCGCCAGTCCAGGCCGCGCACGTAAAGAAACACGCGGGCCAACATACCTACTGTAAAAATAACAAGTGAAATGACAAAAAGGGGTCCGGTAATAAAGTCAAGCATCTGATTCTGCCTCCTAGCTTTCTTTCTTCCTTATGCAGTGAGCCACCGGCTACTTTTTGGCGGCGTACTCAGATGCGATGCGCTCGCTGTGGCAGACCCGGCAGTCTACAAGGCGGGGGCCCTTGGCAAGCTTGACATGACACTCGGTACAGGTGGCATGCAGATAGTCCATCTGCTTGCCGGGAGCGACATTTCTTACATTAAGAAACGTCTCTGACAGCCCATCGTCCGTCATCTGGTGACACGCGGTGCAGTCTTGCCCCTTGTCTTCCAGATAGGCGATATGCTGGTCATGGGTGAAGAAAACCGGCGGCATCTTCTTGGCGCTGAAGGCCGGGTAGGTGAAGGGAATACGTTCCTCACCGAAGGCCACGCCTGAAGACAGTGCCATGCCGAGAGCCAAAAACAAGAGGCTGGTGAGAATGGTTCTGAATCCGATGTGTTTTTCCCGCATGGTGGATCCTTGCTTCCTGACATAATCCTGGTGATGTTACCCCGGTCAACAACCAGCGCCGGGCACAATATATAAGGAAATCCCGAGCACGCGCATCGGGATTTCCCCTGGTTCCGCGTTTAGCTAGACTTTGGCCTCTTAAGGGCTTCAGCCGCATTGCGCATAAAAACAGCACACTTATAGGGTTCGCTTTTCATACACCTCATGGCATAGGCCGCGCTGAGGTAAAGAAAGAGGCGCGATTCGTAGTCCAGCTTATTGGTTTGCAGCCAATGGTCATGGGGTGCTTCTGCCTGCGCCAGTTCTCTGGCCCGGGCAAGATCTTCCGCATACGCATCACCGGCAAGCTTGGAATACAGTTCGCAAATTTCTTCAGCCAGGTATTCACGTTCTGATAATGCCGACATGACAACCCCCTTGCGTCACGCGCGGTTACGCCTCACCTTACATGAGGCATTGGTAAAGGGCAATTAAATTGTGCAATTTCTGACTCAATTAATCCATACAAGAACATTATTATATTAAAAATACTGCGTCAATAAAGTTTCGTTTTTTTGTGGCAAAAAATACCTAACTATTATTAGTTGTTGATTATAAAACTTGACTAAAAAGATATAGTATTTTTGTCACAAGCTCATATTTCTGGCGTGCACGATCCAGATGCAACAGTTAAAAAGTATAGCTTTCAGATACATTTTGATGTTTGAGTGCTCAATTCTATTCATAGTACATTTATACGATTTGTATTCATCTGTTTTTATTGTATAAATTTCATAATCCAGATTTATAGCTTTCGGCTATGTTTTAAGTTTTTAGATGTGAGTTGTGTTTGATTTTTCTTCATAATGTTATTGACAGCTGCATTTTTACAGATATGCGACTGAGGCTATTCTGTGAGGTTTATTTAAAATATATGTTATTTCAGCTATTTGCACTGATGGTGATTTGTGTCACAAATGGAGTGCTTTGCTGATGCAGGCTGACAGTTTGTGATGTTCGGGCCATGGGCACGGCAGGCAATAAGCGGCAACAAGGCGGGGCAAAGGGAAGGCGGTAGGGCGCGACGCGCCCCATGGGCAAGGGGCCAGCGGGCAAAGCGAAGCGGTGGGGTGCGGTATGACCCACGGGCAAAGGGCCAGCGGGCAAAGTGAAGGCGGTAGGGTACGACGCGCCCCATGGGTGAAGCAACGGGCGGGCAACGGGCGGGCAACGGGCGGCAACGAGGCGACGGGGACGCCGCAATGTATGCCCGCCGCCATTTGCCTCTCCGGCTTTGGGAGCACCGGCAGGCGCAGTCAGCAACCGCTTTTTGCAAATTTATGCTATCCAGAGCGGAACTGCCTTGTGCGCTCTTGCCGCCCGGACAGGCATGCGTTAATATTTATGGGTTATACGCCCCCTGAGGGCTTTAAAAACAAGGTGGATTTCATGCAACAGCAGTGTCCTTGCGGCAGCGGCCAATCTCTTGATCAGTGCTGCGTTCCTTATATTGATGGATCGGTATGGCCTTCTGATGCCGAAACTCTCATGCGTTCGCGTTACTCGGCCTATGTGCTCGAGCGTTACCAATGGCTTGTAGACAGCACCCACCCGGACTACCGGGAGGACATTTCTTTGGAAAAGCTCACGGAACAGGGCAAGGACGTGCAGTGGTTGCGCCTGGATGTGGGGCGAACTGAAGACAACGTGCCGGCCGGACGCAACGGTGAGCTTTTTGATGTGGTGGAATTCCACGCGTACTACGAGATGGAGGGGATACCCCGCCAACTGGGCGAGCGCAGTTTTTTTAGCCGCCACGACGACAAAATCTTTTATGTGGACGGCGTCGCCTTGCGCCCCGAGGCTTTCCGCAGGCAAAATCCCAAGGTCGGGCGCAATGATCCCTGCCCTTGCGGCAGTGGCAAAAAACACAAAAAATGTTGTGGAGTCGAAACCGCTTGAGCACCCGCACCGCAGATAACGCTGCACGGGGAAGCGGAAAAACCGGCCCCCTGACGGCCATTCGTCAGTTTTGCCTTGAATGTCAGGGGGCTTCTGGCAAGGCGGTTCGCGCTTGTGCCGACAGGCATTGCCCCCTGTGGGACTGGCGCCTGGCCTTGCTGGCTGACGGCAGCTGCCCAGTGCCAGAGGCCGAGGCGGGCTGTCAGGCCCTGCGGGCCATCCGGCGGCAGTGCATGCTCTGCGCGGGCGACCGCCAAGAGGTGCGGGCTTGTGCTGCTCGCGAGGTCTGTGTCTTGTGGCGTTATCGCTTTGGCGTGCGCCCACAAACCTACAAGGCCGTGCGCCGCCGCTTTTTTGCCCCCAAGCCTCTGAGCCTGTTGTGACGAACGCGCGCAGCGGCTGCTTGCGGGCGGCTCATGTTTTTTGCGCGATTCAAAGCCGCGCCTTCAACCCTTGGGCGGCGCGGTATAAGGGAGAAGCCTATGTCCCATAATCTTGAATGGTCGAGAGCTTACAGCCACAGGTTGCACACGGCGGACGCCGCTCCCCTTCAGGCCAGGGCTTCTGCGTTGGGCCTGCGGCTTGAGCGCGATCTCACGCAGGGCCTTTTGCCTTTTTTGTCCATGCCGTATCGTGCTTCGCTTGAAAGTGGCCTGCCCCCTGTGCTTGAGCGGGTGCGCCCCTGTCGGCACATGCTGGTGCTGGGTATCGGGGGCTCAGCCCTTGGCGCCCGCGCCGTGCAGAAAGCCTTTGCCCCGGAGCAGGACAGACCGGGTCATAGCGGCCCCAGCCTGTGGATTGCCGATAATGTGTGCGCCGAAGAATTTGAGGCCCTGCTTGGCGCGCTGAACCCGGCGGAAACCGCCGTGGTGTGCATCAGCAAATCCGGGGGAACCATTGAGACGCTGGCACAATATTTTCTTGTGCGGCAATGGCTTCAGGACGCCCTTGGCGAGGGCTGGCGCGAACATATGGTTGTGGTTACAGACGCTGTTTCCGGCTATCTGCGCCAAGAAGCCACGCGCCATGGCCTGCCTTCGCTGGAAGTGCCCGATCATCTGGGCGGCCGTTATTCCGTGCTTTCGGCTGTGGGGCTGTTGCCCGCCGCCTTTTTGGGCATTGACTGGCAAGCACTGCTGGACGGCGCGGCCCATGTGGCGCAGCCGTTGGTGGAAAATCCACGGCTTGTGGGGGGGCATCCTGCTTACGCGCTTGCCTGCTGGGCCAGGGCGCTGGAGGTGCAAGACTACAGCGAGCTGATTCTTTTCTGCTATGTTCCGCAGTGGGCGGCCCTTGGGCCGTGGTTTGCGCAGCTCTGGGCCGAAAGTCTGGGCAAGGAAGGGCAGGGTATTTTGCCCGTATCGGCCACGGGCGTAACGGATCAGCACTCTGTAAACCAGATGTTTCTGGCCGGGCGGCGCAACAAGGGCTGCATTTTTCTTACCAGCCGGGGGCAGCAGCCGGGCCGGGCCTTTGGCCAGGACTTGCCCGAGGAATGGGCCTGGCTGCGAGGCAAGCCCCTGGGCGCCTTGCTTGAGGCCGAGGCGCTGGGCACGCGCATGGCGCTGTGCATGAGTGGCGTGCCGCTGGTGCATCTGGATATGGAAGATAGCGGCCCTCGCTCTGCCGGGGCCTTCATGCTGCTGCTTGAAGCGGCCACCCTGTTTACCGGCTGGCTTATGGACGTGAACCCTCTGGATCAACCCGCCGTGGAACTGGGTAAACGCCTTGCCAATGCCCGCCTGGGCGCGCCGGGCTATGAGCGCGAACAGGCGGATCTGGACAGTTTTATGGCCATACCGCTGCAAGAGCAGGTGTTTTAGGGCATGTGGACGTTTTTTAGAAAAAAGCAGGCAGAGCCCCTTAGTGGTGCAGGCGGCACAGCTGGAACAAGCAGCACGGCCGGAACAAGCGGTGCAGCCGGAGCAAGCGGCACAGCCGCAACAAGCGGTGCAGCTGGCACAAGCGCCACAAGCGCGGCAAGCGGGTGGGATGGCGCGGCGCAGTCCGTAAGCGGGCGTGGCGTGTCGCCGGGCAGCTGCCAGGATTGCGGGCATGTTTCCTCTGTGGCCAGCGCTCAGGCCGATGCCAGCGAGGGCTTGCCCCTGAGTTACGCCCGGCCGTTGTCCTGGCTTTCGCTGGTGATTATTCTGGTCACCAGCCTGGTGCTCTCGTTTTTCATTTCCAATTCGGCCCGTGAAACACTGTTGACCCGGCAAGAGGGCTTTGCCCGCCTGCTGGTTGAAAACCTCAACAGTCAGATTTTTCGGCGTTTTGCTCTGCCCACGCTTTTTGGTTACGGGCGAATCGCCCTGCGACAGCCGGCCCAGTATGACCGGCTTGACCAGGTGGTGCAGTCTGTCATTCACGGCCTGCCGGTGGAGCGTCTGCGCATCTATGATTTTTCGCGCATTGTGGCCTATTCCACCCGCAAGGAAGAAATCGGCCGTGCGGGGCTTTCGCCGACCAACCTGGACGAGGTGCTGCACGGCGCGGCCCCCAAATCTGAAATAGTTTCCACCATACCCGCCTGGCAGGCCCCTTTCAGAATGCCACTGGATGAGGGAACATTTGTATTGCGCGTGCTTTATCCCTTGCGCGGCGAAGCGCTCAAGCCCGGCGAAGAACCGCCCATCATGGGCGCGCTGGAACTTACGCAGGACATCACGGGCGACTATGAACAGGTGGTGACGTTTCAGGGCATCATCGTGATCATGTGTCTCATGTCTTCTGTGGTGCTTTTCGGGCTTTTGATCATGCTTATTCACAGGTCGGAACGTGTGTTGGCCGAGCGTATGAGCAAAAACCGCCAGCTTGAAAAGCAGCTTCACAGTAACGAGCGCTTTGTGAGCATGGGGCGCGTGATCGCCAGTATTGCCCACGAGATCAGAAATCCTCTGGGCATTATACGCTCCAGCGCCGAGCTGCTGCAACGCCGCAGCGATGCCGATGCGGGAACTCGGCGTATACTGGGAGCCATTTTTGACGAGTCTGTGCGCCTTTCGCAAACCGTAAACGACTTTCTTGACTACGCCCGCCCCCGTCAGCCCAAGCAGAATCTGGTTGATGTAAGCCTTGTGCTGGATCAGGTTCTGGCCTTTCTGGAAGGCGACATGGGCCGGCGCAACGTGACGCTGGCACGCAACACTGAAGAAGGTCTTTTCGTTCATGGCGACAAAGATTTGCTGTACCGCGCATTTTACAATATCCTTGTGAACGGACAACAGGCAATGGACGGGCCGGGCGTGCTGCACATCAGTGGTGTTCATGACGGCGAGGGCCATGTGCGGCTGGAGTTTCTCGATTCTGGCCCCGGCTTTGACGCTGCTGTTCTGGCCAATCTGCTGGATCCCTTCTTTACAACCAAAGACGGGGGAACCGGCCTTGGCCTGCCCATTGTGCAGTCCATTATCACAAGCCACGGCGGCGTGATCCAACTGGAAAACGGCCCGGAAGGCGGCGCTCTTGTACGTGTGCTGCTGCCCGAAGCCCATGCCGGGGTACAGGAATAGTCTTATGAGTGAAAAAGCGCATATTCTGATTATCGACGACGAAAAAAACTACCTTCTTGTTCTGCAAACCCTGCTGGAAGACGAAGGCTACACCGTTACCGCCATCAGCGACCCCGAAACGGCGCTGGCTTTTCTGGAAGAAAGCGAAGTGGATGTTGTGGTTACGGACATGAAAATGCCCAAGGTGACCGGGCGCCAGGTTCTTGAGCGGGTCAAAAGAAGCTGGCCGTATATTCCCGTGCTTATCATGACGGCCTTCGGATCCATTGAAAGCGCCGTGGAACTTATGAAGTATGGCGCTTTTGACTACATTACCAAGCCGTTTTCCAATGATGAACTCTTGCTTTCCGTGCATAATGCTGTGGAGTTGGCGCGCGCGCACCGCCAATATCGATTGTTGCAAGAGGTCATGGAAGACCGCTACGGCGTACACAAGATCGTGGGGCGCAGCCGCGCCATACGCGATGTGCTTATCATGGTCGAGCGCGCCGCGCCCAGCCGGTCTACCGTGCTTATCACGGGCGAATCGGGTACGGGTAAAGAGCTGATTGCTCGCGCCATCCACTACACAAGCCCGCGTAAAGACAACCCTTTTGTCTCAGTCAACTGTATGGCGCTCAACCCTGGCGTGCTTGAAAGCGAGCTTTTTGGCCATGAAAAGGGTTCTTTTACCGGGGCCGTAGCCATGCGCCGCGGGCGCTTTGAGCAGGCCGACGGGGGCACGCTTTTTCTTGATGAAATCGCCGAGCTGACGCCGGATCTTCAGGTCAAACTGCTGCGGGTGCTTCAGGAGCGGCGCTTCGAGCGCGTAGGCGGGGGCGATGAGATAGAGGTGGACATCCGCGTGGTGGCCGCCACCAATAAAGATCTTGCCGCCATGGTGGAAAAGGGCACGTTTCGCGATGACCTCTACTACCGCCTCAATGTAGTGCAGATTCCTCTGCCGCCCCTGCGCGAGCGCCGGGAGGACATCCCCCTGCTTGTGGGCCATTTTGTGGATAAAGTCTGCACCGATAATACCATGCCCGCAAAAACGTTCACTACCGAGGCGCTCAACTACCTTACGGGCTATGAATGGCCGGGCAACATCCGCCAGCTTGAAAATGTGGTCGAAAGCTGCCTGGTGCTGGTTCCCGGTGATATTATCAATGTGGATAACCTGCCTGCGGAGATTCGCGATGAAGAGTCGCAGTTTAAAAGCGCTGTGGATCTTTTGCCGGTGCAGCTTGATTTGGCCGATACGCTGGAAAAAATCGAGGCCGCGCTTATTCGTCGGGCGCTCGTGCGGGCTGATCTTGTTCAGGTGAAAGCTGCGGAATTTTTGGGTATTTCAAAAAGTTTGCTGCAATACAAGCTGAAAAAATATGCCATAACAGGGCATTAAGTTTTGCCATTTTGAAATGCGCTGGCGGCTGCTGGAGTAGCCGCCAGTCGCAAAGGCAGCCGCCAGTCGCAAAGGCAGCCGCCAGTCGCAAAGGCAGCCGCCAGCCGCAAGGGCAAGCGCCAGCAGCAAGAGCAAGCGCCAGTGGATTATTTTTCCTGCGTCCGCCGCCCCTCGGGCCACAGCTCTTGCACCCGCCGCCACATCTCTTGCTTCCGCCGCCCGCCGCCCGCCGCCACAGCTCTGCACCCGCTGCCCTTACGCCCACATCTCTTGCGCGTTTTTTCCCTAAGCCGCTTATTTTATATGCCAAACACGCGCTTTCGTGGTGCTCTTTCCTCGTATCTGCTGGCCGAAACTGTGGCCTACCTTGTCGTTTATAAAAAAATTTGAGCCGCAAGCCACAGCTTGCGCTTTTTCCTTACGCAAGTGGTATCCTTTTTAGCTTGTCAAAATGTCATTTTTGCGCAAGTATTTTGAAACAATATTTTACGCGGTAAAGGCCGCACCTTGGCGGAAGCGCAGAACATGGGATTGTGGCGTGGGGAAAGTATTTATTGTTTTTTTATGCTGATTGATTGCTCAATTAGAACGATTGGCGCGATAGCCCATTGTTTGGCGGCGGGGAAGCTGTCTTGCATGCCTTGCGGCAAGGCGGGAAGGCAAAGCCTTGCTTCAGCTTTGAGCGTTCTTATCATAGATGAGCACAGCTCTGGAGTTGGGCGCAACAAATGAACACGCCCGAACAGCCAAGTGGCGCTTATGCTTGCCAAAGTGGCAGGCCCGGCCAATGCGGTGAAAGCAGGTTTTTCGGCCACATGATTGCCGAAGTCCGCTGAGCCTGTGAAAAAGCCGGAATTTTTGTGTGGAAACGGTTTGGTATTTCGCTTCAAATCGTAAATATATTTCTCATGTTTTCATACGGCATTACTCTGTAAGCAAGACTTTTACCGTTGGGCTCCGAGCCTGGCGATGGCGTAGTATCAGCAAAAATAAACGCACAGCTACTGTGTTGTTACTGGACAAATACCCGGCAGGGCATGCCGATATGGTTGCACCAAGATGCAAATGGAGACTAAGAAAATATCATGACGACAACAAATATGAATCCCGGAAGCGGCGAAAGGCTGCAAGGCAGAAGGCGCAGCATACAGCGCCCGCGAGTGCATGTTGAGGTGCTGTCCTGTCTGTTGGAAGATATACAGTCCGGCGTATATCAGGTGGGGCAAAAGCTGCCATCAGAGCGCGAACTTATGGACGAATTTGGTGTTGGCCGCCCGGCTGTGCGCGAAGCATTGTCGGCGCTGGCGCGTATGGGGCTTATCGAAGTTTCGCCCGGCATGCGCGCGCGGGTTTGCAGGCTTACCCTCAACCCACTGTTGCGTGAAATGCGCGCCACCATGGAAATTTATTCGAGCACTCATGACGGCTGGCGGCAGATGCACGAGTTGCGGCAGTTTTTTGAAACAGCCGTGGCCCGGCGCATGGCGCACCATATGACGGACGAGCAGATGGTCGAGCTTGAGCGCATATTGCAAAAACAGCGCGGTCTGTTGGATGATGCGGCCATACGGGAATTTTCCGAAGCTGACATTGAGTTTCACCGCTATCTTGTGAACTGTGTCGGCAATAATTTTCTGGATATTGTTTCCGATGGCTTCGCTGGCTGGTTGATTACCCCCCTGTATGCTTCCATGCAGGTGCGGCAGCAGAGCGAATTGGCTTATGAGGCGCATGTGCGCATTTTTGAAGCCCTGAAAAAACGTGATGCCGACGCTGCTGACGAAGCCATGCGAGCGCATCTGGAAGAGATGCGTGGTATTTATCAGGTGGACGTCATGTCCGGTTTGGAAAAGAAGCCGGGCAAGATGTAGCGTCATGCGTCTCAATGAAATAGTAAAGAAATTCAGCTCGTGACGACACAGCCTAACAGGCTGAAGCAAGAAATAAGGTTTTTGGGGTGTGGGGGCGTGGGGGAGACGACCCTTTTTCAAAAGGAGCCTTCGCCCACAAAGTATATCAAGCACTTTCTGCTCCAAAGGGGCCTTCCCCCACAAAGTATTTCAACTCCCAATGCTCGTAAAAAAGCGGCACGCCTTATGGCATGCCGCTTTTTTACGTTTATAGTTCTGCCCCAAAGCGCAAAAACGTAAAAACCGCAACGGAATCCCGTTGCGGTTTTTATGGGCCGGACACCCGGCAGCTTCTGCTGCCGCTGCTTCCTTTCGGACCTGACGGGGTTGGCAGTGCTGCCGCCGTCCGGCTTGGCAAATGCTTTACTTGGAAAGCGGGTGGCTGTCAATGCCTGAGGGCTTACGTCGCCGTTCTGGCCTGCGGTGGCAGCAGGCCAGGGATGGCTGCGGCGTTGCTCATGAGGCGCTCAAGCATGCTGTCGCTGAGGCCGCCTTTTTCCTGAAGCCTGCGCTTTTCATCCAGGGGATCATACAGAGGCCAGTCTGTGCCGAACAGTATCCGCTCAGCGGGATAGGCGGCCAGTAGTTTTTTTACAAGCATGGGTGTGGCAAAGGGGGTGGTGCTTGAACTGTCAAACCACAGATTGGGGCGCTCTTTGCCTGCAAGGGCTGCGAGAGCGTGCGCCCACATGCGGTAGCCGCCAAAGTGCGCGGCGATGACCTGAAGGCGCGGAAACGTATCCAGAATAGCTGCCAGCTTAAACGGGCAAGAGGGATTTTCTTTGGGGGCAAGCTTGTCGCCGATGTGCATTTCAAAAACAAAGCGTCCTTGCGCAGCCTCAAAGATGGGCAAAAGGCGCGGGTCGTCGAGCCAGAAGCCCTGAAAATCAGGGTGCAGTTTGATGCCGCGTATGCCTGCGGCCTCCATGCGGTCAAGCTCGGCCTCCCACTGGGTGTAGCCGGGGTGTACGGTGCCGAAAGCAATGACGCTGTCCGGGTGCGCCCGCTGCAGGCTGATGGCATAATTGTTGGCCGGAATAACCTGCGCCGGGGCTGTGGCCGCACACAAGACCACGCACATGTCAATGCCAGCCCTGCGTTCATTTTCCAGCAGATTACTTATGGTTCCATTGCCCGCGCAGTCTACATCGTAGTGTCCGTTCAGGTGTTCCACTGCCTTGTGCGCGATCTTGGGGTGAAAGGCGTGGGTGTGAATGTCAATATGCATGGTTAGACGCTGCTCACCCCGTTGACAACGTTGACGGGCGTGCCAGACTGCCAGCGACGGATGTTTTCCGCCGTGAGGTCAATGATGTTTTGCCTTGCCCTGGTTGTTGCCCAGGCAATATGCGGGGTAATGAGCGTATTGGGCGCGGAGAGCAGGGGATTATCGGGGCTTGGCGGTTCTTCGGAAAGCACGTCTGTGCCGAGCCCGCCCAGTTGGCCGCTTTTAAGGGCAGCGGCGGCGGCGGCTTCGTCGACCAGCGGCCCACGGGAAGTATTGAGCAAAATTGCGCCCTTGCGCATGTTGGCCAGGGTTTTGGCGTTGATGATGTGCTGTGTTTCACTGGTCAGAGGGCAGTGCAGCGAGATAACGTCCGATGCGCAGATGAGATGTTCCAGCGTGGCAAAGGCAAAGGGGCTGTAAGCTGGCGGATTTTTGGGCGTGCGGCACTGGGCAAGAACATTCATGCCAAAGGCATGCGCCAGTTCGCCCATGCGCCGTCCAATGGAGCCAAAGCCGATGAGCCCCATGGTCATGCCTTCAAGGCAGATCGGCGGCACTTTCCAGTAGCACCATTGCTTTGACTTTTGCCAGTCGCCATCCTTGACGCTCTGGGTATGCAGGCTGGTGTGGCGGCACAGTTCAAGCAACATGGCCATGGCATGCTGGGCCACATCACTCACCCCGTAAGCCACCACGTTGCATACGGGTATGCCCCGCTGGGCCAATGCTTCGATATCAATGATGTTATATCCTGTGGCCAGCACTCCGACCATGCGCACGCTTTCAAGGGCGGGCAGGTCTTCCTTGAGCAGGGGAGTTTTGTTGGTCAGCAGCACATCCGCGCCTTTGGCGCGTTCGGGCAGCTGATCTTTGCTGGTTGCAGCATGTATGGTCACATCGCCCAAAGCCGTGACAGGCCCCCAATCCACATCGCCGGGGTTGAGCACCCCGCCATCAAGAATGACAATTTTCATGGGAATATCCTCGCTTATGCGCAGTGTAGCCTGAGCCAGAACCCTTCGCAATACCTCTGCCCGACGTCAAAAAAGCATGGTGCAGCCCTGTCACGCGCCCGTGGGGCAGGGTTTATCCACATGCGCCAGTTGACGTTCTATGCAGCCCTGTCACTCGCGCGTGGGCAGGGGTAAGATCAAGGAAGGCGGGCAGTGGTAGGTGAACGGGCAAGGGGGCGGGCAAGGGGGTATGGTGGGCCAGGCTGTGCGCAGAGCGCAAAGGCTGGGGATGATCAAAACAAAGAGCCTGGGGAGCATGATGCAGACCAGGCCGTGCGCAAGCGCAGGGGCTATGGGGCTTGGCCAAGGCCAAGGGCCTGGGGAGCATGATGCAGACCAGGCCGTGCGCAAAGGGCAAGTAGCGTGGCTGACACGGGCTGAACAGGCAAGGGGCTGAGCAGCACCATAAAAAAGGCCACCCTTGCGGGTGGCCTTGAATTCGTCACACAGACCGAGGTCTAGTGGCCGATAACGCGGAAGTCGTCGCGGCGGTTCTTGGCCCAAGCGGCTTCGTTGTTACCCTGCACGGCGGGGTTTTCCTTGCCGTAGCTGATCATTTCAAGCTGGTTGGGGTTCACGCCCATCATGACCAGGTTTTCATACGCAGCGCGAGCGCGGCGTTCGCCAAGGGCGAGGTTGTATTCCTGGGTGCCGCGATCGTCGCAGTTGCCTTCGATGCGAACGCGGATGGAGGGGTACTGCTTCAGAAGGTCGCCCTTCTGCTTCAGCATCTCTTTGTACTGGTTTTCAATGTTGAATTTGTCAAAAGCGAAGTACACGCGACCATCAGTGATCTGCTGGACGGCAGCGCGCATTTCAGGGGTCATGCCATCATCATAACCAGGTTCACCAGTGGTTTTCTTTGCGCAACCAAAACCGGCAACCAGAGCCATGACCAAAGCGAGCATAAGAGCATAGCGTTTCATTGTGTCCTCCTGAACAGCTCATTCTCCAAGAAATTAATACCTTTCCTTTCTGCACACGTAAGGGCGCATTGCCCTTGCATTACAGATGGTATCCGCACCGTAATTTTTGTCAAGGAGTGTGCGGGGTGTTAGGCGCACTTTCGTAAAATATTTTTTACCCGGTCAGGTTGAAAAAGGCAACAAACCGGGTAAAAAACTTTCCCTTAAAATGTTAACAGTCTTAAATTATTACTTTTGTTGTCCTGGCATGCCCCAACGGGGGAAAGACGAGTCGCCGCCGCCTGTGGGAACCCTTTTGGCGTCGCCGCCATGGCGCGTGGTCAGGTAAATGCCGCGTCCGCCTCCGCGCGAGGAGGTGAATGCGATGAAGTAACTGTCCGCGCAAAAAGAGGGTTGTTCGTCGCTGCCGGGGCCAAAGCTGATCTGGCGTTCCGTGCCGGTCAGCATATCCTGCACAAAGATGCGGTGCCCATATTCCGTCATGCGGCTGTAGACCACAAGCGTACCGTCAGGGGACAGGTTGGCCTCGGTATTATATGTGCCGTTTTTGCTCACGCGGGTGATGGATCCGCTGCCCAGATCCTTGAGGAATATCTGCGGGCCACCCAGACGGGACGAGGTAAAGGCCATCTTGGAGCCTGTGCTGTCAAAAGTGGGCGACACGTTGATGGAATCATTCTGCTCAAGTACCCGTTCTTTCTGGAACACATGGTTGAGCTGGAAAATCACGGGATACTTGCCGTTGGAAAGGGCCACGGCAACCTTGTTGTCAGGCATAAAGGCGGGGCCGATGACCACGTTGCCAGGAAAGCGGATGCGCTGCACCTTGCCGGTGGAGCGATCCCACACGCCGAGGGCATGCGACTTGGTGTCTATCTGAGTGAAGACCACAAAGCGGCCGTCGGGCGACCAGGCAGGCGACATGGCTTCACCGGGCATGTTGGTGATCTGGCGCAGGTCGCGTCCGGTAGGCTTGACCAGCCAGACGTTGGAATCCATCTTGCCGTTCTTTTTGATAAAGGCCAGCGTAGAGCGGAAAAAGGCCCCGTTGCCTGTCAGGGCTTCAAGCAGGTCGGCGCAGAAGCGGTCGGCCACTTCGGGCAGGTCGCGAGCGTTGACCTTGGGGTATTCCTTGCCAAACAGGCGGCCGCCGGTATTGGTTTCAAACGCGCGAATCTGCACCGGGCGCGTGCCACTGTCGCCTTCGGGCCAGAAGGTGGTCACCACAATGTCAGAACCGGCAAGCTGAAAACGCTTGAAGTCCAGGGCGGGCGGTTCATAGCCAGCCAGCACCACGCCGCCAAGTACCGCCTTGGGGTCTGTCAGGCGCATGAAAGGCAGAAAGCCCAGGTTGTCCTGAACAATTTTTTGCAGTTCCGTGCCCATGCCCGTGGCCTGCATTTGCGGGCCCTTGAGGGGAGCGGCCAGGGCCAGATTAACGATGTTCTGGCCCGGACCGTAGATATCCACGCGCATGGCGGCCTGTGCTCCGCTTCCCAGAGCCAGCCAAAGCCCCAGAGCCAGGAGAAGAAGCAGTTTTTTCATGGAGTCAGCAGTCCTTGTTGGGTCGGCGCGCTAACGGCGCACCAGTGTAAGAGTTATGTCCAGCGTTGTGCCGAGGGCGCCGGGCGGCGGCGGAACGCTGCCTGCCTTTTTGATGCCCCGGCGCACGAACGAATCAAGATGCCTGTCGCCGCTCTTTTCAAGAAAAACGAATTTTTCAATGGCTCCGGTAGCGGGGGTCACCGTCAGCCGAACCGTAGGATAATAGGTACCGGGCGGGGTTTCAACCGGTATGGCGATGGTGTTGGCAAGCTGCCAGACCAGGCCGGAAAAATATTTGTCGTGCTTTTTTCCATACTGCGATTGCGCCTTGTTATCCGGCCCGTAGGTAAGCGAACCCTGCGGCTGCGTGGTGGCCTGCACCGGCGTGCTTGCCGTGTTTTCCGGCTTTGCTATTGCAGGCGCTTTTTGAGCCGCGCCTGTCGGGCTTACGGCCGTTTCAGCTGTTTTCTGAGCCCAGTCTGTGGGGCTTATAGCTGTTGCAGGCGCTTTTTGAGCCGCATTTTCCGCTGCGGGCGTCGCCATGCTGTTTGTTTCTGGCCGGGGCTGCTCGGGCAGGGGAGTCGGGGCGATGGTCAGGGCCGGGGCTTTTTTCGCTGTTGCCGCTGCCCCGTTTTGGGTACTTCCAGAAGCGCCAATGGCCACGGTGGCCGGGGAACTGTCCTGACTATAGCCCGCCATGCGGGGGGCTTTTTCAGAATTTTTTCTGCTTTTACCGTCCGCGGTGTTGGGGGCGGCCGGGGCTGGCTGCACTTGGGCAGGGGCCACGGGGGCGGGCCTGACGGAGGGCATCTCCATGCCGCTGGCCTTGGCGGCTTCTTCTGCCCGTTCGCGCGCCCGTTCTTCGGCGCTGGCGGCCCGGCTGTCGCTCATGGCCGCTTCCGCTTTGGTGCGCGCGCGTTCCTCCTGGTGCATGGCCTCCACATCATCAATGGGGGTAGGCCGTACTTTACCCCTGGGCATGCCCGTCCAGAAAGAAAGATGCACCTCAAGGGCTGCGTCGCTGGGCGTTTTGCCAAAACTGCCGATCTGGCGCACAGCGCCGCAGGCCGAACTGTCCAAAGCCTCCATGCCGGAAGGTCGAACCGGAGTGCAGTTTACTACGCGGCCTGTGGCGTCAAGAGCTACCTCCACCTGCACCTGAAAATCGCCTTTGAGTGCTGGTGGTGGCGCCCATATTTCCACTACTTTATTGAGCATTTTTCCGGCGTAACCGCCTGAAACGTCGGCAGTGGCCATGGCCGCGGCCCGCGCGCCCGGCGCCGTGAGACACAGAGCCGACGCGGCGGCAAGCAGAATGGTTATGGGAAAAAACGAGAGAAGCAACATGCGCTGCGGGGAAGGCATGGTATCCTCCAGTGGGCGCAAAACAGCCTATAGTTAAGGGCTATCTGCCCATAAGTTCGTTGAGGGTAAACACCAAGTCCAAATCACAGTATTTCGCCGAAGGTGGTGCAGGAAAGTCTCCTCTCTGGCTGGTGCGGATAATGGCATTGACCGTCGAGGCGTCAAATTGCCGATTGCCCGAGCTTTGCGAAACCACGGCCTGCTGCACCTTGCCCTGCATGTCCACGCGCACTCGCACAATGCAGCTCAGGTTCTGTCGACTCACCGAGACAAAGCTCCAGTAGGGACGTAAGGCCAACAAGACCTGCTCAAAGTATACAACACGAAGGTCGGGTTTGTCTCCGGGGGGTTTCTGAGCCTGGGACAGAGCCTGTGCAACAGTTTCACCACTGTGGCTGGAATGCACGTCCTTGTCATCGGTGCCCCACAACTTGCTCCATACATCATGTGGGGCAGTCTGCACTTTGCCCCTGGCCATGCCCGTCCAGAAGGACAGATGCACCTCAAGGGCTGTGTCGCTGGGCGTTTTGCCAAAATTACCGATCTGGTACACAGCGTCGCAGGCCGAACTGTCCAGAACCTTCATGCCAGAAGGGCGAACCGGAGTGCAGTTTACTACGCGACCAGTGGCGTCAAGAGCCACTTCTATCTGTACCTGAAAATTGCCTTTGAGCTCCGGTGGCGGCCCCCATATTTCGAGAACCTTATTGAACATTTCTTGGGTGTAGCCACCTGAAGCGCCAACAGTGTCCACGCCCGCCGTCCGCGCGCCCGTCGCCGCGAGGCACAGGGCCAACGCGGCGACAAGCAGAATGGTTACGGGAAAAAACGAGAGAAGCAATATGCGCTGCGGGGAAGGCATGGTATCCTCCTGTGGCGCAAAACAGTCTAAAGTTAAGCGAGTTATCTGCCCATAAGTTCGTTAAGGGTAAACACCAGATCCAAATCACCGTATTCCGCAGAAGGTGGTACAGGAAAGTCTCCACTCTGGCTGGTGCGGATAATGGCATTGACCGTCGAGGCGTCAAATTGCCGATTGCCCGAGCTTTGCGAAATCACGGCCTGTTGCACCTTGCCCTGCATGTCCACGCGCACGCGCACAATGCAGCTCAGGTTCAGGCGACCCGCCGAGGCAAAACCCCAGTTGGGGCGCACGGCCAGCATGACCTGCCCCATGTATACATCACCAAGGCCGCCACCGCCAGCACCATCACCTTCGCCGCCACCGCCGCCGCGGTTGCCTCCGGCGCGTTTCTGCGCCTGGGCCAGGGCCTGCTCCACAGCGTTGCCCCTGTCGCCGGAGTCTGCGCGGGAAGTAGCCTTGCGCTGGGCCTGTTGCAGGGCCGCAGCCACGGGGTCTTCCGCGGGCTTTTGAGGGCTCTTTTTATCGTCTTTGCGATCTTGCTGTTTGGGCGGTTCTGGCTTTTTCTGGTCTTTGGGCTTTTCGGCTTCCTTGGGCTTTTCAGGTTCCTTGGGCTTTTCCGGCTTTTCTTCTTTTTTGGCAGCCACAGGCGTGGCTTCCGGCTTGGGTTCGGGCTTGGGCTCAGGTTTTGGCTCGGGCTTGGGCTCGGGCTTGGGCTCGGGCTTTTTAATGGGCGCGGCGTCCTGCTTTGGCGTAGGCGGCACAAGAGAAGGCTCTTTTATCTCAACCCGTTCTGAAGCAGCCACTTCGGCTTTGGGCGCAGGGGGCGTGGGCGCAAGAGGGCCGCTGCCCGGCGTGCCCATATGCCCAAGAATGGGAGACGGCGTGCGGTTGCCGCCCGGCGCGCCGTCCACGAGACTGATCATCACTGGCGGCGCGTCCAGCCGTATGGGGGGGGGGCTGGGCCAGAACCAGATGAGCAGAAAAGCCGCCAGGTGCAGGCACAGAGAAAGAACATAGGAGGCCAGACGCATAGGAACCTACTTCGGGGCACGGGCCGGGGCGTTTTTGCCGCCCTTGGCCGGGGCTTCGTCGGGCTGTTCGGCTATGACGCCGAGTTTTTCTATGCCGACGGCCTTGATATGCCCCATCACTTCCACCACAGTGCCATAGGGTACGGACTTGTCAGCCTGGAGGAAGAGAGTTTTATTTTTTTCTTTGACCAGGCGCTGCAGATAGCCTTCGAGGTCTTCCATATTATCAACGCCATATTCGTCAAGGTATATCTTGCCATCGCTACGCACAGTCAGCACCATATGGTCTGCTTCTGTGGGCAGCACTTCCACCTGCGTGGTTTGCGGCAGATCGACCTCAAGCCCCTGGCTCATCATGGGGGTGGCTACCATAAAGATGATGAGCAGCACGAGCATGACGTCCACAAAAGGAGTGACGTTGATTTCCGAAACGAATTTGTTGCCGTTGCCGACACTGGCGCCCATGCTACATCTCCGTTGCGCCCGTGCGCTGCACGGGGCGGTGGGCGTTAAGTTCGCGCTGCACGCGGTTCAGAAAAACGCCCGCGAAGTTCACAAGCAGGGTGTCCACCTGCGAAAGCTTGCCCATAAAGATGTTGAAGCCAATGGTAGCGGGAACGGCCACAGCAAGACCAATGGCCGTAGCCACCAGCGCTTCTGAAATGCCCGGGGCCACAGTGGCCAGCGAGGCGGACTTAAGCATGCCGATGGAGTGAAAAGAGCTCATAATGCCCCAGACCGTGCCGAAAAGACCGATAAAGGGCGCGGTATTGGCCGTGGTGGCCAACAGGGAGAGCGAGCTCTGCAAACGTGACAGTTCACTGCCAACACCTTGGCGCAGTGCACGGCGGACGTTGTCCACCACAACTTCGCTGCTGTTGCCCAGCTCCTTGGAACGGTTAAATTCCAGCACACCCTGGTGGGCGATGTAATAGAGGGGGGAAGACGGGTCAGACCCCAGAGACTGCACGGCTTCGCGCAGATTGGGAGCTTTCTCGAAACCGGTGGTTCCTTCAAGGGCCTTGCTGTCGGCGGCGTTGAGGGCAAAAAACTTTTGAATCATCAGGCCCCAGCTGACGATGGACATGACCACCAGAAGAGCCAGCACCGCCTTGGCCACCAGGCTTGCCTGGGCAATCATTGCAAAAAAGCTGAATTCCATAAGGTTCTCCATAAGTGCGCAGCAGCCTTGATTTTCACAAATCGCCGCAAGTAGTGCCGGAACGCAGGGCGCAAAAAAACGCCGACCATGACGGCAACACCGCCACAGTCGCATACGGCTCTGGGGCGGAGAATGCAACGAGTGGGGCAAATTTTCAAGATTTTTTTTAGACCTTTTGCCCCGGATCCGCTTTGGCCGGGGACTCCCCAAGCCCGCTGGAGCGGAATGCACCCCGCAAAGCCTTTAAGTCCGCGTCTTGCTTTTGGCCGCTTTTTCGTATGTCGGGCGCGACTCACGTAGCACTACGACAGCGGGCTTGAAACGAGCTGTGCAGGCTGTGCGCCACGGGGTATATTATATGAAGGCAGGTTTTTGGCAACCTGGTCTGTGGCGCGGCCTTTGGCAGTGCTCACTTCAGGCCATGAACAACACTGAATTACCACTGTTTTGGGAATGTTTTGAGGCGGAGGGGCCCTTTGGTGATGCGAATGATTAAAATGCGTTGTGGGGGAGGGGCCCTTTAACGAGGCGAATGATTAAAGTACTTTGTGGGGGAAGGGCCCTTTTGCAAAAGGGCCCCTCCCCCACGCCCCCACCCCCTAAAACCTTTATTATTTACTCCAATATACTGTGGGACGACTCAGCCTTAACCGGGAGGCAGAAGCAAGGCCTTGCGCCCACAAACTGGTAAAACGTTATCTGTTTCGGATTGCCAAGGCTTTTCACGCCTGAAATAGTCGACAAAGGTGTGAAGACAATCCAGTGCCATAGTGCAGTGTAGCCTGGAGATTGCGCTGACTGTCGCGTAAACAGGCCTTGCACGACGTCGGCCAATGCTCTCGTTAACGGCGGTAATTGCGTTGAATAAAAGTAAATTTGTGAGATAATGGTGCTTTGAAAATAGCTTGTTGGAAATGTCAAACTATAATTTATATTTATTTTTTGTATTCAGTAAGATATATATCAGTAGTCATAAGAAAATGCAGAACGCAGAGCGCCCTTGAACGACTTGGGAGCAAGAGCGCCGGGCTGGGGATCAAGGCCGGGCCCGTGATCAAGGCGTCCGCAAGCAAAGGGCGGGCCGGAAATAAAGGCGGCCCGGGCTATATTGCCAATGCTGTACCGGCCGTTGTATGAAGAGCCATGAGATGTTCGTCCTTCCCATGCGCCTCCCTGAAGGCGCGTGCAACTTTCTCAAGAACGGCGGTTTCAGTGATTCGCGCTTTAGCTCTTTCCTTTGTTCTTCTGGCTGCTTTTTTCTGCACTTCTTCCCTTGCTGCAAGCCGCCAGGCGGCGTCCGGGGCAGCGGTTCCCCTTTTTCAAGGGCAGCGCAGCCTTGGCAATCAAAGCGGGGCAGGGGCAGAAAGCGCAGGCGCTCAGGCTGGCGGGGCGCGCGGCATCACCATGCAGGATGCGGTGAATCAGGCGCTGGAGCATAATCCGAGTCTGGGTTCGCAAGAAGCGCAGGGCCGTTCATCTGAAGAAAAGCGCAAGTCCACCCGCGGGGCCTTTGGCCCCAGGCTTGGCATGACATACTCGGTCGCCAAGCAAGAAAGAGACAGCACCACGCGCAATGTGGATCCGCCCAAAATGGGAACGTACAGTTGGGGCGTGGAAGTTTCTCAGCCGGTTTTTCAGGGCTTTCGCCTGTTGGCAAATTATCAGAAAGCCGCTCTGCAAGCCGACAGCGACAAGGCGGCATTGCGCAATGCCGAACTTGCCATGACAGAGCAGGTGCAGACCCAGTTTCTGAATTTTTTGCGCTATGAAGAAAGCGTGCGCAGTGAGCGTGACGCTCTTGCGCGCTTGCGCGATCAGTTGCGCATTACCACGGCGTTCTTTGATGTGGGGCTTCGCCCGCGCCTTGACGTGTTGCAGGCCGAGGTGGACGTGCGGCAGGCTGAAAATGCAGTGATCAGGGCTGAAAACAGCCGGGACACGAGCCTGGCAAAGCTGAACACCCTGCTGGGCCTTTCGGCAACGGCAGGCATAGGGTATAAGGGGCAATTGGGCCATGTGCCGTTTGTGCGCTCTCTTGAGCAGTGCCTTGAGGCGGCGTACCGTCAGCGCCCTGACGTTTATATGGCCGCGAAATCTGTGGAAATTGCGGGCAAGAGCCAGCAGGCTGTGCAGAGCGACTATTATCCGCAGGTTGAGGCCTATTATAATGTAACCCAAAGCGGCAATACGCCTGATCTGCAAAAAGACGGCGCCAGCGGTTCCCGCACCCAGACCTGGGAAGTGGGCGCGCGCGCCACCTGGAACGCTTTTCAGTGGGGCACGACCTACTATGCGGATAAAGAGGCCGGCTGGCTTGTAACCAAGATGCGCTATGAAGCCGAAACGCTGAAGCTCAACGTCGGTTACGATATCAAATCCAAGCTTCTTGCCGTTCATGAAGCGGAAAAACGAATTAATGTTGCGGAAAAAGCAGTGGAGCAGGCCACCGAGGCGTACAATGTAGCCTTGGCTCGTTACCAGGAGCAGGTGGGCACCAACTTTGATGTGCTGGACGCCTCCTCCAAGCTTACTTCGGCCCAGGCTTCGCTTACGGGCGCCAAGGCCGACTATCTTACTGCCCTGTCCCAATTGTATGTGGCCATGGGCGAATTTAAACCTGACCTGATGCGACGCGACCGGTAAACGGCTTCGCGTCCAAGCACAAGCGATAGAGGAATGAAAGAACCCTACCTTACCATTACGCCCCTGGGGGGCCTTGGAGAAATCGGCCTTAACTGCCAATTGTGGGAAACCGCTGGCGGCGTGGTCATGGTTGACTGTGGCCTCATGTTTCCCGACGACGCCCATCTGGGCGTGGACGTGGTCATCCCGCATTTTGGCGCAGTAAGCGCCATCAAAGACAAACTGCTCGGCATTGTGCTCACCCACGGCCATGAAGACCATATCGGAGCCTTGCCCTGGCTTGTGCCGGAGCTTAAAGGCACGCGCATCTATGGTTCGCGTTTTACGCTTGCCCTGGTGGAACACAAACTGCGCGAGCGCGAAATTCTTGACTGGGTGGAGCTTTGCCCGGTGGACGAGCAGACGGTTCTGCCGCTGGGCGACCTGACGTTCCGCTTTTTCCCGGTTTGCCACTCTATCCCCGAAGGCTTTGGCCTGGGGGTTGAGACTCCGGTGGGCCGCGTCGTGCACAGCGGCGACTTCAAAATTGATCCCCACCCTTTGGGCGGCTCAGGCACGGATCTTGACGTTTTCAGCAACTTTGCCGGGCCGCAGGGCGCGCGTCTGCTGCTTTCAGATTCTACCAACGTCATGCGCGAAGGCCGCTCCCTCACAGAAAGGGAAGTGAAGGATTCGCTGGCAAAGATTTTTTCCAGTGCCGAAGGCCGCATTGTTATTACGCTTTTTTCGAGCCACATCCAAAGAATTCAAGAAGTTTTCGACCTCGCGCGTGAATACGGGCGCACGGTTGTCATAAGCGGCAAATCGCTGGCCAATAATGTTGAAATGGCCCGGGATCTGGGTTTTGCCAAGTTGCCGCCTTCTTTTTTCAATGCCCATAACGGCGTTCCCGACTTGCCTGACAATCAGATAGTGCTGGTGGTCACCGGGGCGCAGGGCGAGCCTTTGTCGGCCCTGTCGCGCATGGTGCTTGGCGGGCACAGGCAGCTTGAAGTGCGCAAGGGCGATACCGTGGTCATGAGTTCACGCATGATTCCGGGCAATGCCAAGGCCGTAGCCAGGCTTATTAACGAAATGTACCGCATAGGCGCGGAAGTGCTGTATGAAAGCGTGCATGCCATCCATGCGTCGGGCCATGCTCAGCGCGATGAACTGCGCGAAATGTTTGAGGCTGTGCGCCCGCAGCTTTTTGTGCCGGTACACGGTGAATACCAGCATCTGGTCAAGCACGGCCGCCTGGCTGTGGAATGTGGGGTAAAGGAAGAGAACGTTATCCTGCTGGAAGACGGTATGCCCCTGACTCTGCTGGAGGATTCGTTCAGACTTGAGCCAAAAGTGCCCGTGGAGTGTACCCTTGTGGACGGCAAGGGGGTTGGCGACGTGGGCTACGCCGTGTTGCGCGAACGCCGGATTCTTGGTGATGAGGGGATGGTTATCGTGGTGCTGGTTGTAGATTCTGAAACCGGCAGCGTGCTGCATGGCCCGGAAATGATTTCCAAGGGCTTTGTGTTTGAGCAGCATTATAGCCACCTGCTTGAAGATGCCAAATGCCTCGTGCTGGATGAGATAGAAGCAGCGCGCCCGGGGCAGCTCAACCGCATGCAGGAAGGCATACGCTCTTCGTTGCGGCGTTTCTTCCGCCGTGTACTGGAGCGCGACCCGGTGGTTGTGGCCATTATCAGCGAAGTTTAAGGGTGTTTTTTTGGGGGGGCTGGCGCAGCTTGTGAGCATATGCGGCATGCCCCCTCCGCCCGTTCTGTCCATTCTGCCCAGTTTCCCACGCCGTCCGTCTGCCTGTCTCCCATTTGGCCGCTCTGGCCAATTCATTGTCGCCGTTCTGGCCTCAGGCCCCGGCCCCCGGCCTCAGGCCCCAGGCTCCGGCCTCAGACACTAACCGCCCGCGCCTCGTCTTCGTCCAATCCATCTAGCCCCTCCATCTTGCCCGCCCGCAAACCGCGCGACCTGTGCTGCTTGTTTCCGGGCGCTCATACCCGCAGTGCCACACTGTCACGATAATGTGACGAAGCAGTGACCGGCATGTTCCGCCAGGCGCCGCCCAGCCGCGCAACTTGCGCCGCCCGCGCAGGCCCAGTTCCACACGCGCAATCCGTCCAAGCCGACCCGAATATCTCTGGCAGCCGCCCGCCGTCCTGAATCGTAAGGCATGCAAAGCCAGCCACGGCACATATTTTGCTTTGTTTATGGCAACGACACAGCGGCGGTAAAAACTGCCACAAGGAGCAGCCATGAACAAGACAGTAAGTGCACACGGCATCCCTTATATTATGTTAAGCACTGCCTTGGCGGGCTGTGCGCTGCTTTTTGCTCTTTTGCTCTGGCAGGGCGGACGTGAATCCAGCCGCAAGGAATTGTTGACTTACGCTCCGGGCTTTGCCGTTCAAGCCGACGTGGTGGAGGTGGTCAGGGTGGTTCCGCTGGCCGGAGCCAAACTGCGTAGCCCCAGTGTTGATACGCATTCCGGGGCCGTAGTGCAGTTGATTCATTAGAAAAACCAGCGCATTAAATGCTTGCGTAACGGCAGAACATGCTTAGCTGTGCAAACAGGCTTTTGCTGTCGGTTGGCCTGCGTTGCTCGCGAACTGCGGGCATGCGGGCTTGCTGACATGCTTTACGCATGTTTGTGGTGCGGATTTTCAGGAAAATCCACTGGGAGCGGCATTGAAATAAACATTTTTTCCCCAAGACCAAGGAAAAATGGGTTTTTGTTGAAAAAAGTGTTGTGTATTTTTTTTTCTGGAGCAAGCTGCACAAGTGTCTGCAGTTATAGAATAAAGTTTACATGAATAATGGTAACCAGCGTCGTCAAGGGGGCTGATGCTTGCTTGACGGTCGGCAAATCCGTCTTACAATCACTTCAAGGCGAGGATTTGTCTTCAATTTCTTGCCTCGCTTTTCATGCATAAAACGTTCTCAAGGTGTGCTCTTGAACACACATCGTCGGCGAGCGCTTTTTGGGTGCTGAGCGTATTTCGTGAGTGAATACCTACAAGGATTTGTTTGCAAATTCTCGTAGATAAATGATTGCAGGGCGGCTTTACCGACTGTGGAGCAATCATTTGAGAGTTACGTGTTCAAGTGCTGCCATCGCCACGAGTTTCGATAATCACGGGCTTTGCCGCTGATTATGCTCTGCGCCTGTGTTTTGGCCCGGCCTGTAAGGCTGCGGAAAAAGTTTTTTCTTGCCATGAAACCGCGGTGAATTTTCCAATATAATATATGGTTAAAGCCAGGTTGTGCTTGGTATAAGCGCGGAAGGCAGCCCCTGGCGGGCTTCTTGAATAAGTCCGCCTACGCAGCGTTATCGCTAAGCCTGTTATAACAATAGACATTATTGTTAACGGTCGCCATTTCACAAGTCCTTGCGAAAAAAAAATTATCGGGTACAGTTTGCGGAAAATTTGAAAAGAAATGGTTCAGAACGCTCCGGGCAGACTTGAAATATCTGTCGTCGGAGGCAATGCTCTGGCTTGGTGAATAATTTTCAGCTTGCTGATGATTTTAGTGTGCTGTTACCCTGATATTGCATATAAAATAGGATGATATGTATTTTTGAATAAAATATACATGAAAATGAAAAAGAAGTTGCAAAGGGCCGCAGTCTCTGGAATACTCTAAAATGTATGCAGGTGACAGCTGTATTTGAGCTCCATGCTCCATGATATGAAGTGGTTAGGGCGTCAACCTATATAGCCGATTAACAGACAGTGCTGCCGGTGAAGTGCCGGGCAAGCGGTGGATGTCTTGTATCTTGTCTAGTATGCACTTGCTTACCATGGAGGCTCCCGCATTCTTGACCACACCGCATTCATGCCCTATTTTTATCTCTTCGCACATATTAAAATCGTAAACATTTTTCAGCCATGAGTGGTTGAAATTATGTCGCGAATCAAAAAAAGGTAAACATCCGTCATGAATTGGGATTGGGACAAGCTACAGGAAAAAAGGCAACGGCAGGGGGCCAATCCTCCCCCCAAGCCGCCCCGTAATACTGACCTTGACAACGATGAAGGCCAGGATCGGCAGCCCCCTCGGGCGAGGCGCTCTCCTTTTAACGGGCGGGGCAGGGGGGATGATAATCCTCTGAAAAAACTGTCGCAAATGAATCTTCCCAACGGAAAAGCCTTTTTTCTGATCGGGCTGGCAGTGGTGGGTTTGTGGCTTTTGTCGGGTATTTATATCATTAACCCCGATGAACAGGGCGTTGTGCTGCGTTTCGGCAAATACAACCGCACTGAAGGGCCTGGCCCCCACTATGCATGGCCGGCTCCCATAGAAAGTGTGTATAAACCGCAAGTTACCCAGGTGCTGCGTAGCGAGGTGGGCTTCCGCTCTGTGGGGCAGAGCGCCACGTTCCAGCAGGGGCAAGTGCGCACGGTGTCTGAAGAGGCGTCCATGCTCACTGGCGATGAAAATATCGTCAATGTCCAGTTCAGCGTGCAGTACAAAATTGGTGACCCTGTACAATATTTGTTTAATGTGAGCGCGCCCACGGCTCTTGTGCGCAATGCCGCCGAGGCTGCCATGCGCGAAGTCATTGGCAATAGCCAGATCGATTCGGCCATTACTGACGGTAAACTGAAAATCCAGAGCGAAGCCACGCAGCTTTTGCAGACCATTCTGGATCGCTACGGAGCCGGCATACAGGTCTTGGCCGTGCAATTGCAAGACGTGCATCCTCCGCATGAGGTTATTGACGCTTTCAAAGACGTGGCCAGCGCCAGAGAAGACAAGAGCCGCATTATCAACGAGGCTGAAGCCTATCGTAACGAGCTGCTGCCCAAGGCAAGAGGCCAGTCGGCGGCCATGCTCAACGAGGCAGAGGCGTATCATGCTACGCGTGTGCGCACTGCAGAAGGTGAAACCTCCCGTTTCGACGCCCTGAGCGCCGAACATCGCAAGGCTCCCAAGGTTACCGAACAGCGCCTTTATTATGAAACCATGGAAGACATTCTTGCCGGCGCTGACGAAAAGGTGCTTATGGATGCCCCGGCGGCGTCCCGTGCCTTGCCTTATTTGAATCTGCCCAGCTTGGGCTCCCCTGTGGCCCCCAAGGCGTTGGAGAGAAAATAATGCGTAATAATCCTCTACCTGCTGTCATTGTATTGTTGTTGATTGTCGTTGTGGGCAGCCAATGTTTCTTTACTGTTCATCAGACGCAAACAGCTCTTGTGCTTCAGCTGGGCGACCCTTTGGACAAGGTGTATGGCCCTGGGCTGCACTTCAAGATGCCTTTTATTCAGAACGTGGTGTTTTTCGATTCGCGGGTGCTGGATTACGAAGCCCGCTCGCGTGAAGCTTTTACAGTGGATAAAAAGGCCATTGTGCTTGATAACTACGCCCGTTGGAAGATTATTAATCCCCTGCAATTTTACCGCACCATGCGAACCATACCAGGAGCGCAGGCGCGGCTTGACGACGTTGTTTACTCCCAATTGCGTGCCCTGGTGGGCGCCTACACCCTCACTGAGGTTGTTTCTTCCCACCGTGCGGCCATCATGAAGGAAGTAACAAACAAGGTTTCAGCCTTAATGCATAGTTACGGTGTCGAAGTGCTGGACGTGCGTATAAAACGCACGGACCTGCCGCCGGAAAACCAGCGTGCTATCTTTGGACGTATGCGGGCGGAGCGTGAGCGCCAAGCCAAGCAGTACCGTTCCGAAGGTGAAGAAGAATCCACGCGTATTCGTTCCGACGCTGACCGCCAACGTGCAGTTATTCTGGCTGAAGCCGCGCGTGAGGCTCAGATAAAACGCGGTGAAGGCGACGCCAGTGCCGCATCTATCTATGCCCAATCTTATAATAAGGCGCCCCAGTTCTATGCGTACCAACGCTGGCTGGAGGCCATGCGCAAGTCTCTCAAGGAAAACAGCAAGATGGTGCTGGCCAACGAAGCGCCTCTTCTTAATCCTCAACATTGATGATGCGGCTTGTCCGTATTATGGAGTTCAAGAACATGCCTGCTTTTGCAGAAATATACGAACGTATCAAACTGGCGACAAACAGCCGCACTCAGGTAGAATTGGCCGAGGTGCTGGACATCCGCCAGTCAAGCATCTCTGATGCCAAACGCCGCAATTCCGTTCCCGGCGACTGGTTTATGAAGCTGTTTGAAAAATTCGGGCTGAGCCCGGATTGGCTCAAGCTCGGTGTAGGCCCTATGTACCTGCGTACAGAGCAGGGCTATATGCCGCAAGATGCTCCTGCCGCCCTTGCAGAAAACGCCGCCCACTACGGTGATACTCTAGCACGGGGAACAGTGGTTTCCGTTTATCAAATGAATTGTGATTATGATGACGGGCAACCACGACCAGCCCTTGAAGTGGCGGGAAAAATCTCTCTGCCGCACTCTTATATGAAAGACAGCCTTGCTGTTATGCGCATGCGCGGAACCAACATGGCCCCAACTATTATGTCTGACTCCCATCTGGGCGTGGACACTATGGACAGGGATGTGATTTCCGGCCGTGTATATGCGCTTTTTGCACCCAACGAGGGCGTTATTCTTCGCCGTCTGTTCCTGAACAGCGCGCAGGACGGCTATGTGCTGCGCTCTGATTCTGCGAACTTTCCCGAAACAACGCTCACACCCGATCTGATGAGCAAGCGTTTGTTGGGGCGGGTAGTGTGGGTGTTTCAGGATCTATAAACATGAGCGTAAAACTGGCCGGAAAAGTTTCGTTAGCCACGTGCAAAACGGTCAGTCTGATATGCTGGTTGGCCTGTTGCATGCTTTTTGCCGCCTGCGGCGGCGCGCATACGCAACCAGCGTTTGAATCCGAAAGCGCCGGGTCGGCCCATGGGGTCGGCCCGGCCAAGGTTACCGGTCACGACTTGCCCGCTACGGGCGAAGCGGTAACTGGCCGGAGCGGCGGGGGAGAGATGTCCCCCGTTCGTCCCGGCCTTCAGATACAGCAGGAACACTCCGGCAGAGAGCTAGTGCCCGGAGAACACGCGCCTGCCATGGCTCCGATCTGGCAGCCGCTGGCTGCGCAACTTGCCGCCGACGGGCTTTCCGGCCCGCGGGTAGACGCCTTGCTGGCCACGCTGGCCCCCACGCCCAGCCAGTCGCCCATGGGCCGCAAGATGCTCGAGCTCTACAAAAGCCGCTTCATGCCTCGTCCTCCTTCCGCCAAGCCAGGGCCCACAACCTACTACAAAGGGGTCGTGACAGAACAGAATGCCCGCTTGTGTCGCGCTTTTATTGCAGAACACAAACAGGCCTTCAGCCAGGCCCAGACCCGCTATGGAGTGCCTTCGTCTGTGGCGGTGGCCCTGCTTTTTGTAGAAACACGCCTTGGCAAGGTTTTGGCCGATGTGCCGGAAAACGCTCTCTATACCTTGGCCAGCATGGCCGTGAGCCGTGAACCCGCGCAAATTGATCAATGGTTGCCGCGGATGCCGGGCTATGAAGAACATATGGACTGGCTCCAGGAAACCATGCCGAAACGGGCCAACTGGGCCTATAAAGAAGTGCGGGCTCTTGTGAGCCACATTCTGCAAGACAATCTGGATCCCCAATATTTGCCCAGTTCCATTTATGGCGCAGTGGGCCTGTGTCAGTTCATGCCCTCCAATATTGCAGCTTATGGAGCGGACGGCGACGATGACGGCAAGGTTGACCTGTTTCATGTGCCGGATGCTGTAGCGAGCCTGTCTTACTACCTGTCCCGCCACGGCTGGAAAACTGGCATAAACCGGGCGCAGCAGCACAAGGTGCTCATGACCTATAACCGGTCAACGGTCTATGCCAATACCATTCTTGCCCTGGCCGACCTTGTGCGTAAGGGCGAGGCTGCGTCAGGCAAGGCCGCCGCGCGAGAACAGGCAGGAAAAGCACCCGCTTCCGGCAAAAGCGGTAAGGCTCGTCCCGCTGCTCCCGCAGGATCGGGTTCTTGAAGCAGGCCGGCATTACACCAATGCGTTGGGCCTGCCGCCTGACTTCAGCCGACTCCATTGGGCTCCATCCTGACCCGCTCGCGTCGGCCCGCCTCGGCCCCGTGGCCCCGCTCGGCCCGGCCCGCACATGGGGCGACTAAAATTCCCAGCCTTCTGGCCAGAGCCTTTCCGATGCTGGGCGCTACAAAACTGATGCCTTCGCCATAATTCGTTTTGCTCCGTTGCCATGCGCAGCACTTGCCCTGCAGGGCCGTTGTGGTCAGGGGCGCTTGCCAGAAAAATTTGCATAAAGCCTGTCGGTATTTTCAGCGCAGGGGCATTCCGTTTTTTCCAGCGCATTGCTCCCTGGGAAGCACCGATGAATGGCCTTTTTGTCCTCCGCCTGCGTCAGGTGTTCCACGGCAATACACTGAATATGTTGAAGATGTTCCCTTGCCGGATTTCGTCTTTCTTGCCAGAAAACAAGAATACTCGTTAATCTGCGCTTCTCCTGCTCTCAAGTTATTATTTCATCTACCGATGAAAAGAATGTGGGGGTTCCCCACTGAGGCTGCCTGCCTCGTCAGCAGGCCCGTTGCGGCATATCTTGTGATAGGCTGGCAGTGGCCAAGCCTCTATTACCGGGATGTCCCGGTGATGACTCACTTTCATGCTGTCCGGCACAGGGCTGGAACAGCCCCCCCGAAGGTGAGTATTTGCGGTTGTGTGCCCGCAAATCGCCCGGCGTTCTTTTGAGCGCCGGGTGCACTTTTTTTAGGCGAATTTTTCCACGTGTATTTTCCAGGTGCTCTTTTTCGGGCGCTCTTTTCCAGGCGCGCGTAAAGGTATGCCCCTTGTGCCTTTTCTTGCCATCACGTCTGCTGGGTGGCATACTTTGCGAATGAAGAGTTCATCGCAGTCTGAATTTCCCCGTATCCGGCGCCCGCTGGCTGATCTGCCGCAACTGCCGGAACTTGCTGATCCCGTCCGTCCCCGCAGCGTGCCCGACGATGCCACATGTTTTGCCTTGTGGGATAAATACGACATGCTGCCCAACATACGGCGTCACTCCCTTCTGGTTGCTCATATTGCCGCTGCCTTGGCCGCGCGCGCGGCAGCGCAGGGTTTTGACGTCAATGTGGCCGAAGTCCGGGCGGGCGGGCTGCTGCACGATATTGCCAAAACCTACTGCGTGCGCCATGGCGGCAGCCATGCCCAGGTGGGCGCTGCCTGGGCCGTGGCTGAAACCGGCAATTACGCTGTGGCGCGGGGCGTCATGATGCATGTTTGGTGGCCTTGGGATTTGCCCGCCGGGCGGGGCATCTGCGCGCTGCCATTTTTTGTGATGTATGCTGACAAAAGAGTCAGACATGATGCTTGCGTCAGTCTGGAAGAAAGATATGACGACCTGCTGGGCCGTTATGGGCACAGTGAGGCGGCTCGTGAAGGTATTTACGCCGCCTTCCGCCAGGGAAAAAATATTGAAAGCGCTCTTTCGGAGCAACTGGGATGGACACTGTATGAAGATTCTTTTGATTGCGGGCGGCTGGTCTCCTGAGCGGCAGGTCTCGCTGAATGGCGCCAGGGCCATGGCTGCCGCCCTGGAGGCGCGCGGTCATGAAGTGACGTTTTTTGACCTGCTGGCCGAATTTGACGGCCTGCTCGCCGCCGCCGAACAGCATGATTTTGCCCTCATCAACCTGCACGGCGCGCCGGGCGAAGATGGTCTGGTTCAGGCCATGCTGGATCAGGTGGGCTGCCCCTATCAGGGCTCCGGCCCCGCAGGCTCTTTTCTGGCGCTCAACAAGTGCGCGGCAAAACAGATTTTTCGCCGGGCGGGCCTGCCCACGGCTGATTGGGATTTTGTACCCGCGCTTCCCGGAAAAGATTGGCAGCCCCGCCTGCCATACCCTCTGTTTGTCAAAAGCAATACGGGCGGCTCATCGCTGCGCCTTGGCCGCGCGAGCAACCGCGAGGAACTTGACCATATCATGGGGCAGATTTTTGCCGCAGGCGAAGAAGTCATTATGGAACCAGTGCTGCCGGGCCGTGAAGTGACCTGCGGCATCTTGGGGGATGAACCTCTGCCGCCCATTCTTATTGAACCGGTAGCCGGTGATTTCTTCAATTATGAGAGCAAGTACCAAGAGGATGGCGCGCGTGAGATATGCCCGGCCCCCATCGGTGACGAACTGACCGCGCGCGTACAGGAGCTGACCCTCGCCGCGCATGGGGCGCTTGGCCTCAGAGGTTACAGCAGGGCGGATTTTATTCTCGGCCCCGACGACAGCCTCACCCTGCTGGAAGTCAATACCCTGCCCGGCATGACCGCCACAAGCCTTGTTCCGCGCGAGGCCAGAGCCATCGGCCTTGATTTCGGTCAGCTGCTTGAGCGCCTTATGGAACTGGGGCTGGCCCATTGCGGCAAAAAGTAGCGAGATTCCTTACAGGCGCGAGCGTTTGATATTTTTGTGGGGGAGGGCCCCTTTTGTAAAAGGGTCGCCTCCCCCACGCCCCCACCCCCTAAAACCTTTATCTTTCTTTCAATGGGTCGGGAGCTGTCTCTAAAAGATTGCCCTGACTTGAGGCGGATATTGCCGCAACAGCGCCTTGTAACCTTTGAGAATGTGTATTCTCAAAGGTAAATTGTTCCAATGTTCAGCAAAGTCACCCAGCCAGCATTGGGCGGCAAGGATTTGAAGCCACATCCTTGCCGAGCTTTTCAGGTGTGAAATACATAATAGCGACGGTTCCATGTCTGATAATAAAGCTTCGGCTGGTCATCTGGCGGCTTTGCTTTGCATACTTGTCTGGGGGGCAACTTTTATCTCCACCAAGATACTGCTGCGCGATTTCAGCCCTGTTGAGATTCTTTTTTTCCGGTTCAGTCTGGGCTTTGCCGCTCTGTGGCTGGCGTTTCCCCGTGTTTTGCGGTTGAAGAGCAAAAAACACGAATGGCTTTTTGCCGGGGCGGGGCTTGCGGGCGTAACGCTGTATTTTCTGCTTGAAAACATTGCGCTTACGTATACTTTCGCTTCCAATGTGGGCGTTATTGTTGGGGTTTCGCCTTTTTTTACGGCCTTATTGTCGTTCTGGTTGCTGGCGGCCGAAAAGCCGGGGCTCAACTTTTTTTTGGGCTTCGCGGCGGCCATTCTGGGTATTGGGCTCATAAGCTTTAGCGGGAGCGCCAGTTTGCAGCTTAATCCCTTGGGCGACGTGCTGGCTGTGCTGGCCGCGCTCGCGTGGTCGTTTTATTCCATCATGACGCGCAAGATTCTGGCCTTTGGCTATAACAGCCTTCAGGTGACACGGCGCTGCTTTTTCTACGGGCTGCTTTTCATGCTTCCCTGCCTGCCTTTCATGAGCTTTCACTTGGGCTTGGAGCGCTTTGCCAAAGTTGTGAACTGGGGCAACATGGCTTTTCTTGGCCTTGGAGCTTCGGCCCTGTGTTTTGTGGCCTGGACTTTTGCCATCAAGCGCCTGGGGGCGGTGAAAAGCAGCGTTTATATCTATCTTGTTCCAGTGGTTACGGTTATTACGGCCGCGCTCATACTGAATGAACGCATCACCTGGATGGCGGGCTTGGGAACGCTGTTGACCCTGTCGGGTCTGGCGCTTTCAGAGATGCGGCAGTTTCGTATATGGAAAAAGGCCGCCTCATTGCGGCAGTGAAGCGTGCCATAAAAGGCGCGGCAAAGGCCGCCGAAGTGGCGCCGAAATGGCCGCCGAAGTGGGCGCCGAAAGTTGCGCCGAAATGGTAACCGAAAGCCGCGGCGCGTAGGTGCTTTCTGTCCGATATTTTTACATAAACGCCCGAAAGGCCTGCCACAACAGACTTTCCGGGCGTTTATGTTTTTCTGTTCAAAAACGTTATGGCGCGGGCTTAGAGCTATTTATCTTTGAGGAGTTGTTCTGCTCGAAAGAAGCGACTTTTGGCCCCCGCTCCGTCCCATGTCTCGGATCAGGAGAAATCCTGTCGCCGATTGAAACCAGAATAAAGGTTTTAGGGGGTGGGGGTGTGGGGGAGGGCCCCTTTTGCAAAAGGGGCCCACCCCCACAAAGCATTTCCCAAAAAACTCTAGTTCATGACTCTGTTTTCCAGCAATAGGGGATGGACGGATCATCCACAGGCAGTCGCTGCCCCTCGGCGGGGTCATGGGGCACATCAGCACAATTGCAGATGAGCGCCGGAGCCTGGCCCATGGCGGCAAAACCGTACCATACGCCCGTGGGGATACGCAGGAGAGAATAGTTTTCCGGCCTGCCCAGGGTCAGTTCGCACACAACGCCCCTGGTGGGGGAATCCGGGCGGCCGTCGTAAAGCACAATGCGCAACAGCCCGGTGGGCACGGCGAAATGCTGCACCTGCCGGGTATGGCATTTCCAAGCCTTGACGTGGCCGGGCAGGACTTCGGAAAAATATATTTCGCCAAAGCCCTTGCTGAAATCTGGCAACAGGGCGGAGCCGGGCCGCAACATGTGCAGCACCGGCCCGCCGGGCGTGGAGATTACCCCCAGCGGTTGCAACAGCGCCCCGTCGATGCCCACATTGCGGGCTACGGCTTCAAGGGTGTTCATGCTATTTTACCCACAGCTGCTCGCGCTGTTCGGCGGCATTAACGTAGGCTGCGATTTGCCCAAGGGTGAAATCCAGCATGTTTTGCGGTTTTTTGCCGCCGCCGCCCTGATAGAAGCAATGGTACCATTCGGCGGTGTAGCGGATGGTTTCCTCAAAGTTGAGGGTGGCCTTCCAGCCCAGGTGGGCAAGGGCTTTGTCGCAGCAGAGCTTGAGCAGGGTGCATTCTTTCATGCCAGCTTGCCCGGCCTTGTCCATTTCGCTGGCAAAACCCGGCCAATGTATGGCTAGCGCGTCCACCACCTCGGCCACGGTATTGTTGACATCAGCTGCGGGGCCGAAGTTATAGGCCTGGCCGCGGAGGTCAAAGGGGGTGTTTTGGCCGAGCAGCAGGCGCGCGCCCAGCCACAGATAGCCAGACAAGGGTTCGAGCACGAGCTGCCAGGGGCGTGTGGCCCAGGGGCTGCGAATCTGCACGGCCTGCCCCGCAGCCCAGGCGCGGGCGCAGTCGGGCACGATGCGGTCAACGGCCCAGTCGCCGCCGCCGATGACGTTGCCCGCGCGAACCGTGGCGCAGGCGGGGCCGTCTTTAAAAAAGCTTTCAAAATAGGAATGGGCGATGATTTCGGCGCAGCCCTTGGAGGCAGAGTAGGGGTCGTGGCCGCCCAAGTGGTCGGTTTCACGGTAGCCCCAGACCCACTCGTCGTTTCTGTAGCATTTGTCTGAGGTTATCATCACGGCTGCGCTTACGTCCGGGCAGGCGCGCACGGCTTCCAACACGTTGAGGGTTCCCATCATGTTGGCCTCAAACGTGAGGGCCGGATCATCATAAGATTTGCGCACCAGCGCCTGAGCCGCCAGATGAAAAACCACATCCGGGCGGAACTGGCGCACAGCACGCACCAGGGCATCGCGGTCGCGTATGTCACCGCGCAGATCGGCCTCAAGGTGCGCGCCCAGGTTCATTGCGGCGTAGTGAGAAGGTTCGGTGGGAACCTCGTCGGAAAAGCCGCCCACCACAGCGCCGAGCTGGCTTAGCCACGCGGCCATCCAGGAACCTTTGAAACCCGTGTGCCCGGTTACGAAAACCCGGCGTCCCTTATAGGCATTGGCAAACATATGTGTTCCTCACAATAATTTCTTGCTGAAGCCGCGTTGAGTCGCGCATGTGTCGCGCATAACGCATGGGCCGCGCAATTGCACAGTCAATCTGCGGAGCCAGTCAACCTGCACAGCCAGCCTGCGCCGTCAATCTGGACAGCCAACCTGGACGGCCAACCTGCACAGCCAACCTGGACGGCCAACCTGTACAGCCAACCTGCACAGTCAGCATAACCGCCGCCTTGTGCAGGCTGCGCCGTTTGCGCGCCAGAAGGGTTTTATACCCAGAATGCGCGGCCAGCGTCCCACATTTCGTTGAGTTTTATGGAATCACGCAGGGTATCCATGCACTGCCACTGGCCGGGGTGCGGATACATAGAGAGCTGGCCTTCTGCCGCCAGCCGTTGCAGGGGTTCTTTTTCAAGGTCGCAGTGTTCGTCTTCGCTGAGGTAGTCCAGAAATTCGCGTTTGAAAACAAAGAAACCGCAGTTGATGTATTCATCTAGCACGGGTTTTTCTTCCCAGGAGAGTATCTTGCCCTGGTCGTCGGTGCGCACCGTACCGAAGCGTGAGGGCATGCGCACGCCGGTGAATGTTCCTATGCTCCCGGATTTTTTGTGGAAATCAATGAGCTTGTTCAGGTCAATATCCGCCACGCCGTCGCCGTAGGTGACCATGAAGCTGTCGGTATCAATATATTTGGCCACCCGTTTGAGGCGCCCGCCCTTGAGGGTATCTTCACCCGTATCACACAGGGTGACGCGCCAGTCTTCGATGTGACTGGGATATGTGGTGATGTCGCCATTTTTCAGGTCGACGGTAAAGTCAGTGTTGCGGATGTTATAGTCGTGAAAATATTGCTTTATGACCTGGCCTTTGTAGCCCAGGGGCAGCACAAAATCCTTAAAGCCGAAACGCGCGTAAATGGACATGATGTGCCACAGCACGGGCCGCCCGCCAATCTCAACCATAGGTTTGGGTTTGACAGAGGTTTCTTCGCGCAGGCGCGTTCCCTTGCCGCCACACATAATAATGACTTTCATGTAAGTGCCTCCTGAGGCGGCGCCTCAGGCTCAATGCCGTGCGCCGCGTGTGGCCCATGTGTAGCAGAACGCCGGGAGGAAAAAAAGCCCCGCTGCGGGCTCGCCCCCCCCCTTTGCATAGGAGCGTGTGAAGGAGTATAAGAAATTATGGTTTTCTACGCATGCTTTGTTTTTACCAAGGGGTATATATGAAAAAGGATGTGCGTTTTTTCCGTTTTTTGCCGTTGCTGCTGCTCATGGCCGGTCTATTGACTGCCTGTATTTCAATCGGCCCGCAGAAAGCACTGAAAGATATGGCAGAGGCTCTGAAAAAAAATGACAGCGCGGCTTTTCTTGCGCAGCTTGATCTCAAGAGCTATGCCGCCAATGAAGTTAAAAACATGACCCGCGAAGACGCGCCCCTGGGCCTGCTGGACAGTCTGGGCCGTTCGCTGGGCCTGGGCGGCGCGGATCAGTTGATCGGCAGTATTGTGGATATGGAGGCGCGCCTTCAGGGCCACTTTAACCGTGGCGTCAGCACGGGCGAGCTGATGGCCCAGTGCCGTGAGGCGCAAACGCCTGATTGCCCCTGGGTGCCGGAAAGCCTGAGCAATGCCAAAGTGACGGAGATCGGCCCCAATGCCGCCGTGGCTCAGGTAACCACCCCTGCCCGCATGACAAGCTGGCTGGCCCTGCGCAAGGTTGGCGAAAAATGGCAGGTGGTGGGGCAGGCGGTTATGGAAAGCACGGCGCGGCAGTATGCAGTCGGTTCTGGCGCAGCGGCCCCGGAAAAGTCTGCGCCCCAGGCTCCTGCGCCCCAGGCTCCTGCGCCCCAGGCTCCTGCGCCCCAGGCTCCTGCGCCGCAAAAGCCCGCGCCTGAAAAGAATGTGCCAGATCAGGACAACAGGGCTGGGAGCAATCAGGGTATAAGTAGAATCTAAAGCAGTTCGGGGGTTTGGCCCCTCTTTTCTCTAAGCGCATGCCGGAGGGTTCATTCCGCCGGCATGCGCTTGTTGTTTTTGGCAAAGGAGCAAAGAGCGGCAGGCGCTGCCCCGGTCATCTTCGCCGTAGAGCGTTTCAACTTTGAAAAAGTTGATCTGCTCTAGACCAGGCAAAGCCCTGCAGCAGGTTGAAAGCAAAGAAAGGTTTTGGGGGGTGGGGGTATGGGGGAGGGCCCTTTTGCAAAAGGGGCCCTCCCTCATAAAGCATTTCATACGCTTACAGCGCTAAAAAATCCCTCCCCCACAAAGCATTCCAATGTGCAAATTTCCTAATTCAGGCTGGGGGATATTTCGGTCACTATGGTGGTGGCCTGATGCAGCAGGCGCATTTCAAGCTGTTCAAGCAATGCCTTGCACCCTTCGCCGGTTTTGGCGGCCACGGGCAGGGCATGGGGAAAGGCGTCAGCCAGTTCAGCTCTGGCGGGGGCCGCAAGCTGATCCCATTTGTTCAGGATGAGCAGGCGGGGCACGCGGTCAAGCTCCATTTCGGCCAGAATGGCCTCAACGGCGCTGATCTGCTGCAAAAGATCGGGGTGAGAGGCATCGGCCACATGCAAAAGCAGGTGGGCGGCTTCCAGTTCTTCAAGGGTGGCGCGAAATGCGTCCATCAGCTCTTTGGGTAAATTGCGGATAAAGCCCACAGTGTCGGCCAGGATAAGTTCTTTTTCAGCGGGAAAGCGCAAGCGCCGCGTGGTGGGATCCAGCGTGGCGAAAAGCTTGTTTTCAACCAGAACTTCAGAGCGGGTAAGTGTGTTGAGCAGGGTGGATTTGCCCGCATTGGTATAGCCGACAAGCGCGGCCAGGGGAATGCCCTGGCGTGAGCGGCGGTCGCGGGTAAAGGCCCGCTGGCGGCGTAAGCGCTCAAGGTCTTTTCGAATGCGGGCCATGCGCTCGCGTATTTTGCGGCGGTCGGTTTCCAGCTTTGTTTCGCCGGGGCCGCGCCCACCGATGCCGCCCATAAGGCGATCCATGGCGCGGTTTTTGCCTACCAGGCGTGGCTGGGTATAACGCAGCTGTGCCAGTTCCACCTGAAGTTTCCCGGCCCGGCTCACGGCATGTTGCGCAAAAATATCAAGAATAAGCTGGGTGCGGTCAATGACCTTGCGCTCGGTAATGTCGGCCAGATTGTGCAATTGCGCGGGCGAAAGCTCGCCGTCAAAAACCAGCGTATCGGCCCGGCCTTGCAGGGTGAGCACTTCCAGTTCCGCCACTTTGCCCCGGCCCATGATCAGGCGCGGGTTCACCTGCGCCACGCGCTGCACCATACGGCCGGCTATGGCCAGCCCGGCGGTGCGGGCCAGTTCGGCCAGTTCGTCAAGGTTGCGTTCTTGAATGATGCGGGGCTGAGTTGACACAGAGATCAGCAGGGCGCGAGCCTTGTTTTCAGATTCGTGGCTGCTCTCGGCCCGGCGGGAGAGATCTTTTTCCAGCGCTTCGGCCGTGTCCACCACCTGGGCCGCCGTGCGATCCCATGGGCGGGGCTGATCCAGATGATAGCCCTGGCCGTTGACGTTTGTGGGCAAAAGGTGCGCCGCCTGCCACTGAACGGGTTCGCCCACGGGGTTGACCGTGAGGGCGATAACAGCGTCCAGGCGCAGAAAGAGCATGTCCATCAGGTCTTCCTGATTGAGGCCGTCGGGGGTCAGGTGGGTGTGTAGCAGGCGCAGACCGCGCAGGCGCTCGCCGCCGCTGCGGCCTCTGGGCAGTTCGGGTATCAGAATGCTGCCGGCCTTGCCCACAATAACCGTTTGCACGCGGCCTTTGCGGTCAATGAGCAGGCCTATCTGCCGGCCGATGGCGCGTGACAGCAGGGCCAGCTCGCGCGCCTGCTCCACCGTATACACGTCTTCCGCCGGAAAGCGGCGGTTAAACAGGCGATTGAGGGCGGTAAGCTGGCTGGGCTTGAGTCCTTGCAGGTTGCCTTCTGGTTTTGGGATACTGTGCTCCTGGTGCGGTGGCGTTTTTTGTTGTAGCCGCCTGGCGGCGGCCCACGACTAAAAAAAGTAGGGCGGCCCGGGGCCGCCCTGCCTGATGGCGGTTACGGGCGCAAATAGGACGTGATCAGGGCGTCGTAGCGCGAGGTGGCTTCAAAAGCCCTTGAGGCCATGGCCTGACGAAATGCCAGGCTCACGTTATTGTTGTGGCTGCGCATTTCTTCCATGGCTGTTGGGTACCATTGGGGCGAGGGCAGCACAAGAATGCTGTGAAAGTTTTTGGCTGCGGCCCGTAGCATGCAGGGGCCACCGATGTCGATTTCCTCCACGGCTTCTTCAAGGGAGAGATTGCGCTCCACCGCTCCAGCAAAGTCGTAGAGATTGACGCAAACCATGTCAAAGGGGCGTATGCCCTTTTCAGACAGGGTCAGCATGTGGGATTCTTCGTCCTTGTTTGCCAGAATTCCGGCATGGATTTTGGGGTGCAGGGTTTTTACCCGTCCTCCGAGAATCTCGGGAAAGCCGGTAACCGTGCTTACTGCGGTGACGGGCAGGCCCGCCGCCTCCAGCGCTTTCTGCGTGCCGCCGGTAGAGACAAGCTCCACCCCGCGGGCAGTCAGAAAGGTGGCAAAATCCACAAGGCCGCTTTTGTCCGTAACACTCAGAATGGCACGGCGAATGGGCAAGCTGTCCATAAAGCGACTCCTAAAATTTCGTGGGTTTACGCGTCGGTAACATCCGGCACGGCACAAATGTGACCCACCTTCTTTAATACAGCAAATTGCGTGTTTGTGCAATCTTCCACAGGGCAGGCTTGGCGGCAGTCCTTGCGGGTCGGGGCGCGCGAGGCTATGCTCTTCGCCGGAGGTTTTATGCTGTTCAAACTTGTATCCTGGAATGTTAACGGACTGAGAGCTGTTTCTGCCAAGGCTGATTGGGACTGGTTTGCACAAAGTGATGCCCAGGTGGTCGCCTTGCAGGAAACCAAAGCGCATCCGGAACAACTGGGCGAAGACGTGCGCGAGCCTGCGGGCTGGGAAAGCCGCTGGGCATCAAGCGTTGTCAAAAAAGGTTATTCTGGCGTGGCCGTATTCAGCCGTGTGCCTTTTCTTTCGTGGAGCGCCGAGCTGCCGCAGCCGGAATTTCAGGGCGAGGGCCGCTTGTTGCATCTGGAATATCCGGATTTTCATTTTTTCAACGGTTATTTCCCCAATGGCGGGGCAGAAGAATTGGATGAAAACGGCAAACCCACAGGCAGCTTCAAGCGCGTACCCTATAAAATGGCTTTCTTCGAGGCCTTTTTGGCCTATGCCGAAGAGTGTCGCAAGAGCAAGCCCATTGTGGTCTGCGGTGATTTTAATATAGCCCATAAGCCCATTGACCTGGCCCGGCCCAAGCCCAATGAAAAATGCACGGGCTTTTTGCCCGAAGAACGCGCTTTTCTCGACCGCTTCACGGCCCTGGGTTATGTGGATACTTTTCGCCATGTGCATGGCGATGCGCCGGACAACTATTCGTGGTGGTCATACAAGACCCGCGCACGGGACAAGAACGTGGGCTGGCGCATTGACTATTTTTTTGTGTCGCAAGAGTTGGCCCCCGCCATCCGCGATGCCTGGATAGAAAATGATGTGTATGGTTCAGACCATTGCCCTGTGGGCCTGAGCCTGGAAATATAGCAAAACGCTGCCATGAGCGCATCATGGCAGCGTTTTTTGGCCGGGCGCCCCTGCGCACCAAAACCCATAGCCGCCGGGAGCGGCCCTCATGACGCAAACGCCATTTCTGAACCCTTTGCCACCCAGCGCCGACGCCCAACCCTATGCGGACGGGCTTGAACCTGCGGATATGGATTTTTTGCGCCATACTCTGGGCGAAGACCTGCTTGTCAGCGCAGAAGAGCTTCATGTTTATGCTTCCGATGCCAGCCTGAAAACTGGCAGGCCGCTGGCCGCCGCCCGTCCCCGGCGCGTGGAACAGGTGCAGGGCCTGCTGGCATGGGCGCAGGACAGGCGCATGCCCGTGTATGTGCGCGGGCGGGGAACCAATCTGGTGGGCGACTGCGTGCCCGTTTTGCCAGGACTGGTTATTTCCACGCTGCTGATGGACAAAATAGAGGAGATTTCCGCCACGGACTTTGTGGCCGTGGTGGAGCCGGGTCTGACCACTGGCCGCCTGCAGGATGCCTGCGAGGCCCGGGGGCTTTACTATCCGCCTGATCCGGCCACGGTGCGCTCGTCTAGTATCGGCGGCAATGTCATTACCTGCGCCGGGGGCATGCGCGCGCTCAAATACGGCGTAACCCGCGATTTTGTGTTGGGTATGGAGGTTGTTTTGCCCGGTGGCCGTTGTGTGCGCTTTGGCGGGCGCACTCACAAGAACGTGGTGGGGCTTGATCTGGCGCGGCTTATGGTGGGCTCTGAAGGCACGCTGGGCTTCATCAGCAAGCTTTGGCTCAAACTTTTGCCCAAGCCCGAAGCCTCGGCCACCATCATGGCGGGATACAGCTCTCATGCGGAAGCCCTGGGCGCAGTGGGCGAAATTTTTGCGGCGGGCATTGTGCCCTGTGCGCTGGAATATATCGGCGACGGCATTATTGACCTTATGGCCGGTAGCCGCCCTGTGCCCTGGCCGCGCGAGGTGCGTTCCATTTTGCTCATCCGACTGGACGGCAGCGCCGACACCCTGCCGCTGGAAGCGGAACGCCTGCTGCGCAACATGCCCTCGGCCTTCTGGCATATGACGGGGCTGAACCCGCAGGACGAGGAGCGCTTGTGGGAAATACGTCGGCGCATTAATCCCACCACTTTTCTGGCCGGGCCGGACAAGATGGCCGACGATGTTACCGTGCCGCGCGGGCAGCTTGTGCCGGCGCTTGCGGCAATGGAAGAAATCGCGCGTGAGCATGATGTGACGTTTCTGCACTTCGGCCACGTGGGCGATGGCAATATCCACGCCAATATTCTGTATGACGCGGCCGATGCAGGCATGGCCCGCCGCGCGGAAAAGGCGCGCCTTGCCATGGAGCAGGCCGTGCTGCGCCTTGGTGGCGTCATGTCGGGCGAGCACGGCTGCGGCATCTGCAAGGATGCCGGTTTGCAGATTCCTCCGGTGGAGCGGGCGCTTATGCACGAGATCAAGGCGGTTTTTGATCCCAGGGGCATTATGAACCCCGGCAAGGGCTACTAGCTGTGGCGGCGCTCAAGCAGTGTACGCAGTGCGGAGCCTGCCTGGATAACTGCCCGGTATTTCTGCTGCGCAAGAGCGAGGAATTTAGCCCCAAGGCCAAACAAAATCTTTTGCGCGCTGGCATGCATCACGAAACAAACCTTGACTGGCGCGCCCTCATGCAACTGGCGGGGCAGTGCGCCGGTTGCGGACGTTGCAAGACCGTTTGCGCAAGGGCTTTATCCGTGCCTGAAGCGCTGGCCCCGGCCCGCGCCCGGCAGCCGCGCTGGCAGCAGTATTTCTGGCGTTACTGGATAGAGCGGGGCGGCCACCTGTGGCGCGCCGCTGCCCGTGCGGCTCCCTTGGCTCCGCGCGCGCTTTTGCCTAAAAAACTCGGTATCCTTCATGCTTCGGCCCTTGCCATGCGGGCGTCAGGCGCTGAGGCCCCCTGGATGCGTCTGCCCCCGCAAGCCGAAAAGCCTCTTGCCGGAAAAGCTTTTGCGGTTTTTGGGGGCTGCACTGCCGATTACTTGCGCCCGCAGTGGACTGACAAGGCCCGGCGCATCATTGCCGCGCTGGGCGGCAGCGTGGCTGACGCCCCCGGTTTTAGCTGTTGCGGCGGTACATATGAGCATGCGGGCATGCCCAAGCGGGCGTTGCAAGCGGCGCAGGCCAACGTGAACCGCTGGCGCGCGCTTGGGCGTCCGGCAGTGGTGGTTTTTTGCGCCTCCTGTTTGCACAGTCTGCGGCAGTATGCCGCCATGGACGGGCTGCTGCCGCCGGAAGAAGGGCGGGCGTGGCTTGAAAGCCTTACGCCACTTTCGTCTCTCTTCAAGGGCGCTCATGTGGAAAGCACAGGGGCAGTGCCGCCAGTTGTGGCCTACCATTCGCCATGTCATTGGGACGGTCAGGACGAAGACCTGGATTTTCTTGGGCCGCTGTTGCCCGGATTATATAAGGGCAGGGCGCTTTGCTGCGGTTTTGGTGGTGTGTTGCGGATGCTGCACCCCGAATTGAGCCGCGACTTGGCCGAAGCCTGTTGGGAGGGGCTTGCGCCTGAAGTGAACGCGGCAGCGCCTGAAGTAAGCGCGGTAGCGCCTGATGGAAACGCGGCAGATCCTGTGCCGGACGTGACACTGACCGGATGCAGCGGCTGTGTTATGCAGTTGCGAGCGCATGCCCCGCAAGGAGCCAGGGTAGCGCACTGGCTGGATGTGTTTCAGGTGTGAGGCGTATGGCGTGGCATGGGGACGAGGGTTTTTTACGTTTTGGGCAATGCGTCAAAAAGTGGACGCCTGACGGCGGGGACTGCTCACCGCGCAGATAAGGAAAAAAGCCTGTCCTTCGAGATGGAGGATGTGTGCCCTGCGGGCGCGGGGGCTTGTTCTTTGTCTGTTATTTTGGCCGCCTACGCGGCGGGCGGAGTTGCGCGGCGCGTAGGGTAGAAAGAAAAATGCTTGTCCTTTGGGATGGGATTTTTGCGGCCCTGCGGGCACGGTGGCTTGTTCTTTGTTTGTTATTTGGGCCGCCTACGCGGCGGGCGGAGTTGCGCGGCGCGTAGGGTAGAAAGAAAAATGCTTGTCCTTTGGGATGGGATTTTTGCGGCCCTGCGGGCACGGTGGCTTGTTCTTTGTTTGTTATTTGGGCCGCCTACGCGGCGGGCGGCAAGGCGGGGCCGGTTATGGGGCTTCGCCCCCTTCTCGGCCCCCCTTGCATCCCCCCCGAAGCACCCCCTTCAGGTTTTCAATTCCCTTGAGCTTGCGAGGGCTGCGCGTCTTTTGCTGCGGGAGCTTCCTCGCTGCGCTCGGTGATCTCCCTGCGCGCCGCGCAACACCATCGTTCGCTTTCTCCTTGCACGAAAGCTCTGGGGCGTCGCCGGTTTGCGGGGCATTTGGCCATCGTTTGCGCTCTCCTTGCCCAAAAGCTTTGGAGCGTCGCTTGCTTGCAGGGCATTTGACCATCGTTTGCCCCAAAGTTTCGGCAGTTTTGTGTCGGTGCAGGGCGCATTGAGCAGGCGGAGGGAACTGGCTGTCCTGTTTATCGATCAAAGCACTACGCGCGGATGGTATTGCGCGGCGCGCAGGGAGATCACCCGACCGAAGGGAGGGAAGCTCCCGCAGCAAAAGACGCGCAGCCCTCGCAGGCTGGCGG
>CAZFCC010000007.1:15509-97808 GCA_964517635.1 uncultured Desulfovibrio sp. | reverse complement strand
AGCCGCGTTGTTCACGGCTTCCACCAGTTCGTTCCGGTAGCGTTGCAAGCGGGAGCGCACCACAATGGACTGACCGGAGTTGATCGCGGTTTCAAAACTCTGGCGCTTGGCGAACAGGGTTTCCAGGTCTTTGCCGATGGTGGCCTTGTTGCCTTGGGGAATGGTGATAATGGCATGAAATTGCGCGGCGAATTCCTGATAGACCTTGAATTCTTCAAAGGGCTTTCCGTCCATGACGATTTCCCCGAAATAGGGATTCAGCCAGACCACAATGGGCGTTGCCGGAAAGCCAAGGGCCAGGGAGCGCAAACCAAGAACCGTATCCCCAATGGCTTGCCCGCCCGTGACAACCGAATGGAAAAAGACGGAATGCCCGGCTTCTTCCAGAATGCCGATGATCGTGTTTTCCTTGATATAGCTGTTGAGGGCGAGGAAGGAGGACGCGCCATTGTCCACAATGACATGGGTTTCCGGCGCTTGCTCCATGATCGCGTCGATAAGCGTGTCAAACTGGCGCGGGTCAATGTCGCCGTGTTTCAGAATATCAAGACAAGTAACCTCAAATTCCTTGAACCCGGCCAGTGTGGCGTTTACCGGGTCAGTATCAAAGGCGGCGACCTGTTTACCGAGAAGGCCCAACACCTGATACAGAATCGACGCAATCATGGATTTGCCCACGCCGCCCTTGCCTTGCTGAATGAAATGCACTGTTGCCATCGTAGAGACTCCTGTAGGGTTAAATGCCGTCTTCCAGACTCATCTTGCGAGGATCGGGAAACGGTTCTTTGGCGGTATTGACGATCCGGGGGCCGGGACGGGGATTTTGTTGCGCGGGCGGCGGACTGACCGCCTTTATGGAGGCCGAGGGAGTGTTTTCTTGGGAGAAAGGGAGCGGAGAGGGTTTTGCTATTTTTGCCGTCAGCTTACAGAATGTGACATAGGCCATTGAAAGGCGTTTTTCGTCGAGGAGCCTTTCATAAATGATCCGCTTGCTGAATCCTTGGGACAGCATGGACTCGACTTTTTCCAAACATCCAAGAATTTCCACTTTTGCCATGTTGTGACGCAACGGCTTACCGGACATGGTTTACTCCGATATTTTGCTGAATTTCTTGCAGTTTCACGATAATCAGATTGGAAATTCGGGGCGGCAGTTCTTCCCCAAGACGAATTTTTCTACGAATATTCCTGTATTGTCTATCGGAATATCCGAGAAAAAAAGCGACCTTTTCATGTGATCCAATAATGCTGACAAGTGAATTTATTGCATCATACATAGCTTTTGACCGTTCCTTGATGGTAAGGATTTATCGTAAAATAACTACGAACATTCCTATAGACAAGGAAAGATTTTCCGGGTAGGGAAATTTTTAGAAAAAGTTGTAGCCGATTGGAGGAAGCATGGCCGGAGAAAATTATTCGCAACGCTTGGAACGAAAATTTGTTGATATTGTCGCCATGCGAATGGAAGAGGACAACCTCAAGAAAGGCCAGTTTGCCGTGAAAGTCTGGCCGGAACTGTCCGGCAATGCGGCGGCAACCAAATGGGCGCAAATTCGCAGCAAAACCTACCATACAGGCAAGCCGCAGAGCGTCACGATTGCCGATGCCAGCCGCATGGCTTTAGCCTTGGGGGATGATCTCGGTTATCTTTTGTCGGTTGCGAAAAGGGAGCTGGATAAAGAAATTAGAAAAGGCATCAGATAATCATTACGGAGGGTTCGTATGGAACGGCATGAGGATGCTTTGCGGGAATATGAGGAAAAGGCGCGGGAATTGCTGGATTTGACGATGGATCTCTGTGAAAGCCGTGTCGCCAAGGCTCCGAGCCGGGCGACAGCGCCACGCGAAGCGTTGACGGCGGCGGCAATGTCCGTGCAGGAATCGGTAAATACCTTTTTGGCGGTGAACCGTCTTAAAGACAAATATGGCACTCCAGAAAAAGAGTGATTTTTTTTATTCTGTTACATAGGAATTTCCTAAGAAAAAAAGCGTTAAAACGCCAAAAAAATAGAAGTTGCGGCCTATGGGACTCAAAGAATTACAACAGGAATTTGGTGCACCTATGACGGTTTCGCAAGTTGCGGAGCTTTTAGGGGTTGACCGTCGAACAATTACGAAATATCCTGAATTGTACGGTGGCGTGTGGGTTGCACCAGGACGCCTACGGTTCTTTGAAAATCGCATAAGGGAAATACTGGATGCCAACACGATACCCAACAAAGGCGGGTGTGCAGTGGCGGGCGGTGGTAAAGATCGACAAGAAAGTCGTAGCCACAAAGCTGTTCCCCAACGGATTGGAAGGGAAACGGGACGCCGCCAAGTGGGAAAGAGAAACAAGGGAACAAATGCTGACGGAGCAGACGATAGTGACCCCTACGGTTACGCCGACTGTTACGGAATGGGCGAATAGGTACAGCGCCTACACCGAGCAGCAGTTTACGAAGCAGACTTTCAAGGAGAAAGTGCGCGTGTTCAAAATGTTTATCTCCCACACCAAAGTCACCCAACTGGAGGCAATCACGCCGGATATGGTTATGAGGTACTTGCAGAAGCAGAACGATACCCGTTCCGGCTTTTCCGCCAACAAGGATCGAAAAAACCTTGCGGCGGCATGGGAATGGGGAAGGCGCTACATGGACGGCTTCCCGACAACGCCGAATCCTTTTCTTTCTATTCCACGCTTCAAGGAACAGCGGAAACCCCGCTACGTTCCGAGCGAGGAAGACTTTTGGAAGGTGGTGAACGTTGCGGAGGCTCAAGACAAAGCCATGTTGCTGGCTTTCTTCTACTTGGGAGCAAGGCGAAGTGAAATCTTCCGCCTGGAATGGGAAGATATCGACTTCAAACGGAACCGGGTACGTCTTGGGACGTGCAAAACCAGCGACAGATCAATGCGCCACGATTGGGTGCCCCTGGCGGCTCCCTTGCGGGAGGCATTGCTGTTCTGGCAGGAAGCGCGGCCCTACAAGACGGCCTGGGTGTTCACATGCCTTGATGATTCGCCAAGCCCCTGGCACAACCCCGGAGAAGCCTACCGGGCCAGAGGGCATTTCATGGACACGATATGCAAACGCGCTAAGGTGAAACCGTTCGGCTTTCATGCCATCCGGCACCTTCACGCCAGCATATTGTTCAACGAAGGCACGGAACTCAGCGTAGTGCAGCGCCAGCTCAGGCATACGAATCCGAACACCACGGCCCGCTATCTGCGGAGCCTTGGCTACGAAGCGGAGCATGAGCAAAAGGTGCTGGCGGTAATGGAAGGAAGAGGCCCCGCGAAGGTGCTCGACTTTGCGAACGGGGCGGCCAAGAAAAAAGGCTCTCCTGATCTGGCAATCAGGAGAGCCGGTACACAGTCCCGGTACACAGAACCGGGTAAATTCAAGGCTACTGGAGCGTAACCTATGGGAATCATTTGGCGTCCCCAAGGGGATTTGAACCCCTGTCGACGGCGTGAAAGGCCGTTGTCCTGGGCCGGCTAGACGATGGGGACGCTCTGTGAAGTGATCTTTTATGTGAGAAGTGGGTGTATTGTCAAGAAGATTTTTAAGTTTTTTTAATAATTACGAAGAATGTGCGTTGTTCGTACGCATTTGTGGCGGGGACGCCTGGCTGTAGGACACACACGGCGGGCTCACGCAGGGTGGTTGGTCTTATCGGTGGGCGATATCACCTGTGCGCGAGATCGTGATTGGCGGCATCACCCGGGGGCAGTATCCCAGTCAACTGTCTTACTCTGGGTGACAGATCGCCCCCGAGGGCTGTCTCGCCAGGGGCGGTTATTTTCGTATGCCATTGAAAGATGCGCGGAGTCGGATACGCCCCAGCACGCCAAACAACATGTCCACGGCCACATCGCCAATGCTCGCATGGCACAATCAACATCCACTACCAGCTAGGGCACTGTCTACATACCCGCCCACAATCAACATCCACTACCAACGAAGCCACAGTCGATATGCCCGCCACAGCCAACATGCCCATACCCAATATGCCCACAGCAACATGCCCACTGCGCATGCCACAGCAACATGTCCACAGCCCACGTCACCATCGATAGCAGCGGTGCGGTCTGTATACTGCGCCACATGCCAAATAAGAACGGGCGCCAGCCATATGGCTGACGCCCTGCACGGAGAGAAAGGTACAGCGCTATCCCCAACGCTGTGGAGGGTGCCAGACCATCGCTTAAGCCATGGCCCGGTTCTCCGCCCTTTCAGATCACAATTCTTGTTATCTCTTCATGCCGATAACGGTTTCAAGCATGGTATCGACCGTGGTAATGCCCTTGGAGTTGGCCTGGAATCCGCGCTGCGTCGAGATCATCTGTACAAATTCCGTGGTCATGTCCACGTTGGATTGTTCGATATTGTAGGCTCTCGTTGAGCCAAAGCCGTTGTCGCCCGCAACGCCCAATCGCGGCTCGCCCGATTCGTTGGTGGCAGAGAAGAGGTTGCCCCCTTCGCGGTAGAGCCCCTGATGATTCTGGAAGTCATACAGAGCGATCTGGTACAGCGGCAGGGTTTTGCCGTTAGTGTATATGCCATAGACCACGCCGCCGTTGTCAATGTTGACATTGCTCAGTGTGCCCGATGCATAGCCGTTCTGGGTTCTGTCTTGTACGACGTTGGTGGTTTTGTTGGCCACGCTGGCGTATTCCTGGCGCTGCGCGGTAGACATGAGCGACAGTGCAGAATAGTCGATCTTGCCGCCGACTACCTCAAGGTCTTCCAAGTTGCCTGCTGTGTTTGTCCAGGCGGGGTTGCTCATGCTTTTCAAGCCGAAATCCAGCTCGGTAATGTAGTTCTGAACCTGGCTGAACGGTGTGCCGCCGCCGGTTGCCATGGTTTCACTGACGCTGTTGGCCAGCGGCTGTCCGGTGAAGTTGGCTGAAAACACCGGCAGGCCGTTGCTGGACGTTTTAGTGGGCTGCCAGGACGTTTTTTGCGACGGGTCTACAGCCACCTGATTGTTTGCTGTCGGAGTTTCTGTGGCGCCATAGGTGTATGCCGTCTGGTTGACCAGTTGCCCGCTGGCGTCAAAGATCATGACGCCGCTCATAAGCACACCAGCCTGCTTGCTTGTGCCTGCGGTCGAGTCGTTATAAAATTGAGTTGATGGCGTGCCCCAGGTGTTGTTGGTGGAGTCGTAGCCGATGCCGCCGTAGCTCCGCTTGTCCTGTGACGGGGGAATGGTCACAAGGTATTCATACACGGTGTAGCCAGCGGGGAGTCCGTCTATATCATATATGGAAGTGCCGCTGGAGTCGGTCTTGGTTGCATCCACCTGGTCATAATAGACCGTGAGCGTATGGGTGGAGCCACCTTCGTCATACACGTCAATGCTGGACTGTGTGGCATAGGCCGTATCGGCCAGGGGCGGCTTGCTGCTGGCATCCCACAGGTCGAAGAGGGCGGTCATGGGGCTGGTATTGCTGGTAGTGCGGTCGCCCGTGCCATCGTTGGTAAGACCCATAATAAAGGCGACATTGGTGGTCTGCTGAGGAACGATGTTCCAACTGTCGAGCACTATATCGGTAGGTGTGCCCGATCCCACGTAGGCGGACTCACTCTTGCCGATGGTTCCCAAGTTTGTGGCGCCACTGTTAAAGGTGAGTTTGTTTTCGTTGTTCACCTTCCAGCCTTGCAGCAGATACCCTTCCGGGTTCTGAAGCTCGCGATCCTTGTTGAAATAGAAGTCGCCCGCGCGCGTGTAATACATCTGCTTGCTGTTGGGCTTGCGCACCTGGAAGAAACCGTTGCCGTCGATGGCGAGGTCGGTCACCGAGTTGGTGCTTTCAAGCGAACCCTGAGAAAAGTCGCCCAATATGGCGTAAACGCCCGCGCCTGCGCCAATCTGGCTGGGGCCGCTGGTTGTTCCGATGCCCCGGTACAGATAGTCATTGAAATCCATGCGCTGACTCTTGAAGCCAAGAGTGCTGACGTTGGCTATATTGTTGCCGACCACGTTCATTTTCTGACCGTGTGTGAGCAGACCCGAAACGCTTGTCCACATACTGGCTGAAAGACCCATAACTTCCTCCGTGTCTTGGGATAGGGGGATATTTATTTCAGAGCAGCGCCAAGCTTGCGCTGTCTTGTTTCTTGTTTGCCGCAGGCATCCAGATTGCCCTGTTGCCTGCTAGAAAAGGTTGCCGCTAAGGTTGATATTGCTGATATTAACATCGCCGATACTCAGCGGGCTGGCGCTGGCTGCGGCTTGTTGCTCGTTTTTATTCTCTTCAGAACTCTTGTTTTCTTCGTTCTTTTTGTCTTCGCTGGCTTTCTTGTCATTGTCGTCCGGGGTGGCGGCAACGATGACGGGTTCGGTAACCTGCCGCACGTTGGCAAGCGGCATGAGTTGCCCGCCCTCAAGGCCGAGATAGACCAGGCCACCGTCATTGACCACGCCGGTAACCTTGGCGTCGACCACCTGGTCAGAAAGAACCGCATCGCCATTTGAATCGCGCAATACCAGGTTGACCGTATAGACGCCATCGCCCGCCACCGTGCCATCCGTGGACTTTCCGTTCCACTGGAAATCGTAAGTGGTTCCCTTGTTCTTGGCGCTGATTTCTTCCACATAGACAACGTTGTTGTCGCCATCGCGCACGGTGATAGTGCCGCCCACGGTATTGTCCGCCGGGGCGTAGCGAAAGCGCGTGATGCTGGCTTCCTTGGTGGTTTCGTTGGTAACCTTGCCGATGGCATTGCCGCTGACAGTGACCTGCTTGCCAATATAGGACGTGGCGTTGATCATCTGCTGGTTATTTGTGGCGTCAGTGAGCCCACCCATGCTGGTATTGAGGTTCATGAGCTGCTCAAGGCTGGAGAATTGCGCCATCTGGGCAATAAATTCCTTGTCTTCCATAGGATTGAGCGGATCCTGATACTTGAACTGCGTTACCAGCAAAAGCATGAAGGAATCTTTGTCCAGATTGCTGCCCTTTTGCTTGCTCAGGGCAGTATTGAACTCATTGTTGGTCTGGTTCAGTGACTGTGTGATACTGGACATGGCTACTCCTCACGCCGGCTGTTTTTATGCCACCACATGCAAAGCGCGGCTGGCATATCTTGCCGCATGCGTCTGAGAATGCACAGGTTGTTCCAAAACTGAATTTTCTGAATTGTCTCTTGTATTACGCATGGTTGAGAGGTTTTTCATCCGGGCAAGCTCTTCGCGGCGGGCATCTTCTTCCTGCCAGGAATTGTGCTGATTCAGATCCTGCCAGGCATTTTCGTCCTGCTGGCGTGAATTGAGCTGCACCTCAACCTTATCTACCTTGAGCCCCTGCTGTTCCAGATTTGTGCGTATTGCTTCCAGTTGGCGGGTGACCATTTCGGCGGTTTCGGTCTTTTCAGAGCGAATGGTAGCGCTGACTTCGCCATTGCGCAGGCTGAGACTGAGCGTTATGGCCCCAAGTTCCTGCGGGTGCAGTTGCAGGTCGAGTCTGGTCGTGCCGTTTCTGAAGTTGGAGAGCAGCCCCTGTTCCACTTGTTGCGCCACATAGCGGGGAATGGGGGCAGGGCGCGCAGCTTCGCCCGACGCCTGGTTTGCGGCATCCAGAGTTTGCAACACAGCGGCGGCTGCCGAGCTGTCATGCCGGGCGTTGAAGATAGGCTGCGCCTCCACCTTGCGGGTCATTTCGCCCCACGCGGCGTCGCGGCTGGTGTCTTTGCTGTTGCTTTGCCCGTCTTCTCTGGGCGTCTGATGTCCGGGCTGCCCACCCTTGTCGCCGCCATGCTGTTTTCCGGCGGGCGCGGGGCCTTCGGCATGCTGTTGTGCTGTGCTCTGTTGGTTGGATGCCTGATCCGTATTGGCCGCAACGCGGGTGAACGTTGTTTCCACCTTGCCGCCCTGAGCGCCTGCGGAGCCCACTCCCGCGCTTTGGCTGCCGTCAAGCTTTCTGCTTATGGCACGGCTCTGGTGCTCGGGATTGTCGATGTCCTGAGGCTTTTGGCCGTCCTGCCCTGTGGCGGTGAGCGTTTCTTCCAGCGTGTGGCGGCTGTTTTTTTGTACGGTCTGATCTATAAGAACTTTGCTTTGCTGCACTTCTTTGTTGCGCAAAGCACTTGCCTGAAGAGCCTTTTCAGTACGGGCGCGCGCCTTGCTTATAATAGGCTGCAATGTTTGTTGCAGGGCAGCGTCCAGCTGCTTTTGTGCAGTTTTTTGCGCGGTAAAGTGGTGTGTCGCCGGGGCCATAAGGGAAGAAAACTGCCCTGTAAGCAAGCTCAGACTGTCATTGCCGCCAAAACTCTTGAGCAGGGTTTGCAGGCTCGTCGTGTCCAGCCCGATGCCGCGGCCCAGGGCCAGCGCTTCGGCAGCTTCCACATCAATAGCCGCAGTAGCATCAAGCTGCGCCATGAAAGCGTGTATGGTGTCAAGGGCGGCCTCGCCCTTGCCTTCACCCATGAGTTGTTGCACGCGCGTTTCAAGCACGCCGGAAGGATCTATTTTTTTGAGCAGGGTGCTGATGTGCGTTTTGTCGTCATCGCTGAGAATGGGGCTGCCCCCCAGGCTTTGCAGGCTGCCCATAATCTGGGCAAGCGTTGCGCCGTCCGGCTGATCCGCCAGGGCATCAAACTTTTTCAGGGCGTCAAGCGGAGCGCCAGCCTTGATAAGGTTGCGGCGCAGTTCAGCTATCTCCTGCTTGGTGAAGCACACTTCGTCAAGAGTATAGGTAACGCCATTGCTGGTGCTTCGGCTGTAAGGGCTCTGCACGCGCGGCGCTTCAGATACTGCCGTGGGCTCACGCATGGCCGCGCTTACGGAAACGTGCTCTCCCTGTTCCACGCTGTCGATGGCATCGTGAACAGCAGAAAAAAAGTCGGCAAAGGATGAATTGCCTTTGCTGCTGGAAAAGGGGGCGTCGAACGTAGCCGCGTTTGTGGGAATAATCTGCATCATGCACTCCTTGCACACGGTGTAATACAAAGAGTGTTCCAAAAAATAAAATCCTTTTATTTTAGTGTGTTATGTGGTTCGATAAAAACAATAAGGCAAGTATTGCCGGGGGATACAAAAGCGGAAGCAGGAGGCGCGGGAAGGAAGAGAGAGTGGAGGGGCAAGGGGGGCATGGGGGGGGAAGAGGAGGGGGAGGGATAGAAGGGACGGGGAAAGAAAAATCAGGCAGGGTTCATGAACAGGGCGCTGATTTCCTCCAGATCTTCAAGAGTCGCGTGCCATACGTTCGGGGAGTAGTCATCATTTTGCAGGCGCATGTGCAAATATCCGCTGAAAAGGCGGATAAGGGGAGCTTGGGAACGCCAGAAATCATCGGGCAATATGCGCGTGCCCTGTTTGAGGTGACGCGAAAAACTGGCACAAAGCCCGACAATTCCGGCCGCCATACGTTCAGCCATGTGGGGAAACGCCGCGCGCAGGTGGGCCAATCTGCTGACCAGCAAGGGGCGTTGCGAGGGGCTGTAAAGAAAAAGAAAAACAGCCTGCCAGAGGTCTTCAAGCAGAGGGCGGCAGCTTGTGTTTGTTTTATGCCCTGCGGGTTCAAGGGTGTAGAGTCCCAAAGCGTCGCGCCCGGTACGATACAGCCGCAGGCCCGGCGGCACAACGGGCTGGTCGGGCCGCTGCATCAGGCTCAAAACCAGTTGGGCAACCCCGGGGGCCGTAAAGGCCTGTTTGCAGTAAAGCCGCCCGCGGTGACATTGCCAGCAGCCCGCACAGCTCATGGCAGCGCGCAGCACATACTGTCCGGGAGCCGAGGGGCCCGTTTCCCTGGCATGGACTGGCCCCATGGAAAGATTGAGCACAGGCACGCCCACAAAATCGGCCAGGTGCATGGGGCCAGTGTCTGGTGAAATGCACAGATCCAAAGTGCGCATGAGGGCGGCCAGTTCTTTGAGAGAGAGGCGGCCACAAAGGTTGGCCTTCGGCAGCCCGGCTTTGTGGGCAACCTCCTGCCCCAGATCCTGCTCTGCCGGGCCACCTAAAAACAGTGGGAACATTCCCCCGGCGACCAGCCGCCGCGCCAGACGAGCCCAAAAGTCCGCATCTGGCCGTTTGGCAAGCTCGCTGGCGCCAAGCACCATGCCCACCCGTTTTGTTCCCGCCGGCCGGGGTAACTGCCTGAACACGCCTGTAAGGTCGGGGTGCGGCGAAAGATCCAGCATATACAGGTCGGCCCAGTGAAAAGCATTGTTGCGATTATTTTGGGTCAGGGCTGCGCGATAGAGTTGCCAATACCCGTTGATATGCTGCTGGCCCGGCATGCTCGCGCCCAAAAGACCATGGGCCGTGACAGCTTCTGGGCCAAGCTTGACCTTGGCTTTCAGTTCTGCCTGGCAGTTCAGGGCCTGTGGGCGGCTGCTCAGGTTTAAGGCCAGTTCGTAATGGCGTTGCCCCAGGGCGGGGCAGTGGGCAGGCGGAAAAAAAACAACATTGGGGGCCAGCGGCATAAGGTCTTGAAAAAAATGCGGTTCGGCCGCAACCCATACCTCGTGTCTGGCCCAGTGGCGCAAAAGGTGACGCAGCAGGGGCATGGTGAGGATAAGATCGCCCATGCGGTGCATTTGAAGAACCAGAATGGGGTCAGCGCTCATGCCTCTAGCCCGTATGCTGTGCTTTTTTTGTTGCGGGGGTTCCATAAACCTGCCGCATCTGCTCAAGAAGGCTTTGCAGCCGGTGGCTCCAGGTATGGCTGGCCAGCACGCGCCGTCGGGCCCGCTGCGCTATGCGCTGGCGTTCCTGCGGCTGAGCCAGATAATAGCGCGCCAGTTCTGGCGCTTCGTCCGGTTCACGGTAGCAGACCATTTCGTCCGGTTCGTACAAATGTTCCATCTGCGGTCGCCAGTCGGTAAGCACAAAGGCTCCGGCCGCGGGCACATCGAAGATCCGCTGGTTTACGGCTCCTTTCATCTGCTTGCTGGTGCAATTGAAATTAATGTGCGAGCGGCAATAAAAGCGTGGTAAATCGGTATAGTAACTTAAAGCATCTAGATAGCGCGGCTGAAAGGCTTCGCGCCGAAATTCGGAGCGCCAGCCTTTGTCGCCTACGATAAGAGGACGCAGCGGCAGCAGGCGGCGCACACAGCCATTGCGGTAGAGGCGTGTGGCCTGCCATGTGATAGCTGTTTCGTAAGCCAGGCGGGCTTCGTTGTCGGGCAGCGCCTGATAATGGGTAAAAACGGCAGGAAATGCTTCACGCAGAAAATCGGCCACGGAGCGCTGATCACTTTCCATGAAGGCCTGGGATACTTCAAGAAAAGGCAGCAGCAACGGGCGGGGAAAGCGGCCGTGCTTCAGGCGGCCGCCCACCTTGTACAGCATGGAATTGCCCACAAACGAAAGGTCAGCCTGCCATGAATCAGGGGCTTCGGCGCCGCGTCCGGGGTGAAAGCGGTCGGGGTCTGTGCCGAGGGGCAAATAGAAAACATGGTTGAAGCCAGTTTCACGCAGACTTTCAATATTGTCTGCATCCCAGGTGAACAGGGCTGTCCAGGGGCTGACGCAACGTGAATAGAGATGGATAATAAGGTGGGGATTGTCCACAAACCAGGAGGCCAGGGGCAATTGTAGCTGGGCCAGAAGATCCATGAGCACACCTTCCACATCCACGCCCATATGGTTGAGCGTGATGCAGCAGTCGGGCCGAAAAGAAACAACGGCCTCAAGCAATTGCTCCACAAAATCCGTGCAGGCAACGCTCTTGTCTTCAATACGAACCAGCTTGTGCTCAATGCCAAGTTTGCGGCAGGCTCCTTCCAGTTCGCCCATAAGAAAGTATTTGCTTGTGAGCAGCAGTACACGCGGCTGGCTGCCGGTGAAGCGGGGGGTGGCAGCGCGCCCCCAAAAATCAAAGCGGGTGCTGGCTGTAAGCTCTTTTTGCAGGGCGCCGTAATAGGTGCGGTCAAGCCGCAGATAGAAGGGAAGAGCCACAGGCAGCAGGCGCAGGCCGCTATGACGCATTTGCCAGCGGGTCAGTTGCCGCAGGGCTTCATCCATTTCTTTGGCGCAGACCAGGTGGATTCTTTGGCGTTCCTCATCAGGCAAGCTGGCAAGAACGCCGCTGATTTTCTGAACTTCCAGTTCTTTTTCCACCACAGCCACCGGCCCGTGGCAGCGTTGCAGCAAAAGGCGCAGAGCATGCCCCATGCCGCAGCCGAGCAAAACAGGAAGAGCGCTCTCCAGCTGGTCGCTGTGAAGCGCGCTTATGGGCGCCAGCTCTCTTTCCGGCCCGCCTGGAGCCAGCATGGCAAAGCTGCGGCCGTTGGTTTTCACTTCAATATCGCAAAGAACCGGCGCAACGTCACTGTCATGATCTGTTTTAGTGGAAAAAATGGCTTGAAAAACGGGCTGTTGTGGCTGCGTCATGAAGTGCTCAGGTCTGCGTGCTGCATATGCTCAATAACAATATCGTGTTCCACAAGGCGGCACATGACTTTTTCATACACCTGATCAATGGTCAGGAAGGCCCGGCCAATGGAAAGTTCCACGCCAGGATAGAGACGCCCCGGAACCAGCAGGCGACAATTGTGCATATAGGTTTCATCCATGGACAGGCGCGACCATAGTTCATCACGCCGCCTGATAAGTTGTCTGCGCTGTTCGCGCAGAGCCTGCAGCTTGCGGCTTATATCATTGGTCTCGGGCGGCAGATGCCCGGCCACAGCGTTAAGGTGTGTGATGGTTTGCGACTGTTGGGCAATAATATGATCGATCTTTTCCAGCTGGCGTATGCTCAAGGGGTCATAGCCAAGGTAAACCTTGGTGGGTATGCCCGCCTTGTTGCCCAGCTGCCTGCCCACATACATGCTGCCATAGGCGTTGATAATGCCGCCATAGGCCTGTTCGCGGACAACCATGCTGGCTCCGGCGTATACAGTGGAGTAAAGGCAGCTTTTTTCTATCACGATATTGTCGCGAGCGCGTGCTTCAACCTTTTCAAGAAAAGGAGAAAGCAGTTTGCCCCCGGCGTCTACCAGGCTGTGCTGGCCCGCGCCGCCCCGCACTCCACCGTCAATCAGCAGGTTACGTCGGGCGCGCACCACGCCGCCCTCAACCATGCCCATAATGCGCACATTATTGGCCTGTACAGAAAAGCCCGCGCGCACAGTGCCATGAATGGCCATGTCGCCCACAAAAAAAATGTTTCCGGTCTGAAAGCTTACGTCTTGCCGCACATTGAGCAGGCATTTGACCGTAATCTTTCCATCCAGATAAAAGACATAACCGTTGGCAGCGGCCAGTAGATAGTTGGGATAGTTGGGATCAATGCGCGTGTTTGTGCCGCCGGGAAAGCGGGGCTTGTCCAGTATAAAGCGCGGGTCTGCTTCCGGGCCCGCATCTTCCAGAGGGATGATTTCGGCCAGGACTTGCCCGTTGATGGCATTCTGCACGTAGCCCAGGCTGTAAACGTCAGAAGAGCCGTTCTCTCCACCGGGCTTCAAGTGGAGGTAGTCAAAATCGGGATTGAAGTAATGCCGCAGATAGTATTGCACCATGCACCATCCGTAATGACCGGCGTGACTAAGCTTTCAGGCGTGGTCAGTCCGCAGTGTCAGGAATAAAACCCTTCAATTCCTCTTCGCTGTCAAAGGTGGGAAAAAAACCTTCGATTTCTACTTCTTTCAGAAGCTCAACCACGTGTGGGGCCGGCGTAAGCAGCACGAGCCTTCTGCCGTGGCCCCGGCTTTTGGTACTAGCGCTGACAAGCACCCCAAGGCCGGACGTGTCCACCTTGTTTACATGGCTCAAGTCCAGTACAACCTGTTTAATGCCCGGAGCCAGAAGATGGCTTTCGAGCTGGCGGCTGAACTGAGGCACATCAGGCAACAGCATGTCGCCCAAATAGCGCAGAACCGTGACGTTTTTGTGAGATTCCGCTTGCAGGGTAAACACGGGGCCGGGCCTCCTGTGTGTGGGGCGTCAATTGCCAAACAGGCTGAGCGAATCAAGCCAGATGGTAACAGGCCCCCAATTGCAAAGGCGCACCGCCATATCGGCGCCGAAGATACCTGAAGATACGCTGACGCTGCAAGATTCGTCAACTATCTTCGTGAAATGTTCAAACATTGGCTCCGCCCATGTCGGATTGCCTGCATCGGTAAAGGACGGACGGCGGCCTTTGCGACAGTCAGCATACAGGGTAAATTGTGGCACAAGCAAAAGCTGCCCGCCAAATTCTTCAAGCGAGGTGTGAAACTTGTTGGCCAGTTCGCCCTGACCGGGAAAAATCCGCAAGCCAATCAGTTTCTGGGCCATAGCCTTGAAGGCAGGTCTGTTATGAAAATCCGGGCCGTCTTCCTGTCCGAAGCCCACCAAAGCCATAATGCCGGGGCCGATGGCCGCCACCTGGCGGCCATCAACACCCACGGAAGCTTCGGTAACTCTTTGAACCAGTATGCGCATCAGGCATTCTCTTGAGTTTTTTGCTCGCTGTTTTCCACAGCAGGAGCCGCATTTTTTGCCTTGCGCTTTTTGCGTTTGGCGGCTTTATTTTCTTCTTCTTCGCGCAGGGCGCGCCTGAGCACCTTGCCCACAATGGTTTTGGGCAGGTCTTCACGAAATTCCACAAGGCGCGGAACCTTATAATTGGCAAGCTTCTGGCGGCACCAGGCAACAATGTCGGCCTTGGTAAGCTCTTCACCTTCCCGCGCGACCACATAGGCCTTGAGCACTTCGCCGCGCACGTCATCGCGTATGCCCACGCTTACGGCTTCTTGCACCTTGGGATGCTCCAGCAAAACCTCGTCAACCTCGCGCGGGTAGACGTTGTAACCGTTAACGATCACCATGTCTTTCTTTCTGTCAACAATATAGAAGTAGCCGTCTTCATCCATAGTGGCCAGGTCGCCGGTGTAAAGCCAGCCGTTGCGCAGCGCGCTGGCGGATTCGTCCGGGCGTCGCCAGTAGCCGCTCATGACCTGCGGGCCGGAAACGATAAGCTCGCCCATTTTGCCTGGAGGCAGAGTGAGGGAGCCCCCTTCCATGTCGACAATGCGGGCATCAGTGCCGGGCACGGGCATGCCGATGGAGTTGGGTTTTTGCCCTTCTTTGCCCAAGGGATTGCAATGGGTAATGGGCGAGGCTTCGGTAAGCCCGTAGCCTTCAAGAATGGAAGCGCCTGTGGCCTCCTGAAATTGCCGGAAAATTTCTCGGGGCAGGGGGGCTGAGCCGGAAACGCATATCTTGATACAGCGCAGGTCGTGCTGGGCAAGATTTTTTTGCTGTAAAAGAGAGATGTATACCGAAGGCGCGCCGGGAAAGACACTGGGCTTGTATTTGTCGATCAGGCGCAGCACGTCTTGGGGAACATAGCGCGGCAAGGGCAGGGTCGTGGCCGCCAACGCAATGGGGATGATCAGGCCGGTAGTGAGGCCGTATACATGAAAGAAAGGCAGAATCGAGATGAAGGTGTGATGGTCTTCAGCCTTTACATTAATGATGTCAAGAACCTGGCGGCAGTTTGTGCCAAGGTTGGCATGCGTGAGCGTAACGCCCTTGGGCAGGCCCGTTGTGCCGCCCGTGTACTGGAGCATTGCGGGGGCATTGTGCGGATCGGCAATGGGAGCAGCGTAGCGGTCTGCGCGTTTGAACAGCTTTTTCCATTCAAAAACATTTTTGCCGTCATAGGGGATGGAGATTTTTTTGCCGCGGGATTTTTTAAGCCGGTACAGCCAGTTAAGCGGAAAAGACAAAGCATCCGCCGCGCCGGTAACGATAAAGTTGCGCAACGGCAGGCGGTCACGCAGGACAGATACGCGGGGCCAGAGCAAGTCAAGCACGACCATATGCTCAGCGCCGGAATCTTGCATGTTGGCAATGATTTCTTTTTCCATATACAGGGGATTGGTCATGACAACCACGCCCCCCGCCTTGATGATGCCCCAGAAGGCCACTACGGTCTGGGGCATATTGGGCATCATGAGAGCCACGCGCTGCCCTGTTTTTACACCAAGGCGCTTGAGCGCTCCGGCAAAAATCTCTGCTTTCTCAAGCAATTGCTTGTAAGAGATTCGGGTGTTCTGAAAAATGACCGCCGGGCGGTTGGGGTATTTTTCCGCCGCTTCGTCCAGAAGGGCATAGAGGGGTTTGTCCCATGCCTCTGTAATGCGCGGCACAAAGGCATCGTAGTGAGCGAACCAGGGACGATATAGTTCAGTGTTCATGGCGATCCTTGTGAATCAGATGTCGCGGTGCAAAGAAGACGGCGGCGCAAAGGCGGCGCGGGCACCAGCCCACGCGCTAACAACGGCATATGCCTTGATGCCTTCGGCGCGGCCTGTGAACCCAAGCCCTTCCTCTGTGCTGGCCTTAAGATTGATGCAATCGGCAGGCAGAGCCAGCAGGCGGGCGATGTTTTTTTTGATTTCTTCGCGGTACGGTGCGAGACGGGGCGTCTGAGCGACGATGGTAAGGTCAGCATGGCAGAGTTGCACGCCTTTTTGGCGAACCATGTCCAGAGCCTCGTCCAGCAGGAGCGCTGAAGAAATATTTTCAAAGCGGGGATCTTTATCAGAAAAGTGCTGCCCGATGTCGCCAAGGCCAGCGCAGCCGAGCACAGCATCGGTCAGAGCATGCAGCAGCACGTCGCCGTCAGAATGCGCGACCACCTCGGGCCCGCCGGGAATGACCACGCCGCCAAGCCGCATGGGCCGCCCCGAACCGTAGCGGTGCACATCGTAACCCATGCCTGTGCAGGGGCGGGGCAGGGCAGACGGCGCGCGCAAAAGATCCATATCTTCTGGGTTGGTAATTTTCACGTTGGCGGCTTCTCCTTCAACCACGCGAACCTCATGGCCCAATGCTTCCAACAGAGAGGCGTCGTCAGTGACGTTCAGCTTTTCTGTTTCCGCATGCCGGTGGGCCTGAAGCAGAAGGTCGAGATTAAAACCCTGGGGGGTCTGGACTGCCATGAGCGTATGGCGCGGCAAGGTGCCAGTAACAAGGCCATGCGACACGGTCTTTATGGTGTCAGTTACCGGCAGGGCCGGTACTGCACCCGGCGCGCCCGATTCAAGGGCGGCGCAGATGTTGCGAATCAAGCTCGGGCTGATAAAAGGCCGGGCCGCATCATGAATGAGCACATGGCGCGTGCTTGCAGGCAGCACGGTCAGCCCGTGGCGGACGGAATCCTGGCGCAGCTCCCCCCCAGCGGCAGTAAGCCATGGCAGCCCCAGGTCTTCAGCAGCATAAAGAGCGCGCAGGTTTTCTTCATGGGCGGTATAATCGGCAGGGGGAAAAACAAAAACAATGCCGGCCACTGCCGCGCTGCGGCTCATGGCGCGGGCGGCGTGCCAATACAGGGGCATGCCTTGCCAGTGCAGAAACTGCTTGGCAAGCCCGCCCGTAGCGGCAGCAAGGCGACGGCCTTGCCCGGCGGCCAGAAGGATGGCCCACGGCTTTACGGGCTGCCCCCGAGGGGGGACGGAAATGTCTGACATGGCTGGCCTCTGGCTGAGAGTATGCGGGAGTCGGGCTGTAAGCCGGGTTCTGTCCACGCGGTTGCCCGCGTGTGACCGTCATTCCTCTAGGGGGGCGGTTGCCCGCACCCTCAAGCAACCTACCCGGAAGGCTTCGGCCGGGCAGGCCGCCTTCCCTATTTGGTCTTGCTCCGAACGGGGTATGCCGAGCATGCCGCGTCACCGCGGCATCTGGTGGTCTCTTACACCACCGTTTCACCCTTACCCGGCCGAAGCCGGGCGGTTTGCTTTCTGTGGCGCTGTCCGAGGGTCGCCCCTCCTGGATGTTATCCAGCGTCCTGCCCTGTGGAGCCCGGACTTTCCTCCCCGGGGTTTCCCCCGCGGCGACGATCCGTCCGACTCCCGCAATCTGGAGGCACATGGGTGACAAAGTGCGTCACACAAGACCGGGCCGCATGTTTTCAGTGCGGGCCGGTCTTTTTCATGCGCCGAAATGTATTAGAGCATTTCAACTTTGAAAATATACATTTTCAAAGTTGTCATTCTGCCGAAAATGCGATTTTCGGCAGAATCCACGCCGCGTTGCGGCGCGCTGCACTCGCGTGCAGCGTTAGAGTATTTAAACTTTCTCAAAGCTTAAATGCTCTAATCTGTCAGCGGCTTGGGAGCAGATTGGGGCGCTTCCGTAACCGTGAAATGTTCGCACCAGAAAATGAGGCGCTGGCAGTTGGGGCAGCTCAAAATCTGCTGACCGCGCTGCAGCTCAATAAAAGACTGCGGCGGAACGGCAATGTGGCAGCCGGAGCAGATGCCTTCTTTAACAGCCACGATAACGGGGTGTTCCAGCCGTTCGCGGATGAATTCATAGCGCATGAACACAGGCTGCGGAATAAACTTGCTGACCTGAGCCCGCTTTGCATTGAACTCGTCAAGGGCCGCATTGCATTTTTGCAGCTTTTCTTCAAGGCCATCGCGCTTGACTTCAAGTTCGCTCTTGACGGCAGAATGCGTAAGGTCAAGTTCGGCCAGGGCGTCTTTTTGGAACTGCAGTTCTTCCATGAGAGTCATTTTTTCCTCTTCACGGGAGCGGTTCACCTTTTCCATGCCGTCCATTTCACGCATCATGGCGTGATATTCGCGCGTGTTTTCTACCTGCATGAGCTTGTTCTTGCTCTTTTTAATGCGGGCGGCATCATCGTCGATTTCAAGCGTAAGGCGTTTTTGCTGTTCCTGAAGGTGGGTCAGCTTGTCCACAATATAATTACGCTGCGTCTCGCTGGCATTGAAGCGCTGCTCAAGCGAATTGAGTTCATTGGGGGCGCGCTCCTTGTCCTGCCGTACTGCATAGATGGCGTCATCAACTTTTTGCAACTCCACAAGCTGCTTTATCTGATCAAAGTACACGGCATTACTCATTGCAAAAAGACCTCCTGATAGTCATGACAGGGCAACAGCACGAAAGGGCGATGCCGAAGGCACAAAGTGAACGGCAACATCATGAAGCTGTTGCTGGAGCAAATGGCACATGCGGCGCATCATTTCCTCTTCTAGGCTGTGGTGACCCACATCCAGCAGGGGAATTTCCGCCTCAAGTGCAGTATGGTATTTTACATCTCCGGTAATAAACAGCTGCGCCCCGGCCTTGCGGGCCGCAGACAGCAGCGATGAACCGGAACCAGTGCAATAGGCCAACCGGTGAATTTTCCCGGGAGGCGGCCCACTGAGGGTCGCTGTGGAAAGGTCAAGCACTCTTTCAAGAGCATGGACAATATCGTTGATAGCCAGAGCCTGCGGCAGGTCGCCGGCAAGACCATAACCGAGAGCGAGGTCGTCGGCTGATGTTTGCGGGCTGACCGGCTCGAGCACACTCATGTTCTCGAGGCCAAGCTCTTTCGCCAGCCAACCTGCAGGGCCTTGAGGATTCACATCCAGCGAAGTATGGGCGGCATACAGGGGCGTGTCTGCGCGTATGAGCAGCCGCAAAACTTCATGGTATGCGTCAAGTTGTGACGGCAGGGTGGGTTTAAGGGAAAGAGGGTGATGGCTCAGAACAAATTGTGCGCCAAGGTCAAGGGCCTGTCTTACAGATTCGGGCGTGGGATCAAGGCAAACGGCAATGCTGCTGATGTTCTGGCGCAATGCCGCTACCTGAAGGCCGGAAATATCCCACGGAGCCGCAGCCTGCACAGGAGCGATTTTTTCTATGGACTTAATTAATTCAGCTACTTGCATGAATATACCTCACCATAAAAAAAGGCACTTTCTTGCTCTGCAGAGAAAGCGCCTAAAAACACCGGCGTGAAAAAAAAATTGATCGATCCCGACAAAATGTTCTTTATACCTACTCTATTGGCTCGCTGCCTTGATTTAGCATGAAATCAAGCTGCCCTCAGGTTTGAATCTGAATTTCATAGCTGCCACGAAGGATATTGTCAAGATCCCGGCAACGGGGCACGCTGAGGATACGCCATAATTACAGCCTGGGGCTTTGGCTCAAGGTTGTGTGGGCAAGATGACCGGGCAAAGAAGGCTTGTCAGCTTGGATGCCGCGCCAAAAAGCTGCGCTGCTGTAGCGCGAAAATGTGCCCGGATCAGTAATTTGTTTTTTCTTGGCAAGATTGCCATTGCTGGAAGATTTCGGCGCTGCTTTTACAGTAAAGTTGCTCAATGGGCAGCGCCCGTTGATCCAGGTTTTTGGCGATTTCGTCGTATATGGCCGCATCGTCAAAACCAATGTCAGCGGCGTCTTCTCTTGTGTTGGAGAAGTATATTTTTTCAATACGCGCCCACCATACCGCGCTGAGGCACATGGGACAAGGCTCACAGCTCGCAAATATGACAGAACCTGAAAGGTCGAATGTTCCAAGGGCGCGGCAGGCATTGCGGATCGCTTCCACTTCTGCATGGGCGGTAGGATCATTCTGGGGCGTAACATTGTTCGTGCCCTCGCCTATGATTTTTCCGTCTCGTACGATCACAGCGCCGAATGGGCCGCCCCCGGCCGCCATGCTCTGCTTGGAAAGTTCAATGGCCCTTTCCATAAAACGCCTGTTTTCCATATGGACTCCTGAGGGTTTTTCGTATTCTCTGCCATTCTTAGCCGTTTGCCTAAAAAACGGCAACTAACAGGGGCTTCTGCCGCGTAAGCGCTTGCGACAGCCGTATTTGCAGCGTAGAATTTTATTATGAAAATGAAAGCTTTTTTTAGCATTCTTCGAGATCTTTTTTTGCCCCAACCGCGCAATGCGTGTCCGCATTGTGGCGGGTTACGCTGCATAGGCGTCTGTCAGTTCAACGAGGAGCAGGTGAAAAAACCTGCTTCGTCGGCCGGGCCTGGTGCAGAAGCCCCTAAAAGAGATCTGCAGGTAAACGACAAGTCATAGAATGGCGTATGCCGATAGGTTTTCGGGCGGTATAGTTGGCCAGCAGCATAGCCAGCCAGGGCGCCTCCAGCTGCAAAGATGCTTCCGGAGCCAGATCTACAGCGAATTCAAACAGCTTGACACTGTGCGAAAGGATAAATATAAGAGCACGATTGCGCGCCCGTAGCTCAGTTGGATAGAGCGACAGCCTCCTAAGCTGTAGGCCACAAGTTCGATTCTTGTCGGGCGCACCATTATATTTCAAAGGGATACGCGATTTGCTCGCGCATCCCTTTTGTTTTTTTGCTGATTTTTTATTTTTGTTGTCCAGAGGTCACCCGTCTGTCACCCGCCCGCACAAAAAACATCGCTCAATAATAATTCCTTACTCCAGGGCAGCGCATGTTCTCTCATTTTCAGGCCGATCAAAAAAGCAGTGCCACTCAGGCATTGTAACGTAAAAATGCCTGGAGCCATCTCCTTTCTTAAAGATACAGGCCTAAAAATACCTTCCTTTGGTCAGGTAGCTGTGGCGCCGTTTTCTGGCCAGATCATGCATGCTTTCTTCCCGGAATTGCGCATCGCAGCATATCCGTTCCACCCACGGGCGGAGCTTTTCGGGGAGCACAACGATGTTTTCCTTGTGGCTGACAGCGTCCATAATGATTTTTACCGCATCCTGCACAGAAACGGCGTCGTCGGGTATGGCGCCCGCCCTGGCGAAAATAGGCGTGGCCACGTTGCCGGGGTGGATGGTGGTGACATGGATGTTTTCGTCCGCCAGTTCAAAGCGCAAGCTCTCGCCAATGGCCGTGACCGCCGCCTTGCTGCCGCAATATACCGCCTGGTAGGGGAGGTTGATCAGGCCAGCCACGGAAGAGGTGTTGACGATGTGGCCGCCGCCCTGTTTGCGCATGAGGGGAATCGCGTAGTGCATCCCGTAGATAACGCCCCACAGGTTGATACCCATGACCGTGCGCCAGGTGTCCAGCGTGAGGGTTTCCCATGGCTGCGTGGCACCCACGCCAGCGTTGTTGAAGAGAATATCCAACCGCCCGTTATGTCTAGCCGCCCGTTCGATCAGCGTGCCGACTTGTTCCTCCCGGCTTACGTCGGTGGGCACGGGATACGCCTTGGCATCGGGATTTTCCGCCATAAGTTCCGCATGAGCGGCGGCCAGGCGTTCGGCGTTAACATCGGCCATGAATATAATAGCTTCCGTGCCCAGAAGGTCTTTGGCCAGTTGCAGGCCGATGCCAGAAGCCGCGCCGGTCACCACACATACCTTGCCCTGAAAATAGTTGCTCATGGCTCCTCCCTGTCCCCGCCCGGTATGGCGGGAGGTTGCAGGCGTTCAGGCAACAGCCGCCAATTGACGCAAGATCACCCAACGGGGCACGGCATAGCTCAGCAGCAGCGAATACACGACCTTGAGTGAAATAAAGGCGAAAAAGGAAAAGGATTCCACGCCGAAAAAAGAAGCAAAACCCACCAGAGACGGGACAGCGATAGTGGCAATGGCAAGGCCGATCACTATTCCGAGTTTCCAGGGGCGGGCAGGCAGGCGGAGCAGCAGACGTCCAGAGTCGGAGGGGAGAGCTGAAGGCTCGATAAGCCCGGCCTTGAGGGCTCGACGGGTGTCCGCGGAGATGAAAAGCGTCATCAGCAGCGACATGATGATAGTGGTAATGGCTGTGTCCACAGCAACAGAACCCGGCGGCATATTCTCCATGGCCCTGTTGCCCAGCCAGGAAAAGAGGGAGTTTAGCACAATATTGCAAGCTCCAGCGACTATGCAAGTCTTGTGAATAAAATTTTGCACTGCCTGGGTCATGTTTCCCTCCGTATTTGCAGAGAGTTCAAAAGCTCCTTTAACCGCGAATGCTGGCCGGTGTAGTGCCGTCGCATGAAGTGCAAAATAATTTCAAGAAGTATCCCACCAAGAAGTATCCCACCAAGAAGCACCGCATCGAGAAGAAGTCTACCAATGTATATGCCAACCGCGGGTGGTCTATATGGCTTCGTGATCCGGATAGCCTGGATGATCCGGATGATCCGGATGATCTGGAGCGTGGCGCTTCTTTGCGGCCGTCATACACGACAGGGAAGAAACGAAAAAATATGGTTTCGAAAATGAAATGCGTGTTTGTTGGTCATTATCACAACGTGGCCATATGCAAAGTAGGGAAGCTGCAATGTTAATGTGATCAACAAGATAGAGATAAAGCACATATTCGTTGCCGTAATCGTCATATGGGCCATATGTTCCAATGCTGCGCCAGTGATATAATGCTCTTTCAGAGTATACGACGTGCCTATACATTGCAATAATCCGTCATGCTGCAGGTGCGCAACGTAAAAATATTCAATGATTGCGGGAACCATTCAGCAGGAAAGAGCTTAAAAATTCATCATAATACCCTAGCGTGCAATGAATGGAATAGGAAAATGAAGCTTAGCCCCTTGGTTTTGTGCAGCAAAATCCTTGGCGAATGTTCACCTGCGCTGACAGCGCGGGCCGAGTTCATAGGCCTTTGTCTGGCCTGCGTTGTCCGCATGTGACTGTGGCTGGGATTCAGGGGCTTTTCCGTGAAAGGCGTCGAAATCAGATGCGCTCGGGCCGCGGGAAGAATAGAGCCTATAAACCAATGGGAACCATCAGCGTGCTGTGGTGCACGCCATAAGATTAAGGCCAGGCCCATTCTTTGCTGGCGTGACCAGCAGGAACGGAGCCCGGCCTTGGAAATCAAAGGATAAAAACTTTTTTGCTATCTATGCAAGCGAGTTATGCGGCATCAAGACGCCAGGCGCATGTTGTCAATCAGCGACTTGAGCTCATTGGATTCTTGCACCAGGAGTTCAATGGCGTTCGTAGAGCTGACCACAATTTCTGCTGTATTTTGACAAATAGTACTGACAGTATCCACACTTCTCGCGATCTGCTCACTGGCCACAGACTGTTCTTCGGCTGCGGTGGCGATTGAGTGTACCTGTGTTGATACATTTTCCACCAGCTCTACAATTTCTTGCAATGACGCGCCTGCTGACTGTGACAATTTTGTAGCATTTTCAATAGCTGACACAGCTTGATCAACTTTTTCAGTGTTTGCGGTTGCTCCGCTTTGGATTCCTGTAACAACGGCTTCCACTTCTCTGGTTGCGTTCATTGTTTTTTCAGCCAGCTTCCGAACCTCGTCGGCCACAACGGCAAAGCCCCTGCCTGCGTCTCCGGCGCGCGCCGCTTCAATGGCGGCATTGAGCGCCAGAAGGTTCGTCTGGTCAGCAATGTCGGAAATAACGCTCAAAATGGTTCCAATCCCGGCTGCCTGCTGTCCCAGCTCTGTCATATTCTTTTTTAAATCAAGCGCCTGTCCTTGAACTTCGCTAATCCCGTTTATGACGTCACTGACGACCACAGAACCCAGTTGGGCTTTGTCTTTGGCTGTGTCGGATGTGGTGGCCGCCTTGGACGCGCTGTGCGCAACCTCAAGAATCGACACGTTCATCTGGCTAATGGATGAAGCGGACTCGCACACCTGCACAGCCTGCTGCTCAGCGCCCATGCGCGCGTTGTCCATATGGCTGGCAAGCCCGCTTGTTTGCCTGCGCACGCTTTCAGACACCTTTTCCGCGCTGGTCGCGGCCGCTGCAAGCAGCTCGTTTTTGTGCTCTATTTCTGATTCGCGGCGCTTTATATCAGTCACATCAAGATATGATGCCGCAACCCCAAGAATATTGCCCTCCAGGCTCAAAATGGGGGAAAGGTTGCTGATGAGCGCGCGCGTGAGGCCGTCGTCAGCCTGCACTTCATTAAGCCCGGAAAATGGCTCGCGGGTGCGGATAACGTCCGCCACCTGACTGGAAAACATTCTATCGCCCCGGTCAGCCAGGGCCGCGTACTGCTTGCCAATATAGCTCTCTGCGCTTCCTGCCCGGCCAAAAGCTTTGACGGCTGCTGGCGTAAGGGATTGTAGCTTTCCGTCTTTGCCAATGATTGCAAATGGTGTTGCAATGCCGCTAACAACGCCCTGCGCGAGGCTAAGTTTTTCTTTAAGCGTCTCGGTCATGGACTGCACGCAGTCAGCCATGGATTTGAATTCATATATATATGATGATGTATCAATACTGGCTTTATAGTTTCCTCCGCTTACAGAGACAACATACGTGCTGACTTCGCGGATTGGTTTTACTATTTTTCGCCATATAGCGATCAACATAAAAACTACAAGGATCAAAACAAGACAGGCCACTGCAATCGCCGCGTTCTGCGTCACGCCCATTGTAATGCTTTTGTCTGCTATGTTTTTGTTGATTTCTTTGGATTTTTTGTCAATCAAGGTCAGGATATTATCCTTGATATCGCGCCAGATGGGAGTTTCTTCTTTGTTGATCAGCGCGACAGCTCCGGACTGATTGTCATTTTTGCCCATTTCCTGAGCTTTTTGACGTAGGATGTGGGATTTGTCCCAAAGCGCGCTCAAGGGTTGCACTGCATCCCTCATGGAAGCATCAAGCCGAGCCAGGGTTTCCAGCGAAGAACGGAAGTCAGAGTGAGCGGCAAGATAATTTTTTTCCGCGCGCTGATCATCCTTGTTCAAAATAATATTGCGAGTCGCCTGCTCTGCTTGCAAGCCATGCCCCAGCAATTTGTGAAGCTCTACAACAACGGGAAAGTCATGATCCTGTACAGAAGTCAATAATTCTGTACTTGTTTGGCCAGAGCGGTGTGTCGCGAATATATTGATAGTGAGAGTAATAAATAAAACAGCACAAATAGCAATGAAAAAACTTTTAAGTGATAGAGACTTCATGTCTGCCTTCTTATTTTAGCAATTAACAACACAGATTTGCCCTTTTCACACCACAGGCAGATTTATCCGGCCTGCATCGGAGTCTATGTGCATATCTATAAGCAAAATAAACATAAATCATGAATGATATAACACTATATGATAAGCAGGCTGTCTCTGAAGAGGCAGCAGGCGATTTACAGTAACCGGCCTCGCGGCGGGATTGCGATGAGAAAAGCTATCGATAGTTATAATGATAATCAAGAGTTTTCCGCGATAATTATTGAAAAATATTTTTGTATTTAGACCTAAAGAATATTGTATGACAGCATTTAATACATTTTTTGATACATAATGAGGATTAATTACCTAGTTGCCTCATAAGTACTTGGGCAGTGCTTTGAAAAGTATGCGTGTTGCATGCGCAACGTTTTTTTATGAATCATAAAACTGTTGAAGCTAGTCACAAATAATGTTTTTTGCATAGTGCAAGATATAGATTAAATTTTATGGGCGTAAAGACTGATTGTAGCAGGCAAATCATCAGTCTGTTATTTCATGATATGCACGCAACTTCATCTAGATTTCTGTTTAGGCACATTGCAAACAGATATATTTACTTGAGAAGTCTCGTTCTGCGCCGTTTTTCTAAAGAAGCGGTCTTGTCGGGTGCATCAAAAGAGTCTGCACAGAAAAGAAAAAATTCAAATCGTATTATTCTGGATTTTTTGTGTTGATCTTGCGGTGGAGGGGAGGGGGATGGCCTTATGCGCCTGATCGTGCCTTCAATGCGAACGAGAGGAGAGGCTGGCCTGCGTCGTGAAGTCCAGCGTCAGAAACGAGAAAAGGGAATTCATGTTTTCATGAATTCCCTTTAAATCTCTGGTCGGGATGAAAGGATTTGAACCTTCGACCCCTTGAACCCCATGAGACAGAATTTATTATATTTCTTTATATACACTCATATAAGAAGAATTTTGCATTGATATTTTAGCTTATGCGCCAATTATACGCCAAAGTATTGTTGGTATTTTGTTTTGTTGTTTTCGATTTATACAGTTAAATTTTTTCTAATGTATTTCTTTTAATTGTCTTTACGTTATGTAAGTCTGAGTCTTGAGTCATGAATCTTCTATCCAGCTTACACTGATAATAAAGAGGGTAACGGTTTTATCCGCCACCCGTGGTTAAGGGTTTTCGGGCCTCATGAGCCCGTGTGGCCTTCCGTAACCTTCAGCTTGGGCAAAACAGTGATCGCACGCTCCAGCTCCTCCTGCCGGGTCTGGTAGTATACATTTACCGTGGTTGATATGCGCGAATGCCCCATGAGCCTTGAAACTGATCCCACTGGGGCACCAGCATCAAGCAGGCTTGTCGCAAACAAGTGCCGCAGGTCATACATGCGAACAGGGTAGGGGATTCGAGCTTTTTTGACGGCTTCGCGAAATGCTTTGCGAATCATTCGAATCGGCCTTCCGCGAAATTCAATGATGTGGTCGGTGCGGGCTTCCGCTTGTTTTGCCTTCAGGCGTGCGAGAAAGTCACCGCTTACTGGGATGAACCTGTCGGTTTTTGTCTTGCGACCGTATACATGTACCATCTTTTTATCATAGTCCACATCCGACCATTTCAGTGAAAGCAGCTCAGAATCACCTGGCCTTGTACCCAGGGTGAAGCATACTTCCATTGCCCACTTCAGGTGCGGCGCTGCATGCTCCATGATTTTCTGGGCATCATCCACTGTAAGCTGGATTTCCTTTTGTCTGACCTTGACCTTTTTCCAAAGCCGCATGGGGTTGCTTGCAATATACCCGCGTTCAATCGCGTAGTTGAATAACGCTATCAGAAAATGTCCGTATTGGTTGACCGTGATTGGTGACCGCTTTTGACCTCGCCTTGATGGTTCATCCACGAGTTTTGTCATGAACGGCAAGATGTCCCTTCCATAGTCAAAATCTGCAAGCAGCTTGGTCTTGCCAAAGAATGGGAAGAATACTCCCCTTGAGACGTACGCTATGCTAGACAGGTGGTTGTCGCTGGAGCCATTAGACTTACTATGCTGCATGTATTCTTTAACCAGCTCGCCGAACATCACCGCGCATTCAGGCTCCGCTGGTACCGTGGGCGTAATGATCTCATTGGCTTCAGCTACCTGTTGGGCGTGGAAAGCTTTCATTTCCGCATCAAAAGCCCTGGCGCTGGTTTCCGCATCGGGACCACGACCAAAGGACTTGTCATGCCGCTTGTTATCAGGCCCTTTGTAAGCGCATATCCAACGCTCGTCATAAGTTTGGTGTACAGACATGTTTTTTCCTCCCAAAATTGCAGTTAAGTGCTGACCTCCACAACGAAGGATTACGCAAACTATAGCCCCCCAGTGAAAATATGGCAAGCTGAATCCTTTTTATTTCGCATAGATACAGATATTCATACGCAGCTTCATCATCGTATGTATTTCCTCCATCACCCGCTCAGACAAGGGGCAGCGAGAGTGACGAAAATATTTTTTCATATCTGGTTCAGCAGCACTTCTTCCACTTCTTCAGCTTGCACCCCCAGGTATCTACGGGTAACTGCGGGGTTTGAATGATTCATTCGCTTGGCTAGCAGCTCCCAGGATACCCCGTAATGCTTCCGCTGCTGGTAGCACCACGTTTTCCGCAGGGTATGAGCGCCGTAGTTCCCAACGAGGTTAATCTCATCGCACCATCGCTGCACCATATGGGTTACCGCATAGGTGCTTAAGGGGTAGTTCCATCCCTTACGGCTTTTGAACAAGTACTCACGGGAAACCCGCTTCTTGTGGATGGCCAGGTATCGTTGCAGGGCATCGTAAATTTCCTGATTGATGATAAGAACGTTTTCTTTGCCGGTTTTCTTTTCCTTCACAGATATACGCTCACCAACAGTGGCCTTTTCAACGGTCTCAATCCGCAGAGACAATATGTCTTGCACTCTCAACCCTGCATTTATACCCATGACAAAGAGTAGGTAATTTCTTGGATTTGATGATAACAGGCGCTTGATGCGCTTTATATCCTTCTGATCAGTAATCGGCTGGACTTTCATAGTCATGTACTCCAATTTACGTTTTTGTATACAAAGCATGGTAATTTTGACATTCATTTTGGGGAAAGAACTTGGCCTACATAGGTCACTACAGATAACCGTAAGATATTCTTTGTCTTTCCCCTTAGTAAAAGCTGAATGTCCGTTTCTGGTACAAATCGGCCGTTCCTTTTTCATGCAAATTCGCATGGTTGAAAGTAAAAGCCACCTCGTTTTCGGAGGTGGCTTTTTGCTGTTACGCTTCGCTCTTGTTGGAAGCATCGGACGATGGTTCTTCCGAGGCCATACCCAGATGCGTTAAAATGACCTTGTTACCTTCCACCGTGACCTCAAACTCGGCCTCTGGTGTGAGCGGCATACCCTTGAAGTCGATATTGGACATGCGCAAGCGTATCTCACCCCTGCTGTTAACGAACGCTTTTCTGCGGTTCCGGTCGTATAAACCGGGAACCTCGTAAAAGTCTTTGTCCGTGGCAATGAGCTTCAACACATGATGCTTGAGGATTTGCTTGTGGCTTATCCCCATCGCGGTCATGATCTCGGAAGCGGTTTTGCCGGACTTGATGAGCGTTCGCAGGGTAGCGGCGTCATACTTGGATTCGGGTTTCTTTCCTTTCATTTGCTCTGATTCGATAGCTTTTTTGCTCATGCTATATCTCCATTTTTTTGATATTCATGGACAATATCTATATGTCATTGAAGAAAAAGAGGGCTCGCACCCTCTTTCATTCATATCCTGCTTTTCAGCAGCGTCACAATGATTTCAATAACAATCTTGCGTACTAACCTTGAATTGCGGGCTAGATACTGTAAACGCCACAGTTCAAACACAATATTCACACATCACCTCCTTTGTTAAACAAGAGCAGTAGCCAATGGTTGTTGACTACTGCTTCTGTTTGTCACAATGAATGTGTATGGTTTTAAATATCTGTATGATGAAGTTGAAAATGCGATGATGCAGGAAGCTAACGTTGTGAATAAAAGTGTTGGAGCGGTAATAATTGGAATGTTTTGCATTCCATTATTATATATACGCTGTTGAAATTGAAATTTATAAATATTTCAAAAGTTTACATTCAAATTTGAGCTTTCATTTTCAAAATTTCAACATCACATAGCTACCTTAAATTATTATATTTTTTATAAAATTATCACTTTAATTAAAATTACTCTGAAAGATACTTCAATTGATGAAGCACTTGGTTGAGTAATAGACTGATAAACATATATTTCATCTCTACCTATGGTAATTTATATGAAAGTGTCTTCCCTAACTTAACCTGGACGATCAAGCCTGATGCCTCAGCACGATCAACCAGTGGGCGTACAATATTCTGTGAGTTTGATTTACCATCCGCTTGCAGAATCTTTCCCACTTGCTCAACCAAAATACCTTTACTGTTCGCTGTACCCCCCATGGCGTGCAATGTTTTAACTACATATTCCAGATCAGCATCAATCCTCTTTGGAGCTGTGGATGAAGCCATAAACATAGAGTTATTCAAGTTCAGCTTTATTGTGCCTGAGTGCAGCGCGGAGTTCCTTGCCTTAAGATTTTCCAGTTCATAGTTCCCTTTGTTGTTACGGATTTGCCAGGTGTTAGCGGCCCAGTCACCAATGGAGCTTGCACCGCGACCTCCAGTTGAGTTTTGAGAGCTTTTACCATCATGATGCACCACGATAAGCGTAGCCTTGTGTGCGTCCGTTACACGTTGGAAGCCATCAAGCACACGGCGCATCTGCTCGTTGTTATACTCTTCACCGGAATGGAAGCTGGCCAAGGGGTCTAGGATTACAAGGTCAAACGCCCCGCGCTGCAAAGCATCCTCAATTTTTTTAAGGAATGCTGGTGTGTTCAAATCTCCGTATACTTTCCCTGTGTTACCAAGACTCATGAAATAGAGGCCGTTTTCTATCGCTGCTTGTGAGGATGGTGACCGGTGATTGAGCATGGCCGTATAGCGCTGTCTAAGGCCCCCGCCATGATTCTCTGCTTGGATAATCAGCACCCTACGAGGTCGATTGGTATTGTCGATTGGAAAGGCCCCCAAGAACATAGCTTGTGCGGGGTCTAACACATCTGCGGCAATCTGCATGGTCAATGTGGACTTACCGCATCCACTTTTACCCACAATCAGCAGCGACTCATTTTTGGGCAGAATTGGGTTGATTATGTACTCAACTCTGTAGTCAAGTTTCAAAAGCTCGGTGAGTGATAAAAGTTTGAGTTCATTATGTGTGGTTTGTATTTGGCTTGAAAAAGACATCTTATTACCCTCAAAGAAAATAAAGATATAAAAAGTATGCAATAGTGATGTGAGAGCGCGTAGCCATTGTCTGCGGAATAGGACCGTGACATGAGCAATAAAGTAGTCGCTCAGAAGACATTGCCGCTTATGGATAAAAGAACCTCCTTAAAGTATTTGCTGTTTACTAATAAATAAAAATGATATTGTAATATATGATAGATGAAACATAAAACTTAAAGTGTAATTCTTGATGCATGTTGCTTTTTTTTAACGGCGGATGTCTTGGGCACCTCGGCCATTGTCGGAAAAAGCGGCCCACATTTAAGCTTTAGTGGTGTAGTATACGCAGCTCACCACCGGGTAAGGGCTTCATTTTGCCCGCAAAGATAAGGTATGTATTTTCTGAGGCTAGTCAAGACAAATGTTATTGCATTACAGTATGTTATATATATTTAATGCATCATTTGCTTCTGCTCGGATGCATCAATAAATATGACTTCTCAATCTACCTTCGTATATATCTGCAACACAAAAAAATTTTCAGGAGCCAATGAACGCGCAGAGGGGAATGCCCATTTTTAAAGGCAAAAACGGACATTGGGTCATACTGGGCTTTTAACAGGCGTTTTCCCAAAAACTAAACCAACCCCTGAAGTCCACGGAAAAATCGCAGGAGGGGGCCATTATGCCCCAGAGTGGGGGCTTTCCCAAGGTTTAGGAGGGGAGGGAACGGTGGGGCAGATTGAATCCAAGAAAAACGACCCCGCTTTTGCAGGATCGTTATACTGTACCCGAACGGCTTATTTGCTATGCCGTTCAGTCACAGCTCTGGTCAGATAGTAGGCGGTAAGAATTTTGTGATCATCCGCTTCTTTTACGAATGCCTTCATGAACCCACGTGCCTGATCAGGGGATACGCCCTGAACTTCTTCCGTTAAAAATTCATCCAGCTCCATGTGCATGGCCGCAGCCACGTTCTGGATCGCTATCATGTGTGCTTCTGAAATTCCATCGGTAGCAAGTGACTCTTCGCGCTCCATGATTTCCTCCCTTTCATTGACCATTGATAGATATAGCCTGAGCGATAGCACGCTGACAAGGCTACCTCACAATATGTATACGAAAGGATGGAAAATAAAACGCATGACATGATGCACGCTATCGCATCCCCTTGTAGAGCATGTAAAAAATTGCCAGATGCTTCTTCCCCGCTTTGCCTATGAACTCAAGCAGGCGTTTCCGAATTTCGCTATCACTCGGAGTGTCACGCTCTGCGGGCGCAAAAAAATCCGAGACTGCCACATTCAGAACCTCCGCCAACTTCAGCAAGCACGACAGCGTTGGATTTGCCTGTCCCCGCTCAATATCACCCACATGTTGAAGGGAAAATCCTGCCCTTTCCGCCAGCTCATCTTGAGTAAGCAGCCTGAGCTTTCGCAAGTCGCGGATATTTATTCCTAGCTGTTTTTCATCACTCATGCTGTCTCCTATTCTCTCCATCCTCTCAATCATAATAAAAAGTAAATAATTTTATCGTATTATTAACATATCAAAGGACGTTCCATCTGCAAGATGTGTCAAAGAATATCGTCCAAAACATGGTAAAAATTGACAGCTTCTACCATGAGCCATGCGTAAGCCCTCGTAAATATACTGTTGGTATATTTTTTGAATATAAAAATATACTGACAGTTATTATTTGGAGGGGGAGCTATGAGTTTGGTGATTAATCACAACTTGATGGCCGCCAATACGGCTAGGAATTTGAATGCGCACTACTCAAAGCTTGGGCAGTCGGTCCAGCGGCTTTCAACAGGGCTGAGGGTAAACTCCGCTGCTGATGATGCTGCGGGGCTTGCGATAAGGGAATTGCAACGTGCCGATATTGCGACACTCCAACAGGGTGCAAGAAATGCGAATGATGCGGTTTCATTGATCCAGACCGCAGATGGGGCATTGGGCGTTATTGATGAAAAGCTGATCCGAATGAAAGAGCTTGCAGAGCAGGCTGCCACAGGCACATACGACTCCACCCAACGTCTTGTCATTGAGTCCGAGTATCAGGCCATGGCTTCGGAAATTACCCGTATAGCCAATGCGACTGATTTCAACGGTATTCATTTGTTAAATGGAAATCTTTCAGGGGAACACAACGGCAGCGGCTTAACATCAACTGGTGCGCTCAAGGTTCACTTTGGCACAGGAAACGACTCGGCTGAAGACTACTATTATATTCAAGTAGGCTGCGCTACAGCTTCAGCCTTGGGGGTCGGTAATACGGCTGTGATGTCCCCCCCGGAATTAACAAGCGCCTATTATGAAAATTTGCGAAATGCTGCGGGCACCGCCGCGTATACTGCAACATATGCAGAAAAATATCAGGATTTTTACATTTCCATCTATGACAAGCTGACTGCCGGAACACCGCCCGACCCCGGAATTGATGCGCAGGATGCCAGCGCCCAAGCGGCGACTCAAGCCCAAGTACTTGCGGAAACATACGCAAAGCAAGATGAAAAAATGTCCATGGCCGCTCTGGATAAGATATATGACGACAACTACAGCACCCCGTATCTAAACGCCTATACCAGCTACATTTCACAGGGAATGTCCCCCGTGCAGGCCGATTCAAAAGCCATGGAAGCGGCACAAAAAGCTGCTTTTGCAGCCGTTCAAGAAGCCAATCAAACGGTTGCTACAGATGGAAATATCAGCAGCCTTACCACTCCACCTCCCGGCGTCCTTCCTCCTCGAAACAGTGAGGGGGCTGAAGCATTCATTGAACATATTGGTAGCATCGCTAAAGAATCTGTCTATAACAATGTCTATAGTTCATTATACAATGATGCCGTAACAAAAGCGAAAACAGCTCTAGTAATTGTTAGTCCTGCGGTGCTTAGTCCAGAACAGGTCCTTGAAATACATTCCGCTTGCGATACCACTGCTCAGTCAATGGCAAATACGCTTGGGGCACAGGTTCAAAGTGCAATGAACTCATTGTATAGAGGAACATACGATGGTGACGGCATCACATCTGGCTTTAATTATTACTATAATGAAGCTCTTGTCGCAGGAAATCCTACCCGGGTTGCGCAAAATATTGCAGAGAATATGGCAAGCGCAGACGCTTGGACAAATATGACGAGTTCGCTGGGAAGTGTTTTTGGGCTCACGCCCGCAGGAGCCGCATGGGGCCATCAACTTGACCAAAGCCAGTTAAATGCCAGCAATACCTTCTCGGTATCGGGTATAACCATAACAGCAACAAAAACTGGTATTCCTTCTGATATCACCTCCATTTATACCGACATTGGAACAAACGGTACCACATACCTGGACACTGATCATGGGCTGGTTGGTGGAGAAGGAAGCATGGTTGCAGCATCTTCGACCTTTGCCCAAGAGCACACATTTAATCTCACAAGGCCCCGCCCTGGAGCAACAATTTCCACTCAGGAAGCGGCACAGCAAGCTTTGGCGGCACTAACTCAAGCGATTGTGTCCAAAGACAATATTCGTGCAAACCTTGGAGCAATTCAGAACCGCCTGGAAAATACCATCACCAACTTGAATATCCAGGCTGAAAACCTCCAGGCCGCTGAATCCCGCATATCGGACGTAGATGTGGCAACTGAAATGACGGAATTTGTTCGTCAACAAATTCTTGCGCAGTCTGCGGTTGCCATGCTGGCGCAAGCCAATTCACTGCCCCAGATGGCAATGCAACTGATCGGTGGATAGAAAGGAGAAGGATATGATCCGCAGTATTGAAGGAATGGCAGTCGACATGATGCAAAGCAATGCGGCGGGTATCGCCGTTCATGGAAAAACAAATTTACCTGAAGCTTCCCGTTCTCCAGAGACAGGAGATGTTGTTAATGTCAACGCTCCTAGCCTCTTGACGGATGCGGAGGCTCAAGAGGCCTTGGTTACGGTAGGAGAAAGTGTCAGCGCAAGTCCTACCGAAGCATTGTCTGTTCACCAAGGGCTGGATTTGAACAGAGTGCTGGCCCTATTGGATGGGATTTAGCCAGTAAGCTTACACGGGCTCACTGCACTGTGAATTTTGAGCTTTAAGGGGGGGATGCATATACGGTAAAATTCAAACTTCTGGTGGACTAAGCTGTGGCAAGGGAGTGGTGTCCCTTGCCTTTTTTATTATATCCAAAGAATCCAACTGACCCCATATTGCGGCAAGCCGAGGCTGGAGTGCGCGTTGTCGATCTCTGCCGGTAGAATGATTATGGATGCTTTTTTTAAAAAGAGTACCAACATACGCGCCAACACAGCCACAAGATGAATTGGCGGAGTTGGTCATTCAGCTACCCAAGCAACGCAGCACGAAAATTTACCACATAGTAATAAAAATCAGTTTCTAGCGCCGATTTTCTCGCAAAGAAGCGCAAGCCATACTTATTTTTCAGCCTTTTTAAACAATATCAGTATATTATGAAGTTGGCGCAAGGGTAAAGAAAAAGGCCATCTAGGTATTACCCTAAACGGCCATTTTCATTTGCTTTTTTAAGCTGGTCGGGATGAAAGGATTTGAACCTTCGACCCCTTGAACCCCATTCAAGTGCGCTCCCAGGCTGCGCTACATCCCGACGCGAGAAAGATAACTACGCTGAAGCACTTGTTCTGTCAATCTTTTTTTAAATTATTTTTCTTTAATAATACCAAACCGACCAAAGGAGGCAGATAGAGGTGGATGTTTCCCTCGTGGCGCTTGGGCAAGGCTTGGGTAAAATGCTCTACGGGCTGGCCGCATATGTCGATGTTTCCGTGCCCGCCAAAACGTGTTTCGTCCGACGAAAGCAGCTCCACATATTTACCGGGCGAAACGGCAAAGGTCAGGTTTTTTTGGGCATCAAGCTCATGAAAGTTAAAGGCAAAAAGTAATTCACCCCGCTCAAAGGCCAGCAAGCGTTTTTCTTCGTGAATAAAGCGGAAAAGGGGAGCTTGCGCAAAACTGTTCAGGTGTGGCTGAACCAGATCCAGCATTTGCGCCTTATCCCAGGCGGCCAGGAGGCCGTATTTGAGATCGGGCGCCTGGGGCAGGTGCCACTGCCTTTGGGCATAACTTTCTGCATCAAGCCATTCGGGGTGTCCAAACTCATTACCCATAAAATTGAGGTAACCCGCGTCAGCAGTGCCCAGTGTAATAAGGCGCATAAGCCTGTAAAAAGCGAGCCCGCGCGATACGGCCCAGTTGTCTGTGGCAAGAGACATGTGGCTGTACATGCGTTCACCAAGCAGCCGCCAGATCATGGCGTCTTTGCCGTTTATGCACTGGTCATGGCATTCCACATAGCTGATGGTGCGGTCATATGGCCTGTGATTGGTCATTTCATGCCACATGCTGCCCATGTCGCGGGGGCCCATAATACATTTTGCCCAATAATCGGGAATGCCCATGGCAAAGCGGTAGTCAAAGCCAAGCCCTCCCTGCTCGGGGGGGCAGGTGAGCCCTGGCATGCCGGAAAATTCTTCGGCAATGGTTATGGCCGACGGGCACATTTCATGTGTCAGGGTGTTGGACAAGGCGAGGTACAGTTCGCCGTAGGTGTTGCCGCGAGGATTGCCATTTTTGTCGTAAAAGCAGCGGCCTACGTGAGAAAAATCGTCATCCATGCCGTGATCATAATACAGGATGTTGCCCACAGCGTCGGAGCGAAAGCCGTCTATGCCATATTCTTCAAGCCAGTAGCAGCAGTTGGAGAGCAGAAAGCGGCGCGTCATCTCCTGGCCGAAGTCAAAAGAGGGCGTACACCATTGGTTCAATGTGCCGGTGAAAAAATAGTCGCTGCCGTCGTAGCGGGCGAGCCCCTGTTCGGTATTGGGGCAGGCATGGGCATGCGGAATATCAAGGATGACGGCAAGGCCGAGCCCATGCGCCGTATCAACCAGGGCCTTGAATTCGTCGGGGCTTCCGTAGCGGGAGGATGGGGCAAAATAGCTGCTGACCTGGTAGCCAAAGGAACGGTAGAGCGGATGCTCCAAAATGCCCATAAGCTGTACCGCTGTATAGCCGCATGCACGTATGCGCGGCAAAATATGTGCGGTAAAATCCGCATAGCTGCCCACACTGCTGCCGCTGCGTTGCAAAGAGGATTGGGCCATGCCCACATGGGCTTCGTAGATGCGGGGAAAGAACGGCTTTTCCGGGCGGCGGTGTGTAAAATGAAAGGGTTTTTCCGGCAGCCAGAGCCGGGCGCACCACTGGCCGGGCATAACCGTATCCTGTTCCACCCAGCGGGCGAAAGACGGCACACGACGCAGGGCACGGGCCCCGTCGGGGGCATTGGATGGCTGAACGCGCAGTTCCATGTAGCTGCCGTGGCGCAGCGCTTCTTCGGGCACGATCAGTTCGAAAAAACCTTCTGGCTGGGGGATAAACTGAAAATGAGCGTGCCGTTGAAAATTGAGCGAATCAGTGGTCAGCCACAAGGCCGCCGCATGGGGCATATATTCGCGCAGCCGCCAGCAGCTGTGGCCTTGGGCATCGTTAATTTTATGTATGCCAAGGCTGTGGTGCAGGCTTGCGTAGGCGCGTAATGAGCCGTACTGCTTTACAATGCGGGCCAGTTCCGCTGAAAATATCTTGCCCCGTTGTTGTAAAAAAAAGGTGTAAGGTTGCAATGCCTCATCTTGTAGGGGGTTTTGGGGAACAGCTTGTGTCATGGCGGCCTCCATCGGCTGATTGGCCCAAGGAGCAGAGGGCGCAGGCACGTCAGAAACCAGACCGCCCGGCGGGCAGGGCCACCGGGCGGGAGAATGCGTTATCTAGCTGTGTTGCTGCCACTGCTTGCCGGAAAGGGTAGCAAGGCAGTCAATAAGCGCCTGAGTGCCCATGTTGCCCTGTCCTCTTGCCTGCATGGTGCGGTACAGCTCTTCAGCAAGGCCTATGCCGGGCAGCACAAGCTGCATGCGGCGACATTCTTCAAGGCAGAGGCCAAGGTCTTTGATAAAGTGGTTGATGAAAAAGCCCGGATCAAAGTCCTTTTTGAGAATGCGCCGCCCAAGCGTATCCATAGCTTTGCTGCCCGCAGCTCCAGCAACCACCAGATCCAGCCATTGGGCCACATCCAGACCGGCCTCCTGCGCAAAAAGGCAGGACTCGCACACGCTGAACATAACACCGGCAATGGCAACCTGATTGGCCAGTTTGGCTTTTTGCCCAAAACCGGGGCCACCACAGTGCAGAATGCTTTTACCCATGCTGTTGAAGCAGCCTTCAAGCTTTTCGTAGCCTTCTTTGTCGCCGCCCACAAAAATGGAGAGAGTGGCGTTGCGCGCGCCCACATCCCCGCCGGTGACCGGGGCATCCAAAGACAGGCAACCCTGTTGCAGGGCCGCAGCGGCGATGCGCTCGGCCAGAGCGGGGCTTGAGGTGCTCATGTCGCACACAATGCCGCCAGCAGGCAGTCCTTTCAGCACGCCTTCTTCACCCAGGATGACGCTTTCCACATCCTGCGGATAGCCGACAATGGTAAAAACCACGTCGGAGTTGGCAGCCACCTGGCGCGGAGTGTCGGCCCATTGCGCGCCCTTGGCAAGCAGCGGGTCGGCTTTGGCACGGGTGCGGTTGTATACGGTCAGGGTATGTCCTGCATCCAGCAAATGACCGGCCATGGACAAACCCATCACCCCGATTCCAATCCACCCAATGCGCAGTTTCTCAGCCATCTTGAAGCACTCCTTTGGTCACTGAAAGCGACGTTCTAAAATTTCCTTTTGCATGACCTCTCGCGGCAAGGATTTATTTTTACGTAACAAATCAACGTGACTGCGGTATAGATCAAGGTTGACCCGCATGTTTTCGTTGAAGGGGTCATTGCCGCTGAAATCTTTGCTCAGAGAATCATAGGCTGATGACAGCGTTTCCGGCGCCATTTGCGCGCCGTCTTCCACCTTACTGCGATAAAAGGTCAGGGATTTGTCGATGCTGGTATCCAGCATGACAAGCCCTCGACGAGCATTATCCATTATCTGGCGCAGTTTTTCAAGTTCGGCGCCCTTGGCAGTTTTGCTCTCTCTTTGCATGCTGTCCATCTGAGATTGCAGGGATTTTCTTCGGATGGAATAGTTGCGGATTGTCTCGGTCATGTACACGCCGGTGCGTATGAGCGACTGCGCTTCCATCTGCTTTTGCCGCTCAAGCATGATGTTGTTTTCTTTAATGGTATTGCGCAATTCCTGAAGATTTTTCTTCACGGCCTCATTGGGGGCAGACACCAGCAGGCGATCCAGTTCTTCTAGGGGATTACGTGCGGCCTGTGTGGCGTAGCCCGCAGCTTCCAAAGATTCTCCGGCTTTGGCCCATTCTGCCAGCAGTTCCTGGGGGCGTGCTCCGCCTGGCGTATTGATGCCTGAAATAACCGGGCGAAAGCCCATATCGCGGGCATGGGCCGGGCCGTCGGCCATGAAAAACGGCGTTTCTTCCCGTCGACCGGGCAAAATTTCCGCTTCGCCGGAAAGAAAAGAGCCGCCCTTGCGCACAAAGCCGCCCGCCGAACCGTGCAGCCTGCCAGCCAGTGAAAAGCGAAAGGCGTCCAAAACCATTTCAGCGGCATTGCCTGCGGTATCGTATATACCCAGGGGATTGGGCTTGCGCGAGCCGATGTTGGCGGTTTCTTCCGCTCTGGCCGCGCCCTCTGGCCGGTACACGGCATAGTCGGCCTTGTTGGATTCAGGCGGCAGGGCAAAAAAATCTTCCTGCAAAAGCTGCTGGCCGCCTGCCATATGTCCGCCGCGGGCGGCGTATTCCCACTCTGTTTCCGTGGGCAGACGCACAAAACCCACATTGCGGTTGTCGCCGGAAAAACGGGGGAGGGATTGGGGAGAATTTTGTAAAAGCCACGTAGTATATTTGCGTGTAAAGTCTACGGAATCATACCAGTTTATGTCGGTCACCGGCTTTGCCGCGCTGGCTGCGGGGGGATCAGCGGGCGGGCAGGACGCATCCATAACAGCCTGCCATTGCAGGTTGGAGACTTCATATTTTGCCACAAGATAAAAATAGTTTTGCCCCTTGGGAGCGAGCTTGCGCCAATCCTGTGGCAGGTCTTCAAGGGTGAATGCGCCGGAAAGCGCCGCATTATAGCGGCGGTCATAGAAGGCGCGGTTTGCGTTGGCGTTGTCATCCACACCGGGGCGCAGGGGCATATCCCACAAAAGGCCTTTAGCGGGTACGGCCACCAGCTTGAAGGCCATACTAAGCCCGCAGGGCATGGGCAGCAGAATGTCGTCAGCATCAGGCTTGGGGTTATAGGCGTCTGCGGCGGTCAGCTCGCCTTTGCGGGCCAGGGCGGCCTTTGCCTCATGCGGCGGTATGGCGGAGCACAACAGGCAGGCCAGCAAGATAAGGCGGAACAGGAAAAAAAATGCCGGAAAAGACCGTGCTTTACACTTCACGGATGACCTCCGAAGGTTCGATGCGCGCGGCCCGCAACGCTGGCCCCAGAGCCGCTGTCACGGCAAGACCGGCCACGGCGGCAAAGGCAATGAAAAAATGTTGCGGCAGCAGACGGCAGACCTGCTCCATACCACTAAGGCTGGCACTGAAAAGATGGTTGATAACCAGCGCCGCCAACGCGTACATGCCCGAAGCCAGCGTTGTCCCAAGAAGGGCGGTTAGCAGCGCCTGTGCTAGAGGGAGCAGCATAAGCTGACCGGTGGTAAAGCCTGTCAGGCTCAGCAGGCCCAAAGTGCGTTCCTTGCGTTTTACGCTGGCAAGGGTGCTGCTGGTGGTAGACGCAAGAAAACCAGCGGCCGTAGCCGCGCAAATGAGCGCAAAGACAAGATTGAGGGCCTGGGACAGGCTGTTGATCTGTTCAATCTCTTCTGCATGGGTATAAACTTCCAGCCCTTGTTGCGCAAAGGCCTGTCGCAGGCCCATGACAGCATCCAGGTTTTTGGCATAGAGCCGAAAGCCGGGGTAGAGGCGTGCCTCTTTGGGGCGCTGCTCACCTGTCCAGCCGTTTTGCGTTCCCATCTCCGGCACAGCGCGGCCGTCGCGATAGTCTTCGGTGGCTTCCAGCAGGGGAAAAGGAATAAAAGCCACATCCTTCTGCTGAGCTGCAAGGGGTAGAACTGAAACCACGCGCAGGGGAACGCGCACGCTTTGCGCCTGACCGTTGAGGCGGCGTTCCACCCTGCCGGAAAGCGTGTCGCCCGTGGTCACGTGCAGTTTTTCCGCTGCAGGGCTTGAAAGGGAGATACCGATGGCTTCTGTGGCGGCATTGTGCGGCATGGCCGGTACGGCGGCATCGTAATGGCGCAAAAGCGGATCCCCCGGGGCCGTTGGCTCCAGCGAAACCAGCAGGCTTGTCTGCCGGGCGCTGTCGCTGGCCATGAGATCCATAGTGGCGGCGATGGAGCGCGTGCGGGGGAGCACAAAGGAAACGTCCCGGTGTGCAGCCAGGTCATCAAGATATTGCTGCGGAAAACGCCCGCTGAGCACCGGCGAGATTTCAAGATTGCGCGGCTCGTTGCGCAGCCTGTCCGTCAGCGTCTGCATGACGCCAAATTTGACGCCATAGAGCACCAACAGAGGTGTGAGCACGGCGGCAAGGCCCAGAACCGCACAGGCAGAGAGCAACTTTTCCCGCGCGTAGTCTCGCCAGGAAAGGCGGAGCATCTGCGTCAGCGCCAGAAAACGTCCGGGAGTCTGGGGGCGGCTCATAGCAGAGCCCCCCGCTCGTCGAGCGTGCTGTGGGGCATGGTGCCGGGCTTGCCGTTGGGCGCGCCGCCGGATAAGCCGCCGTTCGTGTTGTGGGGCGCGGCGGAGTCTGCCGCGTGGTCAATGTGCGATACAATGCCCTGTTCGCTTTCTTCGGGGACGACTCTTACGGGCGTGAAGCCCGCCTCCTGCGCCATTTCAAGGTTATGTGTCACCATAATAACAGTAATTTGCAGTTTGCGGGCCAAGTCTGTGAAAATGCGCAGGGCATTGCGGGCGTGCATGGGGTCAAGGGCTGCCGTAGGTTCGTCGGCCAGCACCACGTCGGGGCCGTGAGCCAGGGCAGCGGCAATGGCCGCCCGTTGGCGTTCGCCCACAGAAAGCGTTGCCGGATATTGATCAAGCAGGCGCCCGATACCAAGCCCTTCCACTATGGCCTGCACTTGGGGGCTGCGTTCTTCCAGGCAACCCAGGCTGCGGCAGCGCAGAAGAATATTGTCGCCAGCCGTAAGAAAGGGCAGCAGCCCGCCGGTTTGCAACACATAGCCCAGGTGGCGCTGGCGAATCTGGGCCAGGGCGTTGGGGCTGCCAGTGTCCCAGGCTCGAAGCACGTCAATGTTTTCATGGGGTTCTGGGCTGAACACAAAGCGCTGCTCCGTGTGGCTTGCCGTGGTCGGGGCCAAAAGCGCATCGGGGCGAAGTATGCAGGCCAGCAGATCCAGAGCCGTGCTCTTGCCGCAACCGCTGGGCCCCACCAGCGCCAGCAGGCCGCTGCGGGGAATATCAAGACGTCTTACATGCAGGCTGAAGCCTTCAGCCCCGGGGCGGCTTTTGCGTATCTGGCGCAGGGAAAAAACATGCTTGTCCATATGCGGGCCTTGTCAGACACTGTCTAGAGCGGATTAACTTTGAAATGCTTCATATTTCAAAGTTGCCATTCTGCCGAAAAATGCAATTTCCGGTAGAACTCACGCCGTGTTACGGCGCGCTGCACTCTCGTGCAGCGTTAGAGCTTTAAATTTTTCCAAAACTAAAATGCTTTAGACAGTGTCGTCACGAGATGAATTTCCTTGGTATATCAAGGAGAGCGAGCCTTTTATGCAGGGAGTGTACTCTTCTGGTACTCGACCGGAATAAAAGGAGAAGTTCGATGCAGAAATACCAGGAAAGGCGCTCGTGACGACACTGTCTAGGGCAGCATGCTCAAAGGCACGCGATATACCCAGTCGCCGGGGTTGGGCTGGCCGAAGCTTTCCCAGTTGGCGCGATCCCGGTCGTATTCTTCATAACGGGCCAGGCGTGATTTAAGCCTGTTGATAAAGGCCGTTTGCTCACCAACGCTCATGCGATACCAATCTTCTTCGCGCAGCAGCATGATGTCGCTCTTGTAGGGCAAGCCATCCAGAAATTCTGCCAGCACACCCAGTTGCGCCAGGTTTTTCCCCTGTGTCGGCATATTGGGGTCACGGGCCATGCGCGTGGAGGCCGAGAGCACACCCTGAAAGAAATCGCGCGAGTCGGTCTTTTTGGTGCGTTCTGCGCTGTCAATGACGGCCTTTATCTGGGCGCTCAGGTCATTAAGCTGGTTTTTTGTCAGCAGCACGGCCACTTCAACGCTGGGGCTTTGTTCGCTTCTGGCAAGGCGCTTGAGATCCATATCGGCAATCCACGAGCTGACCACGCTGGGGGCCTGGTTTTCGCGCGCTTTACCCAGATATTCCAGCTGCATGGCATAACCCAGAGTGGCAGCAAGCCGGGCGGCTTCTTCTTCGGCCGTAAGCTTTTGGGGTTTTTCGTCTTTGGGCTTGGTCATAACTTTGCCCAGGGCAGTGTTTTTGACCATATCCACCATGCCGGTGGCCAGCACCTTTGCCACTTCTGCAAATTGCTTGGCCCCGGCTGCGGCTGTGGGCGCGGCAACTACCTGATAGTTGGCGCGATTGCCCGAAAGCTTGCTCAGGGCGCGATAGCTTTGCTCGGCATAGGCATGATTTTTGGCTCCGCCGGGGCTTTTGATGTGTAGGGCGGATATCCAGATGCCTTTTTGACGCGCAAAGTCATTGAGTTCGCTGGGGCCCATGCTGACAGAGGCGTGGGCATCGGTGCTTTTTAGCGGGCCGGCATCGGTAATGAGCAGGATGAGGCGCGAAGAATACTCGCCCCAGTTGAGGGCCTCAACGGCTTTATACACGCCTGCCAGGGAGTCTTCATTAAAATCGTGGCTGGAGACGGTGGCTTCCTGCACTTTGGCGAGCTTTTCTTCAAGGCTTTTACGATTTTTGGCTGTGGTAAAATCGCTTACAACTTCAGATACATAGCCAAGCCCAGGGGTGGCTTTTGTGCTGTTGCGAAAGGCAACCACGGCAAAGCCCACGTTGTCTTCCAGCTTGTCCTGCTCAATCTTGTCGTATATTTGGCGCACCACGTTAAGGCTTTGATCAATATAGGGTTTCATGGAAATTGTGGTGTCAATGACAAGGGCTATACCTGTTTTGGGCGGGCCGCTTTTGCCATTCTGGCTGCCCGGCATATTGCCGGGGTCGATGGAAGCCACACGCAAAAATTTTACGCCGTCAAAGGGGTCTTTCATGTCCAGAATGGGCATGAGATAAAAACGTTTTTCTGAAACTGCCCCGGCTGCGTCCGCAGGCTCGCTGGCCAGCACGGGAAAATCGGCGGGCGGTGTTTTACCGCCTTGGAGAAGGCTGGCGGATTCGGCATTGAGTTTGTCCAGGCGAGCATCCATATCCGGCGCGGCGCAGACATCGTTCAGCGCATTTTCGGCTTTAAAGAAAAGTACCGGATCGCGGCCTGTGCGCGGCGTAAAGAGCAGGGTGAGGGACTGGTTCCAATCGGTTGCCTTGGCTGTTTCCAGCCAGCCCTCGGGGGCGGCGGCGCCTGCGCCCACCTGAAGCCAGCCCTCGTTGCGGGCGTAAACATAAAAAACGGTAAAGGGCGTCACGTTTTCTTTCACCACAGCGGCATCAGCTGCGGGATTTGTCATAAGGCGCGCGCCCGGATGGCTGACCACCCGCTGAAAAAGTGTTTTTTTACCTTCAAGCAGCAGGGGGGCAGCCTGTGCCTGTGACGCCGTAAAGGCGCTTCCGGCAGTGAGGACAAAAAACAGGGCAAGAGAGCAGGCCACTATGCCGGACAGAGCACCGAATATACAATGTCGACAAGATATGATGGTGATGGGGCGCATGGGGGGTGTCCTCCCGAACTCCGTTTTTGTATTGATAATATCCGCACTGCCAAAGCCAAAGCTCATAGCCAAAATCAACGCCGGGCCTCGGGCAGAGCCGACATCAGAACCTTGGCCAGTGCCAGACCTTCTATCAGCGCCAGCGCCTCGGCAAGAGCCTTGGCCTCGGCAAGAGCCTTGCCCTCGGCATGAGCTATGGCCTCGGCAAGAATCAGACCTCGGTGAGGCCCAAGCTTTGGCCAGAGCTAACAGCAGCACTTCGACCAACGCCAGACCTTCTATCAGCGCCAGCGCTTCGGCCGCGCCTGCGCCCCACCGGATTAGCCGGTAAAGGGCTTGCCAGCTGCTGAAAATGCTGATTACTTCCAGTTTTGCAGTAAAGCGCGCGCTTCGGCGTTGCCCTTGGCTTCTTCGGCCTTGGCGTATTCCTTGAGTTTATCCAGGGCTGCCTGAGCCAGCGCCTTGTCTTGCCCCTTGAGCAGGGCTTCGTCATACCAGCGTTTTGCCTGGGTCATGTCCACGGGGATGCTGCCCCGGGGCAGAGAGGCCATGGGATCGTAATATTCGCCCACCAGCAGCATGGCTTCTGCATTGCCTTTCTGGGCAGCGTCTTCCAGCAGCAGAAAAGCGGCATCGCACTCTTCGGGGCTTGCATCGGCCTTGCGCAGGGGTTTGGCCATGGCCATGCTCACATCGGGCAAGGCTTCACCACGCAATTGTTCGCGGGCAGTGGCCAGGGGAGATTTGGCGGCAGCGGCGCTTTCTGCACTTTGCGCACCGGAAGCGGCATTGGTGGCAGACTGCGCGGGCGTTTGCGGCAGCGGGGGGCTTTCCGGCTCACGCAGCACAAACCACCACAAGGCAAGCCCGGCGCAAAGCAAGAGCGCCAGCCCACCCACAATTATGGCTGTTTTTCCGCCGCTTTTCGGGCTGGTTTCGGTTTTGTCTGCCATTTGCAAGGGCGGTTCCGCCAGAGGGGCCTCCGGTTCCGGAATGGGCTCCGGCGCGGGTTCCGGTTCTGGCGCTGGCTCGGGCGCTGGTTCTGGCGCCGTGGTCGGGGCTGTCTGCGTGCCCATGCCCTGACCACCGCTGATATGGGAATACATGAGTCTGCCCACGGCCATGGCGCATGCGCCCAGACCGGGCAGGCTGATGCGGTAGGCGTCCAGGCTGTCCAGCTCGTCTATAACTTCCGGGCCCACATGCAGCCGCAGTTTGCCGTCAATTGTATCCCACGATTGCGGGTTTACGGCCGTTTCGCTTTCCTGCCAGCCGCCGGACGAGAGGCATTTGCCGTCAGAGGCCCTTTGCAGGGTAAAAGCAGGGGCAAGGGGATCGCCCGCGCCCTCGATTTCAATGATGCCGTATCCGGGGCCGCGCGCCGGGTCAACTGCAATGCTGGCTCGCATAGATTATCCCTTGAAAACCTGCAAGATATCTCGCAGGCGATTGTTTTGTTCCGGGTCCAGGGTCTGCTGGCCGTCAAAGTCCACATTGGCCGTGATGCTGTAGGCCAGGGCGCGCAGCCAGTCTGTATACCAGAGGCGGTCATAGGGCGTTTCCTGCTCGCCGATACGGGGTTCGCCTGTGATGGGCTGCGGCGGATCAAAAAGGCTGACGCTCTTGCCGCCAAAAAGGATGGTGCGCTGGCTCTGGCTTTTGAAGCGCGGGTCAAAACCCAACCAGTCAACAAAGGCGTTGATGGCGTCTGCGGCCAGGCTTACCTGCTTCCAGACCAGACGTTCACGGGCGATGTTGCTGTATGACGTGCCCCGGCGCAACTGCTCTTCAAGGTTTTCACGCAGGCGGCAGCGCGCTGCGGCCAGAATGATTTCATGACACAACTGGTCAAGCTCCAGAGCTGGAAGCCCCAGCTGGTTGCGGGCCTCGCCAGAGGCGGACAGGTCGCGCAGGCGGCCTATCCAGTGCTCCATAACAAGCGAAGCAAAAACCCCGGCCATATCCAGGGCCTGTTCCTGTTCGCTTGGCGTTGTTGCTACGGGCGTGCTTTCGGCGCTGTCGCCAAAAATGTCTCCAAGAATATCGTCGGCTGAAACGCGTGTTCCCACCACCTGAGCGCTAGCCGGCGATTGGCCTTGTTCCGGTATTTGCCGGGCGTTGAGACAGAGCTCATACAGGTCATAATCGCGAACTTGCAGGCGGCGTAAAAAATCACCAAAGAGCTGTTTTTGTGCAACCTTGGCAAGCAATGTCACAAGGCTGCGCGAAAGCTGTTCCTTTTGGCGGCGCAGTTCTTCGCGGTCGTCTGTGCGGTAAAAGGGGGTAAGGCGCGCCTGAAGCTGTTCTTTTTTTTCATCAAGGCTCACGCTGATCTGTTGCCGTTTCAATTCGGGATTACACAGGGGGCGCAGGCTGTCGCGCAACAGGCTTACGCCGCCGTCGTTGAGGGTCATGGCTGCCTGCCAGACTTTTTCTGCGTCGGCCACATGCCGTTGCACCAGAGGCGACTGCAAAAAGGCCTGGCGCACTTCTTCTACAAAGGCTGTCTGATCCTGGCGGATTCCGGCTTCTCGCCCGCCTGCGTAGTCAAATATGGCTTCGCAGGTGAAGTTGGGATTGCGCAGAAGAAAAACATTGTTGAAGGGGTGGACGCCGTCCCAGTTTTCTGGCCAGTCATGCACCTGACCGAAAAATTTTACCAGCGATGATTCCAGTCGGGTTGACCAGCGGGTTTCCACCGAGGGCGAGCCTTTCTTTTTTTCAAACTCCATATCCATCTTGGTGAGCACGAAAAAGAGGGCCGGAGCCTTGCCCGCGCGGCTTGCGGGTTTTTCGCCGTGGGTAGAGCAAATCCACTCGTAAACGGCGTGGGGCAGGTCGTGTACCTCTTGCGGGCCGGACGCGATGCACAGGAGCATGCTGGTCAGTTCTTTTTCTTCGCGGTAGCGCTCAAAAAGGTAGGCGACCTTGCCGCGCAGAAAAAGCTCTTTGAGCATGTCTTCCTTGCTGGCCAGGGCTTCGCGCAGGTTGGTGAACTTGTAGCGCGAGCGGTATCCGGGAAAGTCCAGCAGGTCGGTATGGTCAAAAAAATCATCGGGTTTTTCATACATGAAAATGGTGAGTTCGGCCGTCAAGGCCGTAACCACCGCCCTGGGCAGGCTGACCGTGCGACCGTTGGGCGCAAGAATTGGCAGAACATCATCGCTGCTCTGCCTGAGCCCGCGCAGGCGCTCCACATCAATGATGCTCCGTTCACGCGGAATAAGGGCCTCAAGCGGGCAATTGACCTCGGCCGCGTTGCCAAGATCCTGCAATGCCTCGCATAATTGCAGGTAAACGGACTGGAATTCTTCTACCTCATCCCAGATGAGGCCAAAAAGGCGGGCGCGGCCCGCTGTGTCCAACCGCGGCGCCAGAGCGGCAGCACGGGCCCAGTAGCCGTTCTGAAGCATCTGCACACGCGGGCGCGAATTGAAATTTTTGTTCACATAGTCGCGCAGGTCTTCCACGTCATCAACGCTCAGCCCGCCCGAAACAGCGCTTGCGGCCGCTTGGGCCTCAATGGCGTCCAGAGCCTTGACCAGCGCCTCGGCGACGGGAGCATCCTGATGGTCACAGTCTGCATAATAGGTATTGGCCAGCACACGGGCCACATCGGTTTCAGAAAGCAGGCGCAGGCGGATGGGAAATTCCGGCGAGAGACCTTCAGGTTGGCTTGTGGTAAAGCGCGTGACAAGGCCGGTGGATTCTTTGCCCCCTTCGGGATTGATTTTTTTTAAAAAATCATGGCGTTCACCGCAAAAATCGGCCAGGAGCGTTCCATCAGCATCACTGGCAAGGGCCGAGATAAGGTACGACTTGCCCGATTGGCTTGGGCCGAAGACGCCCACGCACATTTTACGTTCAGCCGCCTGTCCGCACTTGCCGAAAAAGCGGACTGCGTGGCGCATGTCTCTGAGAAGGGCGTTTTTTTCGCCACCCACAAGTTCGGCATTGTCCTGAAGCCATGTTCCGGCCTGGCCAGCAGTGTCCGCCAATTGGCGGCACTGCCGCGCAAGGTTCATATCTTGCTGCATTACCATAACTAATTGCCTCGCTTAACCGGCATCGGTCACAATGCCGGTGTCCAGCCAGTAGCCTTCGTCCAGCTTCAGTGTTTGCAGGCGTATTTCAAGATCGCGCCTGTCCACGCCACGTCCCTGGCTGTCCACAATGGAAATAATGCTGAACTCGCCTTCGCTGCGGTCTTTCTCGTCATCAGAGCGTGGGGCATCGTCCCACACGTCCTCGACAGTCAAGCGCACCTCCACCTCGTAAGGCAGGCGGCCGGAAGCTCTGGCGCGGGCGTCTTCATTGGCAAAAGCGAGCAGGTGGTAGCGCGTGGTGGGCCAGCGCTCCGCATCCAGCTGCCGATAACCGATGGAAAGCGGCCCGCTGAAGGCCACGCGGCGTATCTGTTCGGTGCCTTCATGGCTGTCTACATCCACAGTAAACCAGACCTTGGGCTTTTTAAGCTGGCTGTTGATGTCCATCTCGCCGATGTACCGGGCTGTGGATGTAAGCCGCAGTGCGCCGGAATTAAAGGAAAAGCCTTCAAGATGCCCGTCGGCCAACGCGCAGAGGATGGCCCCCACAACCACAGTGGTCTTGGGGTCTGTGATGCGGCCTTGCGCGTCTGCAAAGGGATACCAGGATCCCGCGTGATAGCTGCGCATGGGCATGATCCTGTCCGGCGGCACGGGCAGCTTGGCAAGCACCGAAGCCACCACTCCGTTCCACGAACTGGGCCGCCCCGTGAGCAGCAGCACGTCGCAGTCATACATATGCACCACTTCACACAGGGCAGACAGGGTTGGGCCAAGGGTTGCGCGTATGGTCACATCCACCGCGGTGGGGCTGACCACAATGGGCACATCCAGAATGTTAAAGTTTTGGATGAAGGGTGCGCCCCGGCGCACCATGCCCTCCACCGCCCGTAAAATGGCGGCCTGTGGGCGTGGCGCACGGGAGGAAGGCTCGTAAACCGTGCTTTCGCCCTCGGCTTGTGCAGCGGGCTGCGCAGCGTCAGGGCTATGCAGCAGGTCGGGCTCAAAAAAGTCTCGCAAGGCGCATGTATAGCTGGCATGGCGCATATCCGGATTTTCGCAGGCCGCCAGAAGCCCCAGGGCCACGGGAACGGCAATTTGCCGCACAAGGCGCACGCGGGTGTTGCGGTCTTCTTGCGACATGCCGATGGAGTCGCGCCCAAAGAGTTGGCCCAGAAGGGCGCGGGGCTCTGTGAGCCCCTGTTGCACCAGCGCCTGGCCTATGGCCGGAATCACATGGTTGGCCACAACCTCGCGCAAAACTTCATCACCAGCGATGTTGAAGCCGTCCCTGAACTCTGTGTGCGGCACAATGCGGGCGGTGTCGCCTTCGCCGCTGGCGAGTTCATAGGTTGCGATGGACAGGTCTGTGGTGCCGCCGCCAATGTCGATGGAGGCCATGCGCACGCAGGGCCTGTTCTGGCAGGAGGCGCGCGGTCTGCCCAAAAGGTGGAAGAGGTGGTGCGCATCGCCATGCTGCTTTACGGCCAGTTCGTTGTACAGCAAGACAAGCTGCGAGCAACTGGCTTCGTCCCAGTCGCAACGCACCTGCGGGCTTTGGCGATAGTCGCCGCCCTGGCCCCGCGCAAGCGTTTTGGGGGCATACCACTGTTCCCAGCCCAGCGCATTCCACACAACACGCACGGCCCAGACCACCCAGCGGCGAAAAATGCGTTTTTCGGCCACGGGCATGGCTGTGGGCACGGTAAAGATGAGCCTGCGCAGGCGGCGGGGCAGATTGGGCAACTCGCGGCGGGCGCGGGTGGCCGGAGAATTGATGGTTACCAGGGCCTGCGTGAGAATTTCGCCCAGCATGAACAGCATGAGCGACGAGCGCGTAAACAGGGATTCAAAAATGGGCTCGGCCTGCTGCTTTTGCAGGGCCGCGCTTTTTTTGAACAAGGGGTCGTCAAAACAGGAAAGCGGGGTTCCCAGCGGATTAAGCTGGCGTGGGAAAAGACCGCGGCTCACCATAGGCTCGGCCTTGCCGCCGGTATTATAACGCCAGCTTTGCTGCCAGGGGCGTTCGTCCCAAAGGTAGCGCTTGGGGCTGGACATGCCGGTTGTGCCTTCGGCGCATACTGCCTGTGTGGCAAGGCGCGCGGCTTCGGGGCCTATGCGCACTGCCGAAGGCCAGGCAAAAGCCGGCGACTGCCTGCCGGAGCGGCGGGAAAGGGCGTCGTTGCCAAAGGCCGCATCCACGAATTCCACGCGAGTTTCAAAGGGGTCGGAATAGATGTTTTCCGGCTGGCTCAGGTCGCGTAATTCCAAAAGATAGCTGTCGTTAAGGTTTGTAACGCGCTGGGGCAAGGTTTCAACCAGAATGCCCGTGGTGCGCGAATTGCCGATGTCCAACACAAGATCCACGTCCACGGGGGTGTCGCGGTCGGGATTGATGACCTGCGCGGCCAGATCATTGAGGGCCATGCGCACAACGTCAAGCCAGGTGAGATAGCTGGCCAAATGCTCAAGCACATAGGGGGTATCGTCTTTCCACGAGCCGCGCCCCCGGTGTTGCGCCTGACGCCAGCTGTCAAAAATGCCGCTCAGCCATTCGTCAACCCATGCGGCATTGAGAAACCACGAATTGTCACGAACCAGATGCGCCAGCATGAAATGCCCATGGGCCGCCACGTCTTGCGGCGACAGAGCATGGTAGGCGTCGCCTTCGGCCGGGCGCTGCTCCACATTGGTGTCGAATGCCAGCACCACGCGCAGTTGCCCCGGATCCCGATCGGAGCGCATGACGCGCGCCCGCGCCCAGTTGGAGGGGCCGCATTCAAAACGTTTGCCGCCATCGGGCCAGGCTTGATCCAGCGTGCGCAGAAAAGGGATGGGCAGCCAGTGGTCTTCCCACATGTCCACGGCACGGCGGGCTTCAACGCTATAATCTTCGTCGCAGGGATGGCCAGTCAACTGGTCAATAAAGCCGTTTTCCGCCTCTGCAAGACAGCGCAGATAATGGGTATAACGCCCGTCTGCATCGTCCTGGTTCTTTTTTTCTTCCCTGAAATAGCGCCGCATTCTGCGTATGGATTCTTCCTGCAGGGCAAAATCCAGAAACTGCGGGCAGCCGCCAGGAATGATGCTCACAGGGGAAAGATAGCGGGGTATGACATTCATGCTTATTTCCTTCTGAAGCGGGCGTCCCACTTATTATTGCCCGCGCCCTGTTCTCTGCCCTTGCACTGGGTGGTATTTTCACTGCCGGTACATTCCACCTTTTGGGGAACATACGTGCCGCCGCGCGGGCATTTGGCCTGACTGGACTCAAAGTTCAACCTGTTGCCCTGAAAACGGGCATTGGCAGCCCCGCTGCAGACCTGCCCGTTGCGCTCGCGCACAAAGCGGCGGCCTTTGCCGTTTTTATCAAAGCAGTATTCCGCCACAATGGGTTCGTTGGACGGGTGCGAATAGAGCCCGGTTTCGCTTGTCCAGCAGCCTTCAAGAAAACTCAGGTCGTTCTTTTTGGCCGCATCCTCGGGAATGGTCAAATCTTCATTTTTTTTCTTGGGCTTTTCCGGTTCCTTGGGCGGTTCCACGGGCTTGGGCTGTTCCTTGGGCTTTTCCGGCCTGGGTTGTGGAACAGGCTTTGGTTCCGGCGGGGCCGGAGGTGTTTCGCCCAGGAAAGGTTCTACTATTTCCGGTTCCGGCAGCGGCTCCACCGGCTCTTCCTTTTTTTCCTGCACCGGGGCGGGCTTTACAGGCTTGCACAGCGCAGCCCGCTCATGAAGCTGGTTCCATAAAAGAGCCAGTTCGTCATCCAGAACCGCAGCGCGCTGCTCTTCGGCCGCAAGCTTGGTGCGATCCACAGGCAGGCAGCCCGCAGGCAGGGGAGAAGGCAAAAAGCCCAGAGCCGCGCCGAGAAGCCAGAGCAAAAGCAAAAGCAGAAGCAGGGGCAAGAGCCAGGGCAGGCAACCCGCTCTGGCAGCCGGGGCGGGGGCTGGCGGCACTGGCGGCGGAGGCGGAGGAATTGCCGCGCCCAGCCGGGTCAGGTCCTGCGGCAAAGCGCCCGCACTGCCGGGGGCAAAGCCCCAGTTTACAAGAACAGGCTGGCCGTTCACAGACCAGATATCGTCATCCGAGGGATGTTGCAGGGCAAGACGCAGCAACTGGCCCGAAAGGGCTTGGCGGGCCTGTGCATCAGAGGTGAGCGTGCCTGAGAGAGCGGCTATGTCATTGGCCAGAGAAGCGGCCTTGGCGCGCAGGGCGTTGGCGTCTTCTTCAGGCAGGTCTTTGAGTGCCATGGCCGGGCCCTGCCCTTCAGCATACCAGTCCACACTGCTGCCTTCGGCATCATGTTGCGGTTCAGCCAGCAGGGCGGCATGTTCCGCCCCCAGTTTTTGCAGCAGAATGGCCTTGAGTTGGGCATGGCAATCTGTGGCAAGGATACCCTGGCTGGCAAGCGCCCGCATGGGGCCACGCATGCTTACAGCGATACGTATGCTCATGGCTTGCCTCCCTGGGCGTTTCCGGCGCCTTTTTGTGCCTCTTGATTCGGTGCGGAGGATTTTTCCAGCCCCGCGGCCTGACCTTGGCCCGCGGCCTGACCTTGCCCCGCAGCTTGTCCCTGGCCCGCAGCCTGGGCTGCAGCCAGCGTAAAAGGAATGCCCGCAGCGCGTAAAAAATCCGCAAGGCTGGCGCTGACTATGGCCAGGCTGGACTGCCTATATGACTCATCATCGAGTTTTATAAAGGTATTTATGCCGACGACTTCGCCCTTGTCGTTAACCAGCGGCCCGCCGCTGTTGCCCTGTGACACGGTTGCCGTGTGCACAATAAGGGGCGGCTTGCGCTCAAGTATAACGCTGACCACGCCTTCGGTATACACCACCTCGGGCGCTGCCGCCTCATTGCCCTTGAGCAGGGCCAAAAATTGGGGGTCGTCATTAGTTACGGCGCCGGGAAAGCCCCATGCGCTGACTTTTTCTGTGCGCCAGACTTCGGCGGTCAGCGGCAGGGGGGTGATGGCCGGGCTATTTTCTACCGCGAGAACGGCAAAGTCGCGCCCCGCACTTTGCGTTGTGTGTAGAACGCGGGCAGCAAGAGGCGCGCCCGTGGCCTTGTTGACAACAACAACCTTGCCCGCAGGGCCGACCACATGCGCGTTGGTGACCACATGCCCCGAGGTTACAAAAAAGCCTGATCCCATGGAAAGCCCTTGGGGCTGCATGGCCAGCACAAGTACGGTGGCCTGCTCCATAAGGGCGGCAACGCCTTGAGGCGGTGGCACGGGGCGGGGGGGCTGCGCTTGCGCCGGTGCGGCGTCAGGGGTGGCCAAAAGGGGCGCGGCAGCGCCTGCGCTTCCTTCGGCGGAGCCGAGCAAGGGCGGCCACACCACACCGGCCGGGGGCGTCAGATGGGGGAGGCGGCGCTGCACTTCACACGGTTCTTCCTTGAGAAGCAGGCGCAGTTTTTCAATAAATTCTTGCCGGGCCTGGTTTTGCAATTGCAGTTCGGCAAGCTGCGCTGCCGCCTCTGCCTTGCGGCTTTCAGCCTCTTGCCATTGTTTCCAGAAAAGCCAGGCAGCAAGGAGCAGCAGGGCCAGAAAGAGCAGCAGCCCCCAGAAAAGAGGACGCCGGAACCAGGGTAACGCGCCGGATGGTGCGGGTGGCGCTGGTGGTATTGACGGCGCGGGCGGCTCCACTGGAACCGGATTGGGCGTTTGGTTCATGCTAACTCCGCGGTAAAGACCGCAGGAAAATGTTTGCGCTGCCTCGGAACAACGTACGAGGCAGCGCAAAAATAAAACTATCCAAGCAGGTTATTTACAGTTTCTTCATAACTGTTCATGCGGGCATCAACATCGCTGCGGGTACTTTCAAGTTCTTGACGCGAAGACCTCCACTCCGACGCCTGGGGAGTAACGCTGGCCTGCTTGACGGCAGGCTTTTTCTTGGGCGTGGAGGCTGCAGGCGAAGCGGGTTGGCTTGCCGTGTAGTCCGAAGCCAGAACACGCTCGTATTCGCTGTTTTTCTGTGCCATGGCTGCAGAAGTATCTTTAAGAATATAGGAGGTTTCTTCAAGGCCGCTACGGATTTCGCTGTAGCGATCCTGTAATTCGAGGCGGGTGATCTGCCCGGCCCGGTATTGGTTAACCGCCAGCTTGAACTGCTGGTCATAGCACTTGGTGGCCAATTTGGCCGCTGCAGTTGCCCTGTTCATGCTGGCTGCTTCTGCGCCCATCTGCCGATTGTATTCCGCAAGATAGGCCGCATCTCGCTGTCTTTCCTGGGATTTACCATAAATATTTCCGCCTACCGCACCTGCAGCGCCGCCAGCAACGGCTCCCGCAAGGGCCCCTTCAACCTTGCCGGTGGCCAGGCCGCCAATAAGCGCTCCCAGCAGGGCTCCCCCAGCAGCGCCCGCGGCTGTGCTCGTGCCGGTGCTGTTTTCGTCTTTCCGCAATTGGGCTACAGGTTCATAGCATTGAGGATAATAATTTACTTTGGTTCTTTGCTCACCATAGCGGCTGGTACAGCCCGAAAAAAGCAGGCCGCCCACAAGAATACAAACAAGAGCAAGATATGTGCGCCGTTGCATGCCACGGACTCCTGATAAAAGTTTAAGGAACTTTGTCACTTCTTTAACGATACTGCAAAGTCATACCGTACGGCAAGTCCTGCTGCGGGCTGCTGCGGGCGGGGCGCTGGGGCGCAGGCGCACAGTGCAGCAGCGTTTATGGCAGCGTGTTTGTTTAGGGCCCTGAAATTTATATTTTTTTGCTTCTTGTTTGGCCTGCCTGACCAGCCTGGCAGGTCGACCCGATCTGGCATCTGTGGTATCTGTGATATCTGGACTGGTGGATTTGACAACACACAGCCGGGGATGGTTAAACAGCCCGGTAACAGCATTGCCTTGCGCCGCGCGCCCACCTTACATCGGGCGTGGTGCGTGCTTTTGCGGCTATGCCTTCTATAACCTTTACCTCGTGAGTTATCATGGCTTTTTTTGCTTCCCGCGATGCCAAAACAACCATCGCCTGCCCCAAATGTCCAGACACGCTGCACATCGTGCGCACTTGTCATGAAGTTTTTATGCGTTGCCCCGGTTGTGGGGTCGAACTTCCATTGCAGGACTATATCAGGCAGGCCGACGATGCCATGGAAGGCTTCTTGGAAAACGTTTACTGCAACCGCATGTAAAACAGCATGTAAAATAGCGCCGCAATACCTTCGCCCATTGTCAGAATATTGTTAAAGCATTTTACGCTTGAAACGCCGTGCAGGGATTTGTCTTCAAATCTTTGCGCCAAAGGGCTGTGGGGCGGCTTTGCCAGCCACGGAACAGTCATCTGGTGTGTTCATTCCAGAGCCGTTTATCATTTGAGACAATGTGATACTGAAAGGCGCTGTTTTTGGCCCTCCGCCTTAGATCTGGAGATTCCTGTTGCAGATTAAAACAGGGCTAGGGATTTTAAGGAGGGGCACGTGGGGAGGGCTTTCATTTGTCAAAGGCTCCCTCCCCATAAAATATTTTAAAAGTGCAATGTTCTCAAGGGGCACTATCCCAAGTATTTTAAAGTAACGACGTTCACATTGAGCTGTCGCACTGTGTCGCAGCAAGGGAGAGGGCTTTGCCCGCAGCCATGCCGCTGGCCCAGGCCCAGTGCAGGTTGTAGCCGCCAAGCAAGCCCGTTACGTCCAGAATTTCGCCAGTAATGAACAAGCCCGGGCAAAGGCGGCTCTGCATGGTTTGCGGATCTATTTCGCCGGTCTGCACGCCACCGCGGCAGACTTCTGCCTTTTTGAGGCCAGCGGCCCCCACGGGCAAAAGCTTGTGGCAATGCACGGTTTCCATAAGGCTGTTCCGTGTTGCGCGCGACAGCTCAGCAATTTTTTTCCGGGCGCTTTCCTGCGGCAGCAGCGCATCCACAAGGCGTTGGGGCAGCAGACGCCCCAACAGCGCTCGCGCGGTCTGTTTTCCGGCTTCTGGCGCGTCCAGCAGCGCTTTGACATGACGCTCAGGAAGAAAATCAACGCAAATCTGCATGCCGCTTTCCCAAAACAGCGAAGCCTTGAGTGCAGCCGGGCCGCTGAGGCCGTTGTGCGTGAAAAGCAGGTGATCCTGCCATTGATGTCTTTCTAGCGAAATGCGCACAGGCAGGCTGATGCCCGAAAGGCTTGTCAGGGTGTGCCCTTGCGGCAGCAGCAGAGGCGTCAGGGCCGGGTGCGGCGGCACAAGGCTGTGGCCCAGATGCTGCGCAAGCCTGTATCCATGGCCGTTTCCCCCTGCCTGGGGCCAGGCGGGGCTGCCCATGGCCAGCACAACGGCAGGGGCGCGCCACAGGCCTTTGGGGGTCTGCGCCTCAAAAATGCCGTTGGCAAAGTTCAGGCTTTCCACGGCGTTGTCGCATTCAATGCGGCAACCGCGCAGGCGGCAGTCTGTCAAAAGGGCCTGGATCATTTTTTGTGCGGGAACGGTCAGAAAAAGCTGGCCGTGTTCTCTTTCTTCAAAGGGAAGATGCCACTGCCGAACCATGCGTTGTATGGCGGCCGGGGCAAAAGCCCGCAGGGCAGGTGCGCAAAAAGCGCTGCCCTCTGGGCCGTCGCAACGGTAGTCTTGTGGCGTCACGCGGCGGTTGGTAAAATTGGCTTTTCCGCCGCCACTGACGGCAAGCTTGCGCGCCGGAACGCTGCCGCGTTCAAGAACAGTTACGCTCAAGCCCCCTGCGGCGGCCTCACGCGCACAAATGAGCCCGGAAGCTCCCGCGCCCAAAACAAGTACGTCCGCCTGGTTTGTATCCGCGTATTTTGCTGTTTGGGCAGGGCCGTGAGGAACGCGCCCGGGCGCAGGCACAGAGCTTTTGGACGCAGCTATGGCATTTGACAGACTTTTTTCTGGGGAGTTATGTGCGCTGGTTTCTTGCATGCCCAGAGGGTATACGAGGCCGCAGGGTCTGCCAAGATATTCAAGCGATGTTCAGCAATAAAATACACCTGTTGAGAATGTTATGCCTATACTTGCTTCGCGTTATGCCTGCCCCTGGTATGTGACAAATCCCCATAGTAATACCATGTGGCCCGTGCTTTTTCGTCCGCACCCCGAGCTTCCGCCAGATACGCGGCGCCAGCGCATTGAAACGCCCGATGGGGATTTTCTGGATCTGGACATGCAGCCCGCCGCCCATGCGCCCGATGGCGATTTTGGGCGTGGGCGCGGCATCGCCATCATATCTCACGGGCTTGAGGGCAACAGCCGCCGCAAATATGTGCTTGGTATGGCTGCTGCCTTGCGGGCTTTAGGTTTTGATATTCTTGCATGGAACATGCGCTTTTGTTCGGGCGAGCCTGCGCGCACCGCCCGCCTGTATCATATGGGGGAAACGGAAGACCTCTCCACTGTGGTGCGCTTTGCAGAAATGTTTGACCGGCCGCTGCTGTTGGCGGGGTTCAGCATGGGGGGAAACCAGATATGCCGGTATCTTGGGGGCGGTCAGGTGTCGCCTTTGGTAAAGGGGGCTGTTGCCATTTCTGTGCCGTGCGATCTTCCTGCTGCGGCCCCAGCCATGGATGGCCCCCAATGCCGCCTGTATATGTGGTATTTTTTGAAAACCTTGCGAAAAAAAGTGCGCTACAATGCCGGGCGTTTTCCCCAATATCCTTCGGTTGAGGGTATTGAGCGCATTCGTACTTTTTCGGAATTTGACAGCCGTTTTACCGCGCCGGCTTTCGGTTTTTCTTCAGCCAGGGATTATTGGGAAAAAAGCACGGTGCTGCCAGACCTGCCCCATGTTACAGTGCCCACGTATATGCTGCTTGCGGCGGACGATCCTTTTTGCGCGCCATCGTGCTACCCGTGGGAAGCGGCAGAGGTCAATCCGCATTTGCATCTTGAAGTTGCAGCCCACGGCGGGCACGTGGGCTTTGTGCAGTCCGGCGGCGTATACTACAGCGAACAGCGCGCTCGTGATTTTGCCAGCCTGCTGCTGGAACAGGGAAAGTTTGACTAAACGGGCTGGCGGATTGACGCCGGGAACACGATTCGGGCGAACAGGGGCCGGGCCGTCTTATTTTTTATTCGCGGCTGCCAGTTTTTTCTTGGTCAGGGCTGTGGCCGTGGCCGTTAGCGGGTCTTCGGGCCAGGGATGCCTGGGGTAACGCCCCCGCATTTCTCCGCGCACGGCCGGGTAGCCGTTACGCCAAAAATGCGCCAGGTCGCGCGTGACCTGCAAGGGGCGGCCCGCAGGAGAATTGAGCCGCAACAGCAGGGGCACACGGCCATTGGCAATGCACGGCGTGTCCACACAGCCGAACATTTCTTGCAATTTGACATCCAGCGCCGGGCCGCCTTCTTCACCATATGTTATGGGGCGTTGCGCGCCGGATGGCGCCTGCCAGTGCGTGGGGGCGAGCTTGTCCAGCAGGCGCGCGCTGTTGCCTGCAAGCAGGCTGCGCAGGGCAGAACAAAATACTTCGTCTGATAGGGCGCTCAGCGATGCGCAATTGGCTATAAAAGGGCCGAGCCAGGTTTCCAGGCCGTCCAGCAGGGCTGTGTCGCTCACAGCAGGCCAGGTATCTGGCTCCAGCTCATGCAGCAGGGCTGCGCGCGCCCGCCACTGAAGGCTTTGGTCGCTCCAGGGCAGACAGGCAAGCCCGCGTTGGTGCACATGCGCACACAGGGCGGCCACGATGTGTTCCGGTTCGGGCCGGGGCAGCGGAACATCTTCAAGCAGAATAGCCCCGAGCCTGCGCTGACGGCGGGCAGTAACCTGCCCGGCATCAGTGACGCAGGTGATGTTTTCCTGCAGTGTTTGCGAGGAAAAAAGTTCTTCCCTATCCGCGTCGGACAGTGCCGCAGCCAGGCGGATTCTGCCGTGGGGCAGCCCACCGTCTACCTGGGCCACTGCCAAAAATGTGCTGCGCGCCAAAGAATCGCTTTGCAACAGGCGCGCCGCCCGCCCGCTGCGCATGAGATATGTATGCATGGGCGTGTTGCCGCCCTTTTGCCCGCCGGGTTGAAGCATGGCAACATATTCGGGCCAGGCCACGGCTGTCAAAAGGCCCAGAGCCCCGGCATCCGCAAGGGCCGCAGAAAACAGGTATGTAGCATTCTGGTCGCGGTCGGCTGCGGGTGTGGGGTGAGTGTCTGCTGGCCTGATTCGCGCAAGAAGACGGGCCAGGCGCAAGCTTTGGCGGCGTATTCGCTGGCGGGCATGATCGCGGGTCGGAGCCCTCGTGCTTTGCTGCGGGGAGCGGCACAACCAGTCAAGCCGGAGAGCCAGGTCGCTGTCTGCCCGGCGCCCGGCGTGTGTTCCTTGTTTTTCAAAGCGCTGCCCCTGGGCCAGCGGGTCTTTTTCTTCAAGCAGGGCGGCCAGGCAAGAGGCCAGCGGCCCATGCCCGTGTTGCGCACCCCACAAAAGCATGCGCGCCGACCTCGGCTCAAGCGGCAGAGCGGCCATGCGTAAGCCAAGGGCAGTGGGTTTTCCTTGAGGGGTGAAGGCTCCCAGCATTTCAAGGCATTGCCTGGCTACTGCAAGATGGGGTGGTGGCGGAGCGTCAAGCCAGGACATGGCGGTGGGCTCTGGTGCGCCCCATGCCGCCAGTTGCAGCAAGGGCCCGCTGAGGTCGGCATCAAGTATTTCCGGGCGGATGTGCGGACGCATGCCTTTTTCTTCTTCTTTGGCCCACAGGCGGCAACAGATACCGCTCTCTGTCCGTCCGGCGCGGCCGGTGCGCTGGTCTGCTCCGGCCAGGGAAACACGCTCCGTAATAAGGCGGGAAAGACCGCTGGCGGGGTCAAAACGCGATAAGCGCGCAAGCCCGGCATCCACCACCATACGCACGCCTTCGATGGTCAGAGACGTTTCGGCAATGGACGTGGCAAGCACAATCTTGCGACTGCCCGGCGGGGCCGGAGCTATGGCTGCGTCTTGTTGCTCTGCGGGCAAATTGCCGTGGAGCGTATGCAACTGCACATCCGGGGGCAGGCGCTCTTCCAGCAAGGCCGCCGTCTGGCGGATTTCGCCTGTGCCGGGTAAAAAAGCCAGCAAACTGCCCGGTTCTTTATGCAGCAGGTTAAGAATTACACCCGCCATATGCTGCCACAAGGGAGTCGCCCCGCCTGTGGCCGGAGCAGTTTTTCCTGCCTGCACGATGAGGGGCAGGTGGCGCACATCAACCGGATAGCAGCGGCCTGGGCTGTGGATTGTGGGGCATTGCCCCATCAGGCCGGACACAGCCTGTACATCCAGCGTGGCGGACATGACCACAAGCCGCAGATCTGGCCTGAGAACAGCCTGGCTTTCAAGGCAAAGCGCCAGACCCATGTCGGCCGTGAGTGAGCGTTCGTGAAATTCGTCAAAGATAACGCAGGCGGTGCCGGGCAGATCTGGCTGCTCTTGCAGCATGCGGGTAAGCACCCCTTCAGTAATTACTTCAATGCGCGTGTGCGGGCCGGTGCAATTCTCGTCGCGCATGCGCAAGCCTATGGTGTGCCCAACTTTTTCGCCCAGCAGGGCGGCCATGTATCGGGCAAGGGCGCGGGCCGCCACACGGCGCGGCTCAAGCAGTAGTATGTTACGTCCGTGGCGCCAGGGAGCGGCAAGAAGCCACAGGGGAACCCGGCTGCTTTTGCCTGCGCCCGGGCTGGCGCTGAGCACAAGCCCACAGTTTTGCTCAAGGGCAACGAGCAGTTCTTGCCTCTCCTGATCCAGAGGGCAGGGGGGCAAGGGCGGTGGGTTTGGGTAAGCGGACATTGCAGATTCTTTATTCATATGAAGCACGGGCTGGACACACGGAATGTCAAAACAGCTTTTTTACTGGTAATCCTGTTCGCGTCAGTGTATTGACACAAGAAAGGATTATTGGCGGAGAAAAATTCATGGCGTTGAATACAGACGGTATCATTGGCCAGAGTACAAGTCTGGCAGAGGTTTTTAAAGTTCTCGGCAAGGTTGCACCTACCGATAGCACAGTGCTTGTAACCGGGGAATCCGGAACAGGCAAGGAATTGCTGGTGCGCGCTCTGCACTCTAACAGCAGCCGCGAAGATAAGCCCTTTGTTCCCATCAACTGTGGGGCCATACCTAAAGAATTGCTTGAAAGCGAACTTTTCGGACACGAAAAGGGAGCGTTTACCCATGCCATTCGTTCCCGTCCCGGCCGCTTTGAGCTGGCCGACGGGGGAACCATTTTTCGTGATGAAATAGGTGAAATGGATCTGAGCCTTCAGGTCAAGATTTTGCGCGTACTTCAGGAGAAAGAAATAGAGCGGGTTGGCGGAAACGGCTGTAAAAAGGTTGACGTGCGCATTGTGGCGGCTACTAACCGCGACCTTGAGGCCGAAGTGGCTGGCGGGCGCTTTCGCGAAGACCTGTATTACCGCCTCAATGTTATCCCGCTGCACCTGCCGCCCCTGCGTGAAAGAGGGGGCGACGTGCTTGTCTTGGCGCGGCACTTTTTGGCCCATTTTTGCGGCAAGAAAAAGCGCCCGGTTCTTGTTCTTGACGGCGATGCACGCCGTGTGCTCTCTGCTTATACTTGGCCTGGCAATGTGCGTGAACTTGAAAACTTCATGGAACGGCTGAGCATTCTTGTGGATGGGGATGTGGTGCACCCGCAGGATCTGCCCATCAAGATACTTGATCAGGTAGGAGATATTGCATCTCTGCCGGAAGTGGAAGATCTTTCCGCCAGTGCCGAAGACGCGGTTATTGCCGCGCGCCTTGTTTCTGCTCCGCCCCCGGCGGATACGGCAGATACGGAGGGTGCGGCTGAAAATGATGAAGAAGCCGCTGCTTGCCTTGCCAGGCCAGGCAATGGCGAAGGGGAGCGGTCGGGCCTTTTTGTCTGGCCTGACTTGAGCGTGCTGGAAACACGCGAGCTGACCTTGAAGGACTTTCTTGACGCCATTGAGGAGCGCCTTATTGATGAGGCGCTGGAAAAGGCGCAGGGCGTCAAGAATCAGGCCGCGGAGCTGCTGGGCATCAAGCGCACCACGTTGATTGAAAAACTTAAAAAGCGCAATGCATAATGGTACATATGTTGCATGACGCATGACGGTCTCTGATATTCAACCCTCTTCGCGAAGCGCACGTGAATATGATCTTCCTCACCGGCACAGGCCGTTTTCAATCTTCCGCCCTTTTCGGCGCAATCTTGCACAGTAGCCGTTTTTTATTCCGGCTGAGTTGTGTTCCTGCCTTTTTTTTCCTGTTGCTGGCCTTGAGCCTGTTCTTGTGGTCACCCGCCCATGCGTTCACCAAGAGCGGGCTTTACCCACAATCTGGGGGGCAGAGCCTGCGGCTGAGCCTTGATACGCCTTTGCAGGGTGTTCGGACGTTTTATACTAAAGCTGAAAACTTAATCCTTCACATTAACTCTGCGGATGCAAATCTGTGGCCTCTGGCGCTGGTTGGCGGCATGTTCCCGGCAGGGGCGCTTGCTGGTGATGGCGCCATGAGCAACGGACAGGCGCATGTTCAACTTTTCGACCAGGGCTCAAGCGTTGTGCGTTGGCCCGCGCCGGACAGGTCGAACAGGCAGGACAGAGCATTTTTTGCCGCTGGGCAGGACACTGCTGCGCCGTCTTTTGCAGATAAAAAATCTGTGGGCGGCTTTTGGCGTTTCTTGTCGCTGTCCGAAGCGCACGCGGCAGAACCGACGCTTGGCGAGCCTGCGGCGCAAGGCGGGCAGGGCGCTTTGTTGGGTCGGCAAGCAGTGGTTGGCAAGGTGAACACCGGCGGCCCCGAAGATTGGCCTGAAAATCGGGCGCTTTCAACCGTAACGCAGCCTGTGGCGCCGGATGCCGCCGCCCGTCCTCAGACCGGGGAAAGGGCGCAGGAAGTCGGCCGGCCAGGGAACGCAATTTCGGTTGATCAAGGCGCCGCCCTTGATCCTGCTGCGCAAAAATCGTTGAATACGGGGAAAACTTCCCCCGACCCTGTGAGCACGGCTGCCCCTGTGCATCCATTGGTAAATTCCGCTGCTGCCGGCGGGGATTCCGCCCCAGGCTCTGGCACCGTCTCCGGTTCGGTGCAAAGCGCGGCCAGGGGGAATACCGCCTCCGATTCCGTGCAAAGCCCGGCTGTGGCCAGTGGCTCGGCTGCATCCGGAGAAAAAACTGCGGCCGACTCGGCAGGATCAGGACAGGGCAAGCCAGAACAAGCTCAATCGGGCGAAGCTAAATCGGGCCAGGCAAGAGCAGGACAGGGGGAACGCCCTGTGCCTGGGGCTGTGTCGGGCAAGGTAAGCGAGCAGACCGTGGGCCTTCCCGCCGTCCGTCAGTCCGACGAGGCGGCAGCCAAAGAGCCGGAAGAGCGCCCGGTCATCTATGTGGACGAACAGGGGAACCCGGTTGATAAGCCCATCAATCCGGAAATTGTTATGGAAGAGGCCGAAAGGCTCATCCGTGAACGCAAATACATCGAAGCGCTGCCCCAGTTGGAAAAGCTCAAAAGCCTGCCGGGGCTGCACCCTGAAATGCTTGAAAAGACGCTGTATTATATCAGCGACTGCACCTGGGCGCGCTATATGGACAATCCGCTGGCGGGGTATGAGGCTATTGTGTCCTCCACCAGCGAGGCTATGAACGCCAACCTGCGTTCACCGCGCGTGCCCGAAGCGCTGCTGCGTCTTGGGTTGGTCAATATTAACGTGGGCAACCTCGTTGATGCCGGGGGCTATGTTGTTGCCCTTCTTCGCCGTTATCCGGACTATCCCGGCGTTGCCCAAGGCTTTACAGCCCTTGGCAAGGCGCAGCTCAAGAAAGATCTTGACGAAAGAGCAGAACAGTCTTTTTCTATGGTACTGGATAAATATCCTGAGTCTTCCTATCTGCAGGAAGCCTCCGTAGGCTTGGCAAACGCCTTGAACAAGCAGAAAAAATTTCAAAACGCGCACCTTATTCTTGATTTTATAAACAAGCGCTGGCCGCGTTACTACATTGACGAGCCGTCTTTTCTGCTTTTGCAGGCCCGCAATGATGAAGCGCTTGGTGCGACCGAGCCTGCTCTTGGTCTATACTGGCTGTACTACAACCTTGTTCCCGCACACGAGGGCAATAACGAGCTTTTGTTGCGCCTTGGCGACATGTATGCCCGGCAGGGTGGCTGGATCAGCGCGGAATTTGTGTATCGCTATACGGAGCGAATGTTTGCGGGCACGCCATCTGCTTCGGTAGCCCGTTTGCGCCTGGCGGAAAAAGGTATCTATGATTCGCCCATCAATTACGCGGAAATGAGTGCGGTTTTTGCGAGAGATCAGGGCAGCACCCTTTGGAAGGTGTATACCGACCTGGCGGCCTCTTCCCAAACAGCTCCGGTGGCTGTTTTAGCCCGTCTGAAAGAAGCCATGTGGCTTTTCTGGGATAAAAAATATACAGAAGCGATGGGAAAAGCAGCGGATTTTGTTGATGCTTATCCTGAAAATATTAATGTTCCCCAGGCCAAAGATCTTATATGGGCAGCCTTTCAGCAGGAGCTGAATAATTCGCTGGCCGAGGGCAATTACGGGCGCATTCTGATTTTATGGAATGGCTTTCCTTTGGTGCGCGAGCGCTATGGTGCGCTTGATCCGCGTATGCGTTACGCGCTTGCCCAGGGCATGCTGGAGCGCGGTGATGAAGCTGCCGCTCTGGGAATGTTAGCCGAGTTTTTGAAAAGCCCTATGGATCCTCAATACGGTGAAGCCGCTTTTACCGAATTTTTTAACCGCTACCTCAGGGCTGGTGCGTGGGACAAAGTGTTGGATCTGGGCAAGCTGGTTTCTACCTGGCCCTTGAACAAGCAACTGCGCAATCAGCTTGACTATGCCCTGGCCCTGTCTGCCCAAAACCTCAACCTGACCGGGCCTGCGCTGGCCATGTGGGCGCAGTTGGCTGACCGACAGGACATTCCGCTGTATCAGCGCGCCTATGCCACCTACTTTTTGGCCCGCGATGCTGAACAGCGCAAGGATATAAAAGATTCCTACGCCTTGAACCGTAAGGTCATAGACCTCTTTACACGGCTTCAAGATGAGCGCTCGGACAAGGCGGATCCGCAGCGCATCAAGGATGCCATGGCGGCGCTTATGGACATCAGCGAAGTTGCCAACCGTGTTCCCGAAGCCTTGGAGTGGGTGGGGCGGTATAATGCCTATGCGCCTCCCGATTCGCCGGAATATCCTGGCCTGCGCTTTCGCGAGGCGCGCTTGTATCGCAAGCTCGGGGATTCGGCACGCGCGCAGGCTTTGCTGGAAGATGTCGTTCGCAACTATCCCGACTCTCCTTTTGCCCAGGCGGCAGCAGGCGAACTGCGAACCTTTGAGGTTTCGCGCGACTTGAAAAACTTTTTGCCCGGTGGCTCTTCGGCGGCGCAGCCGCCCGTATCGGGACAAGCCCGGAATGAGGGCGGGGCCGCTCCCGCCCCGGCGGCTGCGCAATAACCACTTTGACATGGGACGCCCTGTATTGGCGTAACTGTCGTGTCTGTCATTGTCGTGTCTGTAACTGTCGTTCTCGCAACTGTCGTTCCCGTAATTGCTGTGCCTGTAACTGTCGTTCCCGCACTTGTTGTGCCGGGGTCGTGTATGGGTGATGTTTTAACACATGGCTACACGTACTGCTGTCGTTGATTAGTCCCGCCGCTTGCTCGCTAGCAGTACCCCAAGGGAGGTCATATGAAAAAATTACATCAGTTCTGTTTTCTGGCCCTGCTGCTGGTGCTGACCACCGGCTGTAATGCCGCCCTGCAACGGGGAATGGTGGGGTCGACCTATGTATCCACATCCCGCCCGGCCATCAGCCTTGGCGTTAAGGATATGCCGCTTCTTGCCGGAGGCCAGGGGCAGGCAAGCCTGGATTGGACAGGGGTTATGGGCGGCCTGCCGGTGTCGGTCTGGATGGCTGCTTACGGTCAGGGCCAGCCGAGCTCGCCCCTGGCCATCGTAGCCCAGGTGGAATTGGAGCAGGGCTGGTATTGGAATAGCGATTCCACGCCGCCCTTTAGTGTGGATCAGGCCAACGAACTTATAAATGACACAATGTTTGTGGCCTGCACGTTTATAATGGATAGTTCGCGTGATCCTTTTGCCCTGCTGGCTGGTGTGCAGCCGAATACGCCCCCCGTGCGCTGGCTTGTGCGCAGCTTTACCGCGCGCTTTAACTTTAATGCCGATAAGGTTGTTCTTGAATACCGGGAACCGCTTCCCCCACAGATGGAATTTCTTGAAAGGCTGACCATCGGGCAGACGGATCAGTTGAAAGCTTTCGAGCAGCGCGCTCGTAACGCTTTTGTGGTTGGCGCTGTTCCCGAGAACCTGAAGGGCCTTGTTGATCCGTATATACAAAACGTGCAATGGCAGTTTATGGATCAACGTTTTCTTGGCACTGCATCAAGATATGATGTTTTCAAGATGAACTGATCCAGTATCAATAATCAGTTTTTATTGCATATAACCAGTACGGAAACGGCCGCCCAAGACATGTATTTTGGGCGGCTGTTCTATGTTAAAGCCAATAGTGGCGCATAAAAGTTGGCTCTATGATGCGTAAAAATGCACAAGCTGCTTTAAATACCTATACTGATGTTAGTAAAATGATTTTTTTTATGACCATTGCTACATTGACGAAATAATAAGGCATGTGTATGTTCTGCCAATCGGAACTCTGGTTTTGAAAAAACTGATCTGATTTGAAAATATACGCGCCTCTACAGTGCGTGTTCAGCGGATCATTAAGATGACCATAAGGGGTAATTATGGACGATTATTTGAAAGAAGCTCTGGAGATTACCAGGGCTCAAGCCGGCGTACGCGTTATGAGCGAAGAAGAGATTGCAACCTTTATTCAAAAGGTCGCTCTTGGAATCCGCGCTGTTGCCGAAGGTGAAACGCCTTCCGAAATGGACAGTGTGGAAATGGCTCAGGAAGGGCGCAAGTCCGTCAAGGAAAAGTCCGTCACCTGCCTTGAATGTGGCAAGAGCTTCAAGATTCTGACCAAGCGCCATCTCGCCGGCCATGATATCACGACTGCCGAATACCGCGAAAAGTGGGGCTTCAAGAAGGATGCTCCTCTTGTTTGCAAGGCTCTCCAGCGTGAGCGCCGCAAAAAGATGAAGGACATGAAGTTGTGGGAAAAGAGGCGTAAAGCCCAGTAGCGTTAGCTTATCGGCCCGCCGTCAGGCGGGCTTTTTGTATCTTGCCTGCAGCCGGCTGCGCTGTTGCTGTAATACAGATATTTTTTGAGACGTAACAGATGACGATCCGGAGCATTGGTGCTTTGAGAATATATGTTCGAAATGTTGCAATGCCCGCCTGGCCTTCAACAATGCAAATATATGAAGATGCAGTTTTGGCCGTAACCTTTTTAAGCAACGGCTGAAGCTGCATTATGTCTGGTTGCGGTTATTGCCCAGGCAGGGCAGAGCAGGGGTAAGCTAAACTGGTTGGCTCCTGTTTTAGATACGCCTTGCTATTGTACTGTGCGTGCAGTTTGCCCACATGCCTGCATTGCGGTTGGCATGCCTGCATTGTTGCCGATATGCGCCCTGCAACTGAGCTTACATTAATGGCTGAACCCTACGGCGTGCAGGATGTTTGCCGTTTTCAGCATCTCAGGATCAGCTTATGACAGAATTTCATGCGGCGGCAAATCCCGCCGAGGCTCTGAAGCTTGTATCGCTTCCGGAAGACGAGCTTTTTGCCGGTGCTACGCAGTTGCGCAGGGCGGTTTTTGGCAACAGGATTACGCTTTGTGCCATCATTAATGCCCGTAGCGGCAACTGTGGCATGGATTGCCGTTTTTGCTCACAAAGCCAGCATAACCATACCCCCATTGAGACTTTTCCGCTTTTGCCCCATGAGGATCTGCGCCAACGCATCCTGATGCTGGCCGAGCAACCCGTTGCGCGCATAGGCGTAGTGACCAGCGGCGGGGCCTTGAGCGGCGAAGAATTTGACCGTTTGCTGGGGGTGTTGCGTTCCTTGCCGGGCCATGCGCTCAAGCGTGTTTGCGCGTCTCTGGGCAGGCTTGGGGCTGATCAGCTCACGCAATTGGCGGCTACCGGTCTTGACCGTTATCATCATAATCTTGAAACTTCCCGCCAGTATTATCCCAACATCTGCACCACGCAAACGTGGGATCAACGCAAAGCAACTGTGGAACGCGTGCTGGGCATGGGCCTGACTGCCTGCACAGGCGGGCTGTTTGGCCTTGGCGAAAGCTGGCATGACCGCATAGATTTTGCTTTTGGCCTCAAGGCGCTGGGGGTTGGGCATGTGCCCATGAATTTCCTGCATCCTCACCCGGAAACACCCCTCGCGGGCCAGGCGCCTCTTAGCGCCGGGGAGGCCCTGCGCATTGTGGCCATTTTCAGGCATATCCTGCCCACGGCCACCCTGCGCATCTGCGGCGGAAGACCGCTTGTTTTGGGGGCGCGGCAAAAAGAGATTTTTGCCGCCGGGGCAAACGCCCTGATGACCGGTGACTACCTGACCACGCAAGGGCGCGGCCTGATTGACGATCTTGCCATGATTGATGCCCTTGGCCTGGAGATTGACTGTGACCAGAGCTGCTGAACAATGCTTTTTTGACCGCATGCGCGAGCCCTTGCGCGGTGTTTTTGTAGCTGGATCAGGAACAGATGTGGGCAAAACAGTGTGCACTGGTGCGCTGCTGCGCGCCTTGCGCCAGGCGCATATGCCCGTTCAGGCCGTTAAAGCGGTGCAGACCGGCGTTGCTTCTGGCGAGAGCGCGGTTTCGCCCCTGTCGGATGCGGCCGTATACGCCAAGGCTGTGGCGGGGCTTGCCCCCACGGGCGCTGTGCAGCCGGGGGCGGTGCTGCATTGTTTTGCGCTGCCCGCCTCACCGCATCTTGCCGCTGCGCGGGAAGGAAAAAAGCTGCAATGCGCAGAATTACGCGCGGATATTCTTGCCCATTGGGCGGCTGTTCCGGCGCGGGCTTTTTTGCTGGAAGGGGCGGGGGGGCTGCGTGTGCCGCTCAATGAAAATGAAGATATGCTGGATCTTATGGCTGCCCTGGGCTTGCCGGTTTTTCTTGTGGGCGGCAACTATCTTGGCTGCTTGAACCATATTCTTCTTTCCATTGATGCGCTGCGCCACAAGGGCCTTGAGCTGGCAGGGCTGGCCCTTGTGCCTTCGGCCGACCCTGATGCCGGATGCCCCGGCGTTGATACAGAGGCCATGTTGGCGGACAACGCCCGCATGTTGCGTCACCGACTTGCCAAAGCAGCTTGTGCTGCGCCGGTGGTGGAGTTGCCGCGCCTGAAAAACCTGGATGAAAGCGGCTGGGATGAGTTGGCCCGCCTGCTGACCCCGGTGGCCCTGCGCATGGCTCGGGCATGGCCCCAATCTGCCCCTGCGGCCGCAGAAGAGTTTTCAGAAGAGCGGGAATTGCTGCGCAGAGACAGGGCAACGGTCTGGCATCCCTACGCTTCGGCTCTGAATTTTCCTCCGCTCAATGCTGTGCGCCGCACCTGGGGCAACCGCATTGTTCTGGCAGACGGCAGAGAGCTTGTGGACGGCATGTCTTCGTGGTGGGCGGCGGTGCACGGCTACAACAATCCCCATCTGCTTGACGCCCTGCACAGTCAGGCCGGGCGCATGCCCCATGTCATGTTTGGCGGGCTTACGCATGAGCCTGCTGTGGCATTGGCCGAAAAGCTGCTTGGGCTAATGCCCGAGGGCCTTGAGCGCGTCTTTTTTTCAGATTCCGGCTCTGTGGCCGTTGATGTGGCCCTTAAAATGGCTCTGCAATATCAGCACGCCCGGGGCGAGACAGGGCGCACCTGTTTTCTGACCCCGCGCGGCGGTTACCACGGCGACACCATCGGGGCCATGTCCGTGTGTGACCCGGTAACAGGCATGCACGGTCTGTTTGCGGGCATGTTGCCCCGTCAGCTTTTTATGGAGCAGCCTTCGTGCGGCTTTGATCAGCCTTTTGACCCGGCCAGCCTCAATCATGCTCGTCAGATGCTTGCAGAACACGGGAAAAAGATCGCCGCGGTTATTCTTGAGCCTGTGGTGCAGGGCGCGGGGGGCATGTGGTTTTACCATCCGGAGTATCTGCGCGGGCTGGCGCAGTTGTGCCGCGATGCCGACACATTGCTTATTTTTGATGAAATTGCCACTGGTTTTGGGCGCACGGGAAAAATGTTTGCAGCGGAGTGGGCCGGCATCAGCCCGGACATTTTGTGCTGCGGCAAAGCCCTTACGGGGGGAGTGCTCACCCTTGCCGCCACAGTGTGCAGCGGCCGCGTGGCCGAGGGTATTTGCCGGGATGGCGGCGTGTTCATGCACGGGCCTACCTTTATGGCCAACGCTTTGGCTTGCGCTGTGGCGAGGGCCAGCCTGGACTTGCTATCCACCGGCGGGTGGCAGCAACAGGTGCGCGACATCGAGCGCGACCTGCGCGCGGGCCTTGCCCCGTGCAAAGACATGCCCGGCGTAGCCCATGTTCGTGTGTTGGGCGCCATAGGGGTTGTGGAAATGAAGGAGCCTGTCAATACGCGCACGCTACAGGCATTTTTTGTGGATCAGGGGGTGTGGCTGCGTCCCTTTAACCGGCTTATCTACCTTATGCCTCCTTATGTAACTCCCGCAGGGGATACATTACGGCTGTGCAATGCGGTAGCAGAAGCTTTGCGCCAGGGGGCGCATCTGTCGTGATATTTCTTCTGATCTATATTGCGGTACTTTTTCTTCTGGCCTGGATAACGGCGCGGCGCACTCCTGATAAGGAAACGTACTTTGTCAACGGTCGCAGTTGTTCCGCTCGTGTTGTTGCCCTGTCCATTGTTGCTTCGTGCGTAGGCGGTTCAGCCACCATGGGCATGGCCGGGCTGGCCTGGCAAGTGGGCACTCCGGCCATATGGTGGCTTTTGTCCGGCGCGGCGGGCCTTGTGCTGCTGAGCCTTTTTCTGGCCCGCAAAGTGCGTCGCAGCGGGGCCATGACCATGCCCGAAATGCTCACGACATTTCTAGGTGCGCCCAGCCGCCCTCTGGCGTCGGTTATTATCGTGACGGCCTGGCTGGCCATTTTGGCGGCCCAGTTCAGCGCTCTGGCCACAATTATTGCGCCGCTGGCGGGCATTGACAAGCATGTGGCCATGTTTGTGGGGGCGGCGGTGCTTGTGGGCCATACCTTGGCCGGTGGGCAGGCTTCGGTAATGAAGACAGATATATGGCAGTTTGGCATTCTGCTTTTGTCTTTGCTGACGGCCCTGCTGCTTACGCTGCATCTGGGGGGCGGGCAGGCCATCACGGCCGTGCAGGTTGAAGTTTTCAACGAGCAGTTTTCCGTATCAAAACTGCGCTATTTTCTTTGCATTCTTGGCGGCAGCTACGTGGTGTGCCCCATGCTTTTCGGCAGAATGCTCAGCGCCCGCGATGAACACGCCGCCCGCAGGGGAGGCTTGATGGCCGCTGCGGGGCTGACGCTTACCGCGGCCCTTATTGTCATTCTTGGTATATCCTGTCGCGACCTGGTTCCTGCGGGAACAGCGCCGGAACTGGTCTTGACCACGGCCCTTTTGACCCACCTGCCCGCATGGGCTGCCACGCTTATTTTGCTGGGCATTTTTAGCGCCATTTTTTCTGCTGCGGATTCATGCCTTATCACTGCCGCTTCTGTGTGCAGTAATGATATTTTGCGTAAACCCGGCGTAAAAACCTGCCGTATCTGCCTGATTCTTCTCGGCCTGCTGGGGCTTGCCCTGGCCTTGCCCGGCAGGGGAATTCTTGCCTTGCTGCTTATGGCCAATGATATTTATGTTTGTGGCGTTGTGCCGCCAGTTTTTATAGGCATGATCCTGCACGGCAAGGTGCATTTCAGGCCCTGGGGCATGGCGCTGGCCATTCTTGGCGGCGGCCTCATGGGGCTGACCGCTGCGCTCACAGGCAACAGCGACTGGAGCTTTGCGGGCCTGGCTTTTTCCTTGCTTATGAGCCTTGTGGCGGCGCGCCGTTCTCCCCAGCCTGTGGCGAAGGGGGCGGAGGCAGGGGCAGACCCCGGAATATAAGTCTTGTGGCTGCGGCATCGGCCAGCTCCGCAACGTCCATCAGTTTTTCAAGCAGTTCAAGAAGATAAAAGCGGTCGTTTTCGCAGCCGTCTTTAAAGTCTTGTTCAAGCTGGCCGGATTTGAGGTATTGTTCAAATTTTTCCAAATCGCTAACATTCAGCATATGCAGTCCTTTGCGGGTAGTTTCAACCTGGCCACACAGCGGGCCGTCAGGGTCGCGGCCAGGTTGAGTACTCGCTCTATCTCTTCTTTGGTGATACAATCAAAATGGATTCCGGCACTCACGCAGACCGTGCATTCCAGCGCATCGGCCAGCTGGCGGGCCATCCTGGCAGCCAGCATATCTTCGCGGTGGCCGGGCAGGCTTATGAGGTTTTGGGCATGTTTTTCTGCGGTTTGCACCTGCGCGGGCATGGGGCTTGCCACAGCCACAGCCACGGCGCCTATATGGGCCTGGCCGCCGGTGCATATGACCTGCAGGTCGCGGCCCAGGCGCAACACGCGCAATGTCAGGGCAAGTCTGCCGTGTTTGGCGGTAAGTCTCATATATTCTCCGGTCAATGACGCGCTGTGAAGGCGCGGTCAACATAGCTTACGGCGCCATGTCCCGCAAGACAGCGCAACAAATGTGGATAGCGCAAGAATAGCTTCTTTGTGGCTCCACATTATTGATAATGGTTATATTTTTCTATACCGTTCTGAAGCAGCGTGAAACGCGCCCGCCAGAGAACATGCAATACCGATTGCCATAGAACATGCAACAACGATATGGAGCAGTCATGACTTTGGATCCCACCAAGCATCCAGATTGGAAAATCGCCCTTGATGCTGAATCGCGCATGAAAACCATTGGAACACTGGCCGCAGAGCTGGGCCTTGAAAAAAGCGAACTGCTGGCATACGGGCATTATATGGGCAAGGTTGAGCAGCAGGCCGTCATGCAAAGGCTCAAAGACCGGCCCAATGGAAAATATATCGATGTTACTGCCATCACCCCCACCCCGTTGGGAGAGGGCAAGTCCACAACCACCATCGGCCTTGTTCAGGGGCTGGCACGGCGCGGGCAGCGTTCTTCAGCGGCCATCAGGCAGCCTTCCGGCGGCCCCACCATGGGCATGAAAGGTTCCGCCGCCGGTGGCGGGCTTTCGCAGTGCATTCCGCTGACCCCGTATTCTCTCAATTTTACCGGCGACCTTCATGCCGTGGGCGCAGCCCACAACCTGGCCATGACGGCGCTGACATCGCGCATGCAACATGAGCGCAACTATGACGACGAAACGTTGGAAAAGTTTTCGGGCATGGCGCGCCTGAATATCGACCCCACCAGGATCAATACCGGATGGGTTATGGATTTCTGCGTGCAGGCCCTGCGCAATATCATTATTGGTATTGAGGGCGAAGGGCGGCGTAATGATGGGTTCATGATGCGCTCGCACTTTGATATTACCGTGGCCTCTGAAGTAATGTGCATTCTGTCCATTGCCCGCGATCTGCGCGACTTGCGCGAGCGTATGGGCCGGATGGTGCTGGCGCATGACCGCAACGGCAAGCCTGTGACCACCAGCGATCTGGGCGTTGCGGGGGCCATGACTGCCTGGCTCGTGGAGGCCGTCAAGCCCAACCTGATCCAGACCATCGAGGGGCAGCCCGTTTTTGTGCATACTGGGCCTTTTGCCAATATCGCCCTTGGACAAAGCTCGGTCATTGCCGACCGGGTTGCGCTCAAGCTCAGCGACTACCATGTGACGGAATCAGGCTTTGCCGCCGAAATGGGCTACGAGAAATTCTGGAACCTCAAATGTCATTATAGCGGCCTTGCGCCTGACGCGGCTGTGGTGGTGGCTACCGTGCGAGCGCTCAAAAATCACGGCGGCGCTCCTCAGCCCAAGCCCGGCCAGGCCCTGCCCGAGCCCTATACCCGTGAAGATGTGGGCCTTGTGGAAGCTGGATGCGCCAACCTGTTGCACCATCTGGGCATTGTGCGGCGTTCGGGCGTGCCGGCGGTGGTCTGCATCAACAAGTTCCATACCGATACCAAGGCAGAGGTGGACACCATCCGCCGCATTTGCGAACAGGCCGGAGCAAGGGTGGCCTTGTCGGAGCACTGGGAAAAGGGCGGAGATGGCGCTTTGGAACTTGCTGACGCCGTGACAGACGCCTGCAATGAAAAGAATGAATTTCGACCGCTCTATGATTGGAATGCGCCCCTTATGGAGCGCGTTACGACCATTGCTCGGGATGTTTACGGGGCGGATGGCGTTGAATTTGAGCCGCTTGCAGCCCAGCGCCTCAAGGATTTGCAAGAAAAACCCAATGCCAATGAACTGGGCGTTTGCATGGTGAAAACCCAATATTCCCTGTCGGACAGGCCTGCACTCAAGGGCGTACCCACGGGCTGGAATCTTCACATACGCGACGTGCTCTTTTTTGGCGGCGCGGGCCTTGTTGCCCCGGTGTCTGGCGACATCAGCCTCATGCCCGGCACAGGCTCCAAACCCTCTTTCCGCAATATTGATGTGGATGTGGAGACCGGCAAGGTTACAGGACTTTTCTAAGAGTATTTTTATTTGAAATGCTTTGTGGGGGAGGGACCCTTTTGCAAAAGGGGCTCCTCCCCCACGCCCCCACCCCCTAAAACCTTTATTTGCGGTTCAAGCACTTGCAGAAAATCTCCTGATCTGAGGCAGGGGCGACGTAAGCTGCACCTTTGGTATTGCGCTGTTTCAAAATTCATCAGCAATAGCCCGTTTTGGAAAGGCAGCGCTTGTATGGGCCGCCTGTTCTGAAACGGTTTTTTTGTTGGTCTGGCGCGCAAGCCGTAAAGGCGATGCACCATTGGCGCGCTTGGAGAGGTACTGTACGAAGGCTTTATGATGACATGTGACGGCGCCCCTCCAACTTTTTACCGTGCGGAGTGTTATGCGTACCAGAATGGATATGTTATGCGATCAAGCATTCTTGTTTGACAGGGGTAGTATCAGAAGATAGCCTGAATTCTGCTAAATAAAGCTCTTTTATTGCCGTCATGCCTCGTATGCACAGTTTGCGTTATTGGCATATCAGCATCCCGCCCGACACCGCTCCCCCAAAAAAATTTCCGGCACACCGTATTTTTTACAGCGTGTATTAATGGCAATACGCCAATCATAGCAGCAATGAATGCTGAGGAAAAATCCATAAAGGGCTCATCATGATCGCCTATGTTCACGGTTTTAATTCCAGCCCTGCCAGCAATACCTTTGGTCTTTTGCAACGCGTTTTTCCCAAGGCGCGCGCTTTGAACTATCCTTCCAGCGGGCTTTTTCCCGAAAATCTTGCACGTTTGCACGGCCAGATATCTGCCTTGCAAGGGCAAGGGGAAGGGCCGCTGGTTTTGGTGGGCTCTTCGCTGGGCGGTTTTTATACTTCCCAGCTTTCGGCATTGTTTGAGTGCAATTGCGCGCTTTTCAATCCTGTGGTGTGGCCCGCTCAAGCCTTGCGGCAGTTTGTGGGGCCCAATACCTATTTTCATGGAGGGCAGGACTGGGAGTTCACGGACACAATGTGCGACAGCTACTCCCTGTTTTCCGATGCGCGCAACGCTCCCGTGCAGCGCCTTGTGGTGCTTGGCCGTGCCGATACTCTGCTGAATCCGGCAGAAGCCCGCTCGTATTGGAAAAATCATGCCCGCATTCACGAAACTGATGACGGGCACAGCCTGGCTGCCCTCGACGCCACCATCATAGACACGTTATCCGCCTGGCAGCAGTAAGCAGCTACCATCCAGTGATTTTGCTCACACTATGGAGGCTACCATGCTTCAAAAATATTTCGTTTCCGGCCTTGTCCTTTTCGGCATGCTTTTATGCATCACCGGCGTGGCCCTGGCCGGGCCTGCCTATCGGGTAGCACGAACCAGCCTACCCGAAGAAGACAGCTGGCGGGAAACAGGCAGTTTCTCCATAAGCTTTGAGGTGGATGCGGAGCGCTGTAAAAAACAGTACGGCGCGGATTGGTCGCGCCAGTGCTCCGGCCCGCCCGCCGGACAGCCCGGAACGCTGGTGGAGGGGGTGCGCATGACCCCGGAAACTCCGGGAGAATGGCGCTGGCAGCATGGCTCGCGTATGGCCTTTACGCCTGAAAAACACCTGCGCCCGCAAACCATCTATACAATTTCTCTTGAAAAAGTCTCCCTGCCTTCGCGTTTTTCGGTCAACCGGCAATTAACATACACAACGCAAGCCCAGGCCGCGCGTATCGGCAAGGAAACATTCTGGATAGACCCGTCGTCCAAGGGCGCTCACGCCATTTCTGTACCTGTATACTTTATGTGGCCGGTCAACCCCCAGGATGTGGCAAAGGACATCAGCCTTCAGGCCAGCGCTGCCAAAAGTGGTTTGTCTTTCGGCCCGCTGCGCTTTGTCTGGAATGAAAAACGCACCGAAGCGGTGGTTTCCGCTCCGGTCATATCTTTGCCTGGCGACAATACATCTGCCGTGTTGCGCGTCAAAGGTATGCCCGGATTTATTGAAAAAGACGATAAGCGTATTGTCCAGCAGGCCGGAAAAGCCAAAGCGGAACAGGTGGAGGCGCGGTTTGCGGTCGTCGGGCGTGACAAGATTATGAATGTGCAGGATATGACCGTGAAAACAGCATACGGTCAGGGCCTGGAAAAAGAATATCATCTGCTTGTGAAAACCAGCTTGCGCGTGCTGCCTTCTGAGCTGTTGCGCCATCTTGAGGTGATTCAACTGCCCGAAAAAATGACCCCGGAGGCTGGGCAGGAAACAGACTGGACAAGAATGCCCGCCATCAGCGCCACTGACATCAAGCGTGGGGAAAAATTGCAAGCGCAGCTTCTCCAGCCCGGCGACGAAGCCTCCGACAGCATCACACTGCGTATACCGACTGCTCCGGGGCGCGGGCTGCTGACATATATAAAAAATGGCCTTGTTTCCACAGGAGGGCTGTCGCTTACAGAGGGGCGTCGCTTTATTCTTACTGCGCCCCCCCTGGGCGATGAACTGGCCTTTCTTCAGCCCGGCAATATACTCACACTCAGCGGCGACAAAAAACTTGATATTTATGCCGTAGGCCTGACCGGCCTACAATGGCGGGCCGAGCGGGTGCGCGATCCTTTCCTGGCCCTTCTGGCCAAAGATTCGGGTTTTGAAGATAATGGGTCGGACTTTACCGTCATGAGCGATGCGGTTCAGGGCCAACTGGACATGCGCGGCTTTGGTGGCGCAAAAGCGCCTGGGGAAGCCTTTTTTGGGGTTCTTGATCTGGCGCCGCTTTTGCGCGGTCAGGACGGCCCGAAACACGGGCTCATGCGCATGACAATTAGCGGCCACAATGCTGACAAGCAAGTGGCCGAAGTTTCGCGGCTGCTGCTTGTTACCGATATGGGGTTGAGCGTTAAAACAGCCTCTGACGGCTCCCGCGCGGTATTTGTGCAAAACCTGGCCACGGGCAAACCTGCGGCCAATGCCGAAGTGCGCTTGCTTGGGGCCAATGGCCTGCCTGTGTGCAGCGCACTGACCAACGCCCAAGGCAGGGCAGACCTGCCTCCGACGCTGGGCCTTGAGCGCGAAAAACGGCCTGTGGCTGTGGTGGCGCTGGCCGCTGTTGCTGGTGGTCAGGATATGGCCTGGCTTTCTCTTGACGACAATGCCCGCCATGTGGACTACAGCAATTTTGCCGTGTCCGGGCGCCATGCCGCAGGCAACGGCTTGAGCGCTTCTGTATTCAGCCAGCGCGGCCTGTATCTGCCTGGAGAAAAACTGCATTTTGGCTGCATCGTGCGCCGTTTCGACTGGCAGCCCCTGCCGCCCGACCTGCCCCTGGAGGCGGTGCTTACCAGCCCCACCGGGGCCGAGGTCATGCGCCGCCCGTTTACGTTGGGGGCCGAGGGCTTGCAGCACTTTACCTGGCAAAGCACCGAAGACGCCGCCGTGGGGCAGTATCGCCTGGACATTCGCCTGGCGGGCAAGCCCGGTTCCGGCTCAAGTGGCCCGGTGCTTGGCGGAACATCCACGCGGCTTGAAGAATTTCAGCCTGATACACTGGCCCTGTCCACTTCGTTTGATCCGGGCGCCCCCAAGGGTTGGATACGCACGGGCGTTGGGGCTTCGCCTGCTGTGGCGGTGGCCCGGCTGGACAATTTGTATGGTGAACCGGCGGTCAACCATCGTATCCGCACGGCTTTTCATGTCCGCAAGGGCATGTTGCGCTTTCCGGGATACGAAGACTACGTTTTTTACGATGCTTCGCCTTCTGGTGCGCAGGATCAGTATATGGATCTGCCCGAGGCTTTTACCAACAACAAGGGTGTGGCCCGCCTGCCTCTTCCTCTCGACAGACTCCAGGGGAACACCTTTTATGGCACCTTGATGGTGGATGGCTTTGAGACTGAAGGCGGCAGGGCGGTGACCCGCCAACTGTCGGCCCTGTTTTCTCCTCTTGAGGTGGCCCTTGGCTATAAAGGAGAAGGGCAGGCCAACAATCTGGACTATGTGCCGCAAAATTCACGCGCTTCATTGCGCCTTGTGGCGGTCAACAATGATCTTGCGGCCGCGCCCCTGCGCGATGCCGAGATTGTGTTTTCGGCTCGCCGTTACGTCAACAGCCTGGTTACAGACGCACGGGGCGAATACCATTATGACGCTACCCCCGTGGATACGGAAATAACGCGACAAACTGTGAACCTTGAGCCGCAGGGTTTGTCCTGGGCCATGCCCACCTCCGAGGCTGGTGACTTTCTTGTGACCGTGCGTCAGGCCAACGGAACCATTTTGGCGCTTATTCCCTATTCTGTGGCAGGTGACAGGCTGGCGGATCCGTCTGGTCTTTCCACAGGTTCACTGGCCAAGGGCAACCTGCGGCTCAAGCTTGAAAAGGAACACTATCAGGCCGGTGAAACCATAAAGATGAGCCTTTCCACGCCCTATGCGGGCACCGGGCTTATTACCATTGAAAGAGAAAATGTGCTGGCCCATGCGTGGTTTACAGCGCAGGCCGGAGAAAGCGTGCAAGCCATTCAGATTCCCGAGCAGTTTGAGGGGCTCGGCTACGTCAACGTGTCCTTTGTTCGCGCTCTGGATTCAGAGGCGGTGTATATGAATCCCCATACCTATGGGCTTGCTTCTTTTACCGTCGGCATGAACCGGCGCGACATGGCTTTGAAAATTACTGCGCCCGAACGGGTCTTGCCCGGCCAAAAGGTTACCGTGCGTCTGACCTCGCGAGTGCCTGGCAAGGCTGTGCTTTTTGCCGTTGATGAGGGCGTATTGCAGATCACCGGCTTTGCCACGCCAGATCCCTTGCGTGAACTCTTGGGTGACCGCGCCCTTGACGTCTCCACCGTGCAGGCCTTTGATCTTCTTATGCCTGACCATGCAAGGCTCAAGGGGCGTATTCCCGGTTTCGGCGGTGACATGGCCGGTGCGGGGGGGCGTTTTCTCAATCCGTTCAAAAGGCGCGGCGAGCCGCCGTTTGCTTTTTGGCAGGAAGTAAGCGCGGTGGGCCCGGAAGGAACAGAAATCAGCCTTGATATTCCGGCTTATGTGAGCGGTCGCATACGGATAATGGCTGTGGGCAGCACGGCGGTTCACGATGGCCGCTCCACAGCCGGCAGCGCCCGCGCGGACATGGAAGTGCGCGGCACGCTTATCCTCAAGCCGCTTTTGCCTCTGGCCGTGGCCCCGGGCGATGAGTTTGACGCCGCTCTGGTCATTGCCAATACGGTAGAGGGCAGCGGCAAGGACGCCAAGGTGGCCGTAACTATGGATTGCGGGCCGGAACTGGTCTTTTTGAGCGGCCAGAAGCCGCAAGCCGTTGCCATTAATGAAAATGGCGAGGCTGTGTTGCGTTTTCGCATGCGGGCGCAGGATGTGCTGGGGGCTGCCGACGTGCATTTTACGGCCATGCTGGAAGGAAAGGAAAAAGCGGGCAGCAGTGTGCGCAGGCAGAGCCTGTCTGTGCGGCCGCCCGCGCCACGGCTTCGCACCGAGCAGCTTGTTGCTCTGACAGGCCAAATGGACGTGCCCGTAAAGCGCGATCTTTACCCCTACGAGGCCCAGGGGCAGGCTACGATCTCGGCTCTGCCCGTTCTTGGCCTGCGTTCTCTGCTGGCGCGTCTGGACGTCTACCCTTACGGCTGCACCGAGCAACTCATCAGCCGGGCCATGCCTTACGTGGCCCTGCTTGCTGTGCCGGAACTGCGCAAAGAGGCGCTCACCAACCCGCGCACTTCTGAGGAAACACTTGCTAAACGGGGCAATGCCGTTATCAGTGCCGCGCTGGACACCATACGCAGCAACTTTAACTATTATGAAGGGGTAAGCCTTTGGCCTGCATCCCCGGCCAATGACTTTGTTACCGCCTATGCCGGGGACTTTCTGCTCACATTGCGAGAAAGCGGCGTCGTTGCGCCCGAAGGGCTGACCAGAAACATTCTTGATGCACTGGAAAATGTAGTGCGGCGTTCTCCCATTGACGCCAATGACGGGCGCATCAAGGTCTACGGTGTGTGGGTTTTGCTGCGCGACGGGCGCATAATGACGCAGGAAGTGGAGCGGCTGGAGCAGTGGTTCAAGGAAAATACCGAGGGATGGGAAAATGATCTTGTGGCCGTGCTGCTGGCCGACTGCTACGACATGCTGCGCTTGAGGCGCCGGGCAGAGCAGTTGATGCCTTCGGCATTTCAAGCGGTAACCGGCGACTCCATGCTGGGTCAGGGCGCGGCGGCGGCTTTACATGCCGCTGTGGTGCTGCGGCATTTCCCTGAAAAGCGCCAGCAGGTCAATACGCAGTTGCTGCTTGATGAAGCCTTTAACACAACGGCAACCACAGTGGACATGGGGCTTATATCCCGCGCTCTGGTTATGCTGGCCGGGCCGGATGCTCCCGCTCCCGAGGGCATTTCTCTGAGCTGCACAAGCTACGCGCAGGGCTTTTCCGCGCTGGAGCCGCAGGACAACATGCGGGCATCGGTGCTGACTCTTGATGCTCCGGGCTGCCTCAACTACCGGGTAAGTGTGCCCAAGGGCGATACGGGCTGGAACCTGCATGTGGCGGCCGAGGGCTTTGAGCGCAAGCCGCTTGCCGCTGCCTCTCACGGTCTTGAATTGCAGCGGCGCTATGTCAACAGCAGCGGTGAGGTCGTCATCGGTGCCAAGCTTGGCGACGTGCTCACAGTGGAGTTGAGCCTGCGCTCTCCTGATGAATATGCCAACGTGGTCGTAGTGGATTTATTGCCCGGCGGCTTTGAGGCTGTGCTGGAAAAGAGTGGAAACACAGAACCGCAAGAAGGACTCATACGTCACGAACGGCGTGAAGACCGGGGCATTTTCTTTGTAAATACAGGGCCGCAGGCGCGCACCTTTAGCTATAAGGTCAGAGCCGCAACGCGCGGGCGTTTTGTATTGCCCTCGGCCACGGCAGAGGCCATGTATGCGCCTGCGACCAATGCACGTCTGGGCGGCGGACATGTGACTATTGAATAATGCTTACTTTTTTGAGCTTTAGTGGGGGAGGGATCACTAAAAGTTGATAGCGTTGGAAATGCTTTGTG
>CAZFCC010000007.1:0-15499 GCA_964517635.1 uncultured Desulfovibrio sp. | reverse complement strand
CCCACGCCCCCACCCCCCAAAACCTTTATTCTTGTTTTCATGCTGCTACAGAAATTCTCCTGACCTTGACAGCACCATACGAGATGGATTCTCTTGCCATATCACGAAGAACGAGGACGTAAAGCCGTACTGCGATTGGTAGTCATGCCGCAAAAAAAAGCTAAAAACAGCGCCGCTCTGATTCCGGCAACAAACAGGGATCAGGCAACGCCCAGCACGCCCACAGGCTCGGCCACATTGGCCATGGTCGTGAAGAAGCATGGCTTTTGGCAGAGGATGCGTCAGCTACGCTGGTATGCTGTCGCGCTGCCTGCCGTGTTGTTTGTCGCGCTGGGGGCGTCTGTGCTCTGGTTGCACTATGCCCCGTGCAAACACCCTCTGGATGGCGTCAGTTTTTCACGCGTGGTATACGACAACAAGGGCGACCTCATGCGCCTAAGCCTTTCTAAAGATCAAAAATATCGGATACGTACGCGCCTGTCAGGTATTCCGCCCGCTGCTGTGGATTCGGTTTTGCGCTATGAGGATCGCTATTATTGGCAGCATCCCGGAGTCAATGTGGCGGCCCTTGCCCGTGCAAGCATCGGCATGTTGGCAGGCCAGCGCATTATGGGCGGCTCCACCATCACCATGCAGGTGGCGCGGCTGGCACATGGCCTGGAAACGGGCAGGATTGGCGCAAAACTGCGTCAAATGGCCCTGGCGCTGCAACTTGAATGGCATTTCAGTAAAGAAGAGATCCTTGAAGCCTATTTCAACCTTGCGCCTTACGGGGGCAATGTGGAGGGTCTTGGGGCTGCCGCAATGGTGTATTTTCACAAAAACCCGGAACAGTTGACCCCCGGAGAAAGCACCGCCCTTATGCTGGTGCCGCAAAATCCTGTGCGGCGGCGGCCTGCCGGGGATAACAAACACTTCATGGCCGCGTTCAGCCGCCTTGAATCCACCTGGCATGGGCGCGAGGAACACGCGCCCCTACGCGTCTATGGCCCGGAAAGCCTGCCTTTTACTGCTCCTCATTTGACTACCGAGCTTTTGCAACAGCCGGATGGCGGCGACCGTCTGCACACCACACTGGATCCGACAAGCCAGCGCCGCCTTGAGCGGCAACTGCACCTCTTTACCGCAAGGCGGCAGGATTATGGCCTTGTGAACGGTGCGGCGTTGCTGCTCCACTGGCCCAGCATGGAGGTGCGCGCCCTTGCCGGTTCTGCGGATTTTTTTAATAGCGACATTATGGGCCAGGTAGACGGAACCCGCGCGCGGCGCTCGCCAGGTTCTACGCTCAAGCCCTTCATCTACGCCCTGGCTCTGGATCAGGGCTTTATCCATCCCTTGACCTTGCTGGCCGATACACCACGCAGCTTTTCGGGCTATGATCCTGAAAACTACGACGGCAGTTTTCGTGGCCCTGTCAGCGCGAGTGAGGCTTTGCGGGCCAGCCGCAATGTGCCGGCCATTGCCCTGGCCGCACGCTTAAAACAACCTGGATTTTATGATTTTTTACGCAGAGCCGGCGTAAGTTTCGCATCCGGCGAAGAGCATTACGGCTTGAGTCTTGTGCTTGGCGGGGCAGAGGTAAGCATGCGCGAACTGGCCGGGCTTTATGCCATGCTTGCCAACAAGGGCGTTTGGCGACCGTTGCGGCTGTTGCAAGACGACAGGCACACGGCGCTTGCTCTGCCTTTGTTGTCGCCGGAAGCGTCGTTTGTAACCCTTGGCATGCTGGAAGACGGCAATCCGGATCATTTTGTCCGCTCACAAGGGGGGACATTGCTGCCCTTGCGGCTTAAAACAGGCACATCAAACGGTTTTCGCGATGCGTGGGCCGCAGGCATAGTGGGGCCGTACGTGCTCGTGGTGTGGCTCGGCAATTTTGACAACAAGCCCAATCCGCTGCTTGTGGGCGCCATCAGCGCTGTGCCCCTGTTTACGCAGATCGCGCGCGATATGGCCATGGCCGAACCGCTGCGAGATTATCAGGCAAACTCTGCGCAGGGGCTGAACCTGGAGCGTGTGGAGGTGTGCGCCGCCACCGGCGACCTGGACACTTCCCTGTGTGAAGATACGACAAAAACCTGGTTTATACCGGGGGTATCGCCGCTGGCGTCTTCCGGGGTATTTCGGCCCATACTTATAGACAAGCAAACGGGCCTGCGGGCCTGTATGCCCCAGGCAGACCGCACAGAAATGCGCGTATGGGAGTTCTGGCCCACGGACATGGCCCAGATGTTTGCGCGGGCCGGCATGCCCAAGCCAGAGCCTCCGCCCTTTGCCCCAGAATGCGGACGCGAAAATATGCTTGCGGGCGAAGCCCCGCGCATAGTGCTGCCCAAGGACGGCCTGATCTATAAACTGAGCCTGAGCAGCAGGGGACATGAAAACATGGTCTTGATGGCCCATGCCGATGCCGGAGTAAAGGCTTTGCACTGGTTTATGAATGGTCGCTACCTGGGCAAGGGCGCGCCGGGCGAGGCCTTTTTATGGCGGGCCGTGCCCGGAGATATGGAGGTTCGGGTGGTGGACGACGCGGGCCGTGCTGGGAAAAAACGCGTGCGTGTACGCGCCGATAATTAGGGCAGATCAACTTTGAATTGTTTTGTGGGGGAAGGATCCTTTTGGAGCAGCGAGCGTTTGAAATGCTTTGTGGGGGAGGAATCCTTTTGGAGCAACGAGCGTTTGAAATGCTTTGTGGGGGAGGGCCCCTTTTGGAAAAGGGTCTCCTCCCCCACGCCCCCACCCCCCAAAACTTTTATAGCTGCACTAGCGTGAGATGAATTTTTTTACGCAGCCAGGCGTCCGTGTGCGTCTTACGGCAAAACCGCTTAGCGGGCAGAACTTGCTCGCGGTCGGCGAAAAAAGTAGCCGATGACGCCAAAAATACAGGCTGGCACTATCCAGCCCAACCCTGCGGAGTCAAAGGGAAGATAGTGTGTAATATTCAGGGGCAGCCCCCATCCTTCCAACACGCTCAGCCCGCTGGCGAGCAGCGCTCCTGCCGTGGCAAAGCGAAAGATATTGTCATTGTCTATATGGCGGTCAAAAAGAGAAAGCATAATGACCGCCAGTGTTCCCGGATATAAAAAAGTCAGAATGGGCGCGGCGAAAGCAATGATATTGTCAAGGCCGAAGTTGGAAACAACCATGCTGAAAAGTCCGGTTCCCACCACGATGCTTTTATAACCGAGTCGCCCCTTGCTGAAGCGCGATATGAAGGTTCCGGTGGTGCCGATAAGGGCTACCGAGGTGGCCATGCAGGCAACCGTTACAACAACAGCCAGCAGGATGGTGCTTGCACTGCCAAAAAGCCGGCCCACCAGATGGGTGACCAGGGCGCCTTTTTCTGTTTCTACCGGGTAATAGGTGGATCCCGTGGCCCCAAGGTAGCAAAGCCCGCAATAAATGATGAAAAGCAGCGCACCAGCCACAAGGCTTGCTATGCCCACAGACAACGCCTTTTGCCTGCCGCTCGCGTAGCCTTTGCCCTTCAGGGCGTTGACAATAATAAAGCCAAAAACCAGAGCCGCCATAACGTCCAGAGTCTGATAGCCCGAAAGTATGCTGTGCCACGCCACATTACTATCGCGAACCACAGGGCTTACCGGCCCGATGGGCGCCGCAAAGGCCGCAGCCACGATAAGCAGGAAGCCCCCGATTTTTATGGGCGAAAGATAGCGGGCAATAACATCGACCATGTTGGATTCCCGAAAGGCCAACAGGGTTGATATGCCGAAGAAGGCTATGGAATAGAGTATCTTGGCTGCGCTGATACCTTTTGAAGAATAGCCCAGGGGCGCAAAGGAAATGGCAAATGCCGTGGCTCCTGTGCGGGGGATGGCAAGCAGCGGGCCGATGCAGAGAATTATGGCGCACATCATCAGCATGGCCGCTGTGCGGCCCAGTCTGTGCATGATGCCTTCTTCACTGTCAATGCATGAAGAGGCCAACATGGCGTATATGGCGATCAGGGCCAGGCCCACATCAGCCATGTAATAACAGATAAAACCCAAAAACCAATCTGGGCCAGCGGTAAGGCCGATATACGGTGGAAAAACAACGTTTCCTGCGCCAAAAAGCATGGAAAACAACGCCGCACCGACAATAATGGAATCGCGTACCAGGGAAGATTTCATGAAAATGCTCGCAGGCTCGTGCTTTGTTGAAAGGTAACGCCGCTGTCAGCTCCTGGGTGGCCCGTCAGAAATAGAGCAATGTAACTTTTACATTGCCCTGACGGCTGCGTGAGCAGGCGTTAGATACGGAGGCCTAAGCGCAGTTTATCTGCGCGGCTAAACCCCGAACTAAGCGTGTCTTAAACTTTGAGAATATATATTCTCAAAGTTAATCTGCTTTAGCAGAAGTCGGGCGGCCACGCCAGCATTGATGCATGCTCAAGATATATTGTAAATAAAAAAGCCGGGTTTCCCCGGCTTTTTTTTAAGCTTTTGTTGCAGCGCCCCGCTGATCAGGCATTGGGTGCAGGCCAGAACGTGGAGGCCTTGCGTCCTTCGCGATCCAGCGCCCATCCGAGGAACCAGCCCATGAGCGAAAAGGCAATGCCCACAAAGAAAGGAGGAATAAGGGCGGCCTGCATCCCCAGCAGAGGGGTCGGGGATACGCCCTTGTTGGCCAGCAGATACCACAAGAGGCATGAGCTAAAACCAAGGCCGCAGCTCAGCCATGCGGCCAGGGGACTGCGCTTGCCAAAACGGACAAGGGCCACATAGCTAGTAAGCACCGTAGCGCCAACAATGCTCCAGCTGGTAGTGCACAGCAGAGCTATAAGCTGCCCCTTGATCTGGGCGCTGCCGCCCGAAATCAGCACGCAGAAGACAATGCCGAGAAACCATGAAAACCTTGTGGCGGGGCGGCCGGGCAAATCTTCGGCAACGGCCGATACGGCAATGTGATACAGGGCCGTCGCCGTGGAAAGAGAGGCAGAAACAATGGCCAACACGAAAAGCTGAAGCCCCACATCGGGCATGAGCATTTTGACAAGCTGCGGCACCACATCATCCGCTGAAGCAGCATCGGGCATGATAAGGCGCGCCAATGCGGCCACAAAATACGTGCCGCCCACAAGAACCGTAAGCACCAGCATGGCCAGCGGGGTGATGCGGTTGCTCTGACGGGGCGAGCTGAGCGCGAAATGGCGTTGCATCATCTGCGGCTGAGCCCATACCGCTACAGATGTGACCATGACAAGAGAGATGATGAACCAGCCCTGCTCGCCGGAAGAAAGGGAAAGAAAACCAGCATTGGCCATGGGGGTTGGCGGCAACTGCGCCAGCTGGGCCATGCCTTCGATGGGGCCGCCAACCTTGTTGAGCACGGCCCCTATAAGCAGCACAATACCCACCAGCATAACAACACCCTGCATGGCTTCGGTGTAGAGAACCCCACGCAGCCCGCCGATAAAGACCACCACACCAACCACAACAGCTGCTATCCAGATCAGCGCCCAAACGGGAACTGGCAATATCTGGGCCAGCATGAGGGCTGCCCCCTTGATAACTGCAGAGGCGTAAACGCCGAGAAATATGGCAAAAATCAGGGCAAGCGCCTTGCCGAGCAACGGGCTTTTATGGCCTTTGGCGATAAGCTGTGTGGGGGTGCGCGCTTGAAGGTTGCGCTGGCAAACTCTGGTAGGCCATGCCAGATAACGGTAAACGAGCCATGTGCCGAGCCATACGTTGCCCGCGGCCACCAAAAGCATCTGCATGCCGTACATATACGAAAGTCCGCCGAAGCCCACTAGGGCCACGGCGGAAATATATGTCGCCACATAGGCAAGAGCCTGAATAACAAAACCAACGCGGCCCGTGGCCATGGCGTCGTGTCCGCGCCCTTTTCGCGCCAGCCAGATGAAAACGGCTATGTAACCGAGCCATATGAGAGCGTCGCCAAGCATGGCCTATCCCCTTTGTACCTGGCGTACCAGGGTGATAATCGCCAACACAAAGGAACCGGCGAGTAATGCCATGGCAATACGCACGGCGGCGTCCGTCAACAGTAGGGTGGAAATGAGGTCCATTGGCCCTCCGGCAATAATAGGCGCAGACAAAAAAAGCCGCCGACCCCTATGGTCGGCGGCTATGTTACCTTGCGAGCAAATTGCTTAATATCCGCGCATCCTGGGGTCAGTTACTGACTCCGGTATAATAATATCGAAAATAGCGGATGGCGGTTGTTAGCTTCATAGAATTTATTTATCTGTTCTTTACGTTGTTGTCAACAGCGGCGCGGCCGCGGCTTGTATAAAACGAGTTCACGCCTTTATGGATCGGGCTACAAAGTCCAGCACATCTCTGTACAGTGTGGGCACGGCATAGGGCGTAAGAACTTGTGTGCGATTGGCGCCAACCATAAGTGAAATAATCACTTGCGCTGTTGTCTTGCTGTCTACGGTAACAAGGCTGCCGTCTTCAATGCCGCGGGCAATGACTCTTTCCAGCTCTTGATGCACCTGTGAAAACATGGAATCCATAGTGTCGCGGTCTGTCTTGGTTTTCATGTCGCTGTAGGGCGAACAACGTACCAACACCAACCAGTTGGAATCTTTGTCAATAGAATAATCAAGATATGCTTTGCAAAAGCGCATAACGCCGTCAAAGCCAGAATCGGCATCGGCGGTGGCCTGGCGCAGCTTTTTCAAAAATTGCTCTAGCACATCAAGCCCGGAAGCAAGAAAGAGCTTTTCCTTGTTGCCATAATGGTGGGTCAGCAAGCCTAGCGCGACTCCTGCCCTGTCCGAAATCTTTTTGAACGTGGTTTCGACATAACCACACTCGCCAAACAGATCCTTGGCCGCCTGGAGCAATGCTTCTTTTTTGCTTATATTCATCATGATCTTCACGGAAACAGGTTTGATAGCACTTTGATTACTTACTTATAGTTAAACATATTAACTGCAAAAGCATGTAAAGTCAAGACGTAGTGCCTTGTGCTCCGCTAGCGTAGAAAGCTCAGCTACGCTTGCTTCTCTTGAATGCATTGTGGGCGTAATCGCCCAGTTGCTCCAGTCTTTTGTCAACAAGATCATACAGGCTGCCGCGTGAAAAACCGCTATTTTTCAACCTGCGGCCTGCGGCAAGGCCGGTAAGCAACTGCAGGGCTTCTTCAATGCGTCGCACTGCATAAATGCTGAACTGTTTGTTTTCTACGGCCCGGAGCACATCGGGCGAGAGCATGAGGTGGTCTGCATTATCATAGGGAATGATAACGCCTTGTGTGCCTGTGAGTCCGTGTCGGGCGCAGACCTTGTAAAAGCCTTCCACCTTGCGCGTGACGCCGCCCACGGCCATGATCTGCCCCGCGTGGCTGACTGCGCCTGTAAAAGCCAGGTCAAGCCGCACGGGAACATCGGCCAGCGCTGAAAGCAGGGCGACCAGTTCCGCGCCCGAAGCGGAGTCGCCTTCAATTCCCGCATAGCTCTGCTCAAAGTACAGAGAACCAGAAAGAACCAGGGGCTTTTTGCGGGCAAAGAGGTCGGTAAGGTAGCTCTTTATGATCATCATGGCCTTGGTGTGGATAGGCCCGCCAAGTTCCGCCTCGCGTTCAAGGTCGATAATGCCCTCGTGTCCCACGCCCACAGTGCATGAAATGCAGTGGGGCAGGCCGAATTCGAAGTTTCCGTGCCAGGTCACCGAAAGGCCGTTGACCTGCCCGACGGCCGAGCCGGAAGTGCGCACCTTGATCAATTCGCGGTCGTATTCTTCCATGAACACTTCTTCCACGAGATTGGCCCGATAGATGCGCGCGGCGTGGGTTTCTTCCATAATGGGCGCGCTGACGGCTTCAAGCCCTTTTATGCGCGCGAGCGCAGAGGACTCAATCATCAGTTCGCGAAGCAGGGGAAACTTGAGCGAAAGGCGGCGCTGGTCTTCGCAAAGGTGTGAGCCCAGATCCACAAGCCAGGCCAGGGCCGTGCGGTCAAAGGGCGGAAGTTCGCAACCCCGTATAATATGCGCAATATGGCCGAGGTAATGGCGCACATTGGCGGCATTACGCTCTGTTTCATCGGCCATGTGGGCCTTGATGCGGAAAAGTTTGGCAAAGCGGTCGTCATTGACGAGCAGCCCTTCATACAGTTCTTCGCCGCCCACGAGCACAACCTTGAGGTCAAGGGGCAGCGGGTCGGGGCTGAGCCCTTTGGTGCGGATGGCCGTGTCCGGCGCTTCGCCGGCATCTTCAATGCGGGCCTGATCAGAGCGCAGGGCCCGCACCAGCCCTTCCCAGGCGGTGGGATGCTGCAAAAGGTCTTCAACGTGCAGCACCAGAAAGCCGCCATTGGCCTTGTGCAGGCTGCCCGCGCGGATCAGGGTAAAGTCGGTGACAAGTGCCCCCATTTCCGATTCGCGCTCAATACAGCCCAGCAGGTTCACGGCAGTTGGATGGTCATCGACCACAATGGGCGCGCCTTCCTGCTTGCTGTTGTCCACCAGCACATTGACGGCATAGCGATACAGAACCATATCCGCGCCGGGCCCGCTGTGCACATCACCGGTCAGCGAGGGCGGCATGCCGTCCCTGTGCAAAAAGGCTTCGGTGTTTTTCAGCATGTCTTCGCGCATGGCCGTAAAGTAGGCGGCCAGCCCATCGCCAGGACATGCCTTGAGCAGGCGCTGCTCAAGCGGTGAAAACAGGGCATCAAGCACCTGGCCCATGGCCTCGCGTTCAAGGCCGCGTTCGTCATCCTGAAAGCTTTCTTCGGCCTTGTTCAGCTGACGCATAAGACCGGCCATGGACTGCACAAGATTGTCGCCGCGGCTTTTCAGCTTGAGGCGGATGGTGCTGTCCAGGTTGTCAAACTCTTCTTCATTCAGCCTTTTGCCTTCCACAAGGGGATAGAGCGTGAGCCCCCCGTTTTCGTCCATGTCCAGGTTAAAACCTTTGTCCACGGCTACCGAATTCATTTTGCGCAGCAGGCCCATGCGGGCTGTCTGGAACTTGTCCACGAGCTTGGCCCGGCGTTTAACGTACGTTCCGGCTTCAAATCTGCGGGGCAGTTCCTTGACGATGGCGTCCACCATCTCCATCATGTTCTGCTTGAACTTTTTACCCTGGCCCGCAGGCAGGGAAAAAAGCAGGGGGCGATCCGGATCCTGAAAATTATGCACATAGACAAGATCCGGCGGGGTGGGAGCCTTGCGGGCCTGGGGGCGCAGATAGTCAAGAAGCACGCGGGTGCGGCCCAGATCCGCCTCGCCAGAAAGGTAGACATGGTAGCCACGGGCCTTGATCTGCAAGGCAAGATCCAGCGCCTGCATGGCGCGGGGCTGGAAGGGGTTTTTACGCCCGTTACGCAACGGAGGAATGGCCCGGCTGTCATCCCAGGGGATGCGGTCAGGATCCATAGCAGCGTGTAGCCTCGGCTCGGGCAGGGGAGAGATTTTGGACATATCTATGTAGTATACCTATGACTGTCGATAAAGTTTATCAAGAATGTCTTTGCCGCCCAGAGCAAGAACTTCTTCAGCAAGTTCAAGGCCCCATTGGCGCGCCTGAGAGGTGTGCCCATTCTTGCTACAGCGCAAAATGCGGCTGCCGTCAACCTCGGCCACCAGGCCTTCGAGGCAAAGGGTTTCATCATTCAGCAAGCGGGCATGACCGGCAATAGGAACCTGGCAACCGCCCTCAAGCCCGGCAAGAAATCCACGCTCGGCCTCAACGCACACACGGGTTGCGCTGTCTTCCATCTCGGCCAGAATGCTGAAAAGCTCGTAATCGTCTTCGCGGCATTCGATGCCCAAGGCGCCTTGCCCCACGGCGGGCAAAAAGGTCTGCGGGTCGAGAGCGTGCATATGCGGCGCGGAAAGGCCCAGCCTGTTCAGACCGGCAGAGGCAAGGATGATGGCGTCATACATGCCTTCTTGCAGTTTGCGCAGGCGCGTGTCCACGTTGCCGCGCAAGCTTTCGATGCGCAGGTCTGGCCGCTGGGCCAGCAACTGGGCCTGGCGGCGCAGGCTGCTTGTGCCCACGCAGGCATTGGGGGGCAGGGCCGCCACAGAATCAAATTTGTGCGAAAGCAGGCAGTCTGTGGGGTCTTCACGCGGCGGAACGCAACCAAGGATAAGCCCTTCAGGCAGTTCCATAGGCACGTCTTTCATGCTGTGAACGGCCAGATCAGCCTCGCCGTTAAGCAGGGCTTCTTCAATTTCCTTTACAAAAAGGCCTTTGCCGCCAACCTTGGCCAGCGGAACATCAAGAATGATGTCCCCTTTGGTTTTTATGACATTAAGGCGAACCTCAAGGCCGGGCTTGATGGCCTGAAGGCAGCTTTTGACATGTTCGGCCTGCCAAAGGGCCAGGCGACTGCCGCGAGTGGCGATAGTAAGAATATTTTTCATGATGAACCGCCTAATGACCGCAGCTTGCGCAGTTACCACCAGGGCAGCCGGCGCAGCCGCCACCGCCGCCAGACGTGGGCGCGTAGTCACCCTGGTGAGCGCCGCCGCCGTGTCGGGCGCAGCAGGACATGAGCTTGTGGGTTGCGTGAGAGCCGCAATGCGGGCAAGCCGGGGCAGTGTCGCCAAAAACCAGTTCTTCAAAATCCCGGCTGCATTTTTCGCAACTATACTCATAGATGGGCATGATCAATCCTCGTTTACGGTGTCTGCGTGCAAATAGGGCGCAAGGGCCGCCACATTTTCAAAAAGATAATAATCCGTCAGCTGGCACAGTAAATGTCCGGCAGTAATATGAATTTCCTGTATCAAGGGTGTGCTTGGGCTGGTCACGTCCACCAGCATGTGACAGAGCGGGGCCATGCGCCCGCCGCCTCTGCCTGTGAAGCCCAGCGTCAGCATGCCAATGCGGCGGGCAGCCTCAAGGGCAGCTAGCACATTGGGGCTGTTGCCCGATGTGGATATGGCCACAAGGACGTCTCCCTTGCGGCCTAGCGCCTCAATCTGGCGGGAAAACACCTGGCTGAAGTCCATATCATTGGCTATGGCTGTAAGGGCCGAAGTGTCTGTTGTAAGGGCCAGAGCAGGCAGAGCGGGCCTGTCCACAAGGAAACGGTTTACAAATTCCGCCGCCAGGTGTTGCGCGTCAGCCGCGCTGCCGCCATTGCCGCAAAGCAGAATTTTTCTGCCCTGGGCCAAGCAGGCAGCCATGCGCAGGGCTGTTTCCCGCAGCATGGGCGCGTTTTCTGCAAAAAAAGTTTCCCTCAGCCGGGCGCCGTCACGCGCGTGGGCGGTTATGATGTCAAGAGCGCTGTCGTTCATGGTTGATGCGGCCTTGTTATGTAATGGCTAGGAAGTTTCTGTTCATATGTCAAAGCGCCAGCCCTGACAAGTAAGGCCGGCGGGCTTGCGGTAAGAGCCTTGATAACGTAAATTGCCACCTTATGCAAAATCAACTCAAGCGCCATATTCTACTGGTTTGTAAAGCCCGCCACGAACGCGCCGCCCAACTGGGCGAAGAAATTCGTGCGTGGCTTGAAGAGTGCGGTCATACCGCGCACCTGGTAGAGGCCGGGCAGGACTCTTCCCTATACGCAGGCCGCCTTGACTTTGCCGTGGTGCTTGGCGGTGACGGCACCATGCTTGGGGTGGCCCGACGTCTTGTGGGGCATGATGTGCCGGTGTTAGGCATCAACTTTGGGCGCGTGGGCTTTCTCACAGATGCTCAGCCGGAAAACTGGCGGGAAAAGCTTATCGAATGTCTGGACGGTCATGAACCGGTCCGCTTCTGCATGGCGCTCAAATGGTCGCTTACGCGTGACGGCCAGGAAATTGGGGCCGGCGCTGCGGTTAATGACGTGGTTGTCAGCCGGGGGTCTCTGGCCAGACTGGTTTGCCTTGATATATGGGTTGACGGGCAGCGTATGGGCTCGTTGCGCAGTGACGGCATCATATTATGCACCCCTGTGGGCAGCTCGGGTTACAGCGTGTCCGCGGGCGGCCCGCTTTTGTATCCTACTATGGATGCCATCGGCTTTACACCTGTGTGTCCTTTTCTGAACACCATTTCGCCCATGGTTTTTCCCGGATCAACAGACATAGAACTTCAGGTATTGCGCGGCTCTACTGACTGTTATCTCACCATAGACGGCCAGGAGGGGCATAAGTTGCAACAGGGCGACCTTGTGCGTATTTCCGGCCTGGCTGAGGCGGTGCGCTTTATGGGTGAAGGCACATGTTTTTTTGAGCGCCTGCGCAGTCGGGGCTTTGTTTTGCAGGGATCTGTGGGAAGTTGTACGGGGGAAATGTCGTGAACAAGGCTTTTGCTCCTGCCAGGGTGTGCGATATCCGTCTGAGCCAGAATGTCCGTTTTGACGCATGGTTGTACAGCATGCTTATGGACAACAATCTTGCCTACCGCATGAATCCCGATCTTATCGCAAGCCCGGAACAAATGGCTTTTATGCTGCATATGGATCCGGATCAGGTCTATTTGCCTTGTTCCGACGCAACATTTTTAATGCTCAGCGCGGGAACCCCTTCAGCGGAACTGCGTAATCAGTATAACCGTTCGTGGCGTATTATCGCGCGGTTGGTGCGTTCTTTTGTTCCCGACAAGGCGCAGCAGCAGCGCATTTTTCAGTTTTGCCGATACCGCTTTACTCAATATATCGCGCAGCATACCCTTATTCCGTCGCGCCTTGTCAAGCGGATGACCAGCCTTGTGCTGGCTCAGGGCCATATGACAGACGACCCTTGGGAAGAGCGCCGCCGTGAATCCACGCGTGACCAGCAGGAGATGCTGGCTCTGCCCGAAATTTACGACAACCTTGAGGCCATGCCGGGCGGGCCCATGCCCAAAAGCATATCCGTAGCTCGCCGCAGGATGGACTATGTGGAAATGGCGCGCTTGCTCTGTCTTTCGGCCATGTCTCGTCACTGGCTTGAAAAAATGCCCTCCGGCGAGGAAGTGCGCAGGGCCATGGACGAAGCCCGCACGGCCTGCGAAAGCCTGCGCCTTTACTTTGAGGCCAATGCCGGGCGTTCCGGCACTGTGCTGCTCTTATGTGATGCTGACGGCGGTGTTCTGTTTGACCTTGTTATGGCGCAGAGCCTTATCCGCATGGGACACAGGGTTATTTTCGCGGTGAAGTCCGGTTTTTATTTTTTTGCGCCAACGCTTGATGATGTGGAAACTGATCCGTCTCTCAAGCCCTGGCTGCGCGGCGGCATAGTGCTGCGGCAAAACAAGCTGAGCAAGAATGACTTGTTGCGACACTTGCGCGAGCATCGCCTTGTGGTCATCGGCGATGGCACACGCGAAAGGCTCAACCTGTATCGTGTGTCGGTCACGTTTTCACGGGCCTGGAAAGAGGCTGACCTGATCCTCGGCAAAGGCTGGCGTGCGGCCGATGTGCTGCTGGGAACCAGCCAGGAATTCACCCGCGATATTGTCTGCTACTGGCGCGACAGCAACGGCTTTCACATCAAGTTGCGCAAGCATGCCCGGGGGGCGCGCAAATTCAGCGAAGACGCCATTGCGACTCAGGCAGAAAACATCATCGCGGGTATGCGCGAAGCCAAGAACCACGGGCGAATCGTCATGTTCTACAGCTGCGTTATCGGCAGCATACCGGGCGAAACGGCAACGGCCATTGGCCTTGTGCATGCTTTTGTAGACAATTTGCGTAAAAAAATGGATAATATTTTGATTATCAACCCCGCCGAGCATTTTATCGAAGGCATGGACGGGGACGACCTCATGTATATGTGGGAGCGCGTGCAACGCAGCGGTTTCATAGACGTGTGGCGCTTTCAGACTGTTGAAGATATTGAGGAAAGCTTCGCCCTTTTGGGGCGAAAGGTTCCTCCGCAATGGTCTGGAAAAGATTCTACCTATTCGACGGGCTGCACCAAAGAAATGCGCATCGCGCTTGATGTGCAAAGCAAAAACCGTGAAATGCAGCTCATCGGCCCAGAACCCAGGCTTTTCTTCCGCAGGGGAGAATACGGGGTGGGCAAGTATTTTGACGCGAGCATTCCTCATCAGAGCTGATTACTTTACAGGGAGCGAGTTGACTTATGGCCGTTTATGAAGCCGTTATCGGCCTGGAAGTGCATGTGCAATTGGCCACGGCCTCCAAACTGTTCTGTTCCTGCCCGACAACCTTCGGCCAGCCTCCGAACTCCAATGTCTGCGAAATATGTTCCGGCATGCCCGGGGCTTTGCCTGTGCCAAACGGGCAAGCCATACACTTTGCCACCCTGGTGGGTCTGGCCACAGGCTGCACCATCAATCGGCGTTCCATTTTCGCACGCAAAAACTATTTTTATCCCGACCTGCCGGCAGGCTATCAGATATCGCAGTTTGAACTGCCCATCTGCGAACACGGCCATCTGGATATTGAAGTGGAGGGCGTGTGCAAGCGAGTGGGCATTACCCGCATTCATATGGAAAATGACGCGGGCAAAAACATACACGCCCAGGGCGAGAACATCAGTTACGTAGACCTGAACCGGGCCGGTACGGCGCTGGTGGAAATTGTTTCTGATCCCGATATGCGCTCCGCGGCTGAAGCTGTGGCCTATCTCAAAGATTTGTATGCCATTGTCACCTATCTGGGTGTGTGCGACGGCAATATGGAAGAGGGCAGCTTTCGGTGCGATGCCAACGTTTCCTTGCGGCCCGTGGGGGCGGAGAAGTTCGGCACACGCACGGAACTCAAAAACCTCAACTCCTTCCGTAACGTACAGCGCGCCATTGAATGCGAAATGGCGCGGCAGCAGGATTTGCTCGATGATGGCGAAAAAATCGTGCAGGAAACACGCTTGTACGATGCGGTAAAAAATATCACCGCCTCCATGCGCAGCAAGGAAGAGGCCCACGACTACCGTTATTTCCCCGATCCCGATATTTTGCCCATCGAAATTTCTGCATCGGATATGGAGCTTTGGAAAGCCGAACTGCCCGAACTGCCCAAGGCCAGAGCGGCGCGCTTTGTGCAAATGACCGGCTTGCCCACGGCAGAAGTTGAAGTTTTGGTGCAAAGCCGTGGCCTGGCGGATTTTTTTGAAGCCGCCGCCAAGCTTTCTGATGCCCGCAAAGCGGCAAATATTATGCTCGGCGCGTTGCTGCGCGAATGCAACAGCCGGGGGCTGAGCGCGGCAGATCCGGCCGCATGGAAGATGAAGCCCGAGGCTCTGGCGGAGCTGGTGCGCATTGTGGATCAGGGGCTCATCAGCTCCAAGATTGCCAACGATATCTTTGCCGACCTGTTTGAAACTGGCGCCATGCCCGAAAGCTATGTGAAAGAAAAGGGACTTGTGCAAATATCCGACTCTTCGGCCCTGGAAGAAGCTGTGGACGCGGTTATTGCAGCCAATCCTGCCGAAGTGGAAGCATTCAGGGGCGGAAAAACCAAACTCATCAGCTTTTTTGTGGGCCAGATCATGCGCGCTACCAAGGGCAAGGCCAACCCGGCTCTGGTTAACGAACTGCTGGCTAAAAAACTGTCGTAGGGCAGTGCGCGTGAAGATGCTTTGTGAGGGGCCAGAAGCATTTTAATGGTGAAATACCTTGTGGGGGAGGGCCC
>CAZFCC010000006.1:21732-101291 GCA_964517635.1 uncultured Desulfovibrio sp. | reverse complement strand
CCCGCGTGAGGCAAATGGTGGCCTTGAGTTCGGCCCCTGCGCCAAAAACACAGGCAGCATCCGCCTCAGACGCGCCACATTGCCCAGCACCCGCATTTTCTTCGCCATCGGCCAGAAAAACCGGCCGAGGCACATAACCGCGCGCCCGGCGGTAAAAAAATGGCGCGGCCCTGTGCGGCGGGCCATTTTCGTCCTCAGCGTCGGCCCGTGGGCGCAGGCTGATCACGCTATCGTCCACGCGCACCAGAATATCCCTGTCGTGCAAAAGCCAGCCATCGGCCAGATCCGCAAGGCGCGCAACGGCTTCGCGGTTGCCAAGGCAAATGGGTTCGCCCCCGGCATTGGCAGACGTCATGACCAACACGGGCGGCAGGGGCGCATGGGCCTCAAGCCAAGCAAAAAGCGCACTGTGCAGGGGCGTGTTGGGCAACATGACGCCCAGATGCCCCGTATCAGGAGCCACCAGAAACGGCAGATCCTGGCGGCCGGGTGCAGGAGCATCAGAAGGATCGGAAGCACCGGGGGCATGGGGCGCATTGTCAGCCGCACTCGGGCCAACCGCAGCGGAGGCATGCCGCGACCCGTTGACGCGGCGCGGGCAAAGCACGATGGGCTTTTCCGGGCTGGTCAGCAAGGCTTCGTGCTCCGGGGTGAGGTCGCAAAAAGCGCCTACTGTCTCAAGGCTGCCCGCCATAAGGGCCAGCGCTTTGTGCGGGCGGTGCTTGCGCTCGCGCAGCCGGGCCAGGGCGCGTTCATTACGGGCATCGCAGGCCAGTTGAAAACCGCCAAGCCCCTTAAAGGCCAGAATGCCACCGTCAAGCAGCACGCGCCCAGCACGCCGGAGCGCCTCTCGGGCGGCGGCTTCGGCGCCGGGGGCCCCTGCCCGGCCGTTGCTGTTTGCAATCTTGGCGGCGGCCGCTTGGGCCCCGGCAGACGCTTTGCTCTGAGCGGCGACATCGGCCCCGGTATCGGCCCCGGTATCGGCCCCGGCATCGACCCCGGCATCGACCCCGGCATCGACCCTGGCCTTGGCTTCGGTATTGGTAGCGCCCTTGGCAGCCGCTTCGCTCGGGCCCTCTGGGCCAAAAATGCCGCACTCTGCCCAAAAATGTTCCACGCCCGTGCGCCCGGCCAGAGCCGCCGCCTTGTCCACAAACCACAAGCGCGGCCCGCAATCGGGGCAGGCAATGGGCTGGGCATGAAAGCGCCTGTCTGCAGGATTGCCGTATTCTGCAGCGCAACGCTGGCAAAGGGGAAAACAGCTCATGGACGTGACGGCCCGATCATACGGAATGGAGCGAGTGATGGTATAGCGGGGGCCGCAATTGGTGCAATTGGTAAACGCATAATTATGGCGCGGATTTTCGGGCTCGGCCATATCGGCGAGGCAATCGGCGCAGACGCCCATGTCCGGACTGACAAGCACGCTGTGCCCCGCATGTCCGTCGCTGGCAACAATAACAAAAGCCCTTTCTCCGGGCACAGCGGCAAGATCTTCACAGCGCAGCGCGGTCAGCCGCGCCAGCGGCGGCAGCTCTTTTTGCAAACGCACGCCAAAACGCTCCACCTGATCCTGCGCGCCCTGAACTTCCATGCGCACGCCGTCCGAAGTATTGCCCACGCTTCCTGTAAGCCCGCCCTCGTGGGCCAGCCTGTAGACAAAGGGCCGAAAGCCCACTCCCTGAACCTGGCCGGAAGCCACAAAGGCGCGCCGTAGCATCTGTTTTTCGCTCATGCGGCGAGAGTAGCGCACAAGGCCCGGACTGTCAGCAGGGGCAAAAGCGTTTTCTGCATGGCTCGAACTGCCCAAGGGCAAAAACCCTTTCTGCAAGAGCCTGTGGTAGCGCCTGTTCTCGCGGCGCGGCCGCTGCGACCATTGGGCAGACCTGTGCACGACAAACAGCGTAAAAAAAGCCCGACGCGCGGGCGCTGCGCTTCCAGCCCTATTTATGACTTCATTCATGACAAAAAAAGCCCGGCGGCCGCGGGTGCTGCTCTGCCTTGCTTTGCCCAGCTCTGCCCTGCACAGCCTAACCCAGCTCAGGCCAACTCAATCCAGCTCAGCCCAGACATGGCGCTACTCTTCTGCGGGTGTGGCCCAAAAACTCGCCGGACAGCCTGCCTTCCACCACTGCCCGGCCCCTGGCACGCAAAGGAACAATGCCGCAGCCCTTGCGGCTTACGAGGCTTTTAGCTAGGGTAAATTTTTACATAATCCTTTGTCCGGCAACTGTAGTAAAGCGGGGCGCTCTCTGTAGCCGCATGCCCTGAAAAGTATTTTCCCGCTGCCAGAGACGCTGGTTTTTTCGTTGCCGACGCTAAAGCATTATTTGTAAACAGCCCCCAGGCCGGGCGAAATGCCGCTTTTTTCACCGTATCATCAAAAAACGCCCGGACGCTGCGTAGCCGTTACGCCGGGCTTACAGTCAGGAGCCTGCCATGCCCGCTGCCCGCACCCTCGGTTCGCGCATCCGTACCTTCCGCGAAGAACGCGCCATCGACCTTGAAACCCTGGCCCAGCACACCGGCCTGGAGCAGAGCTACCTGCAAAAGCTTGAAAGCGATGCCATCTACCCAAGCATCGGCCCCCTGCAAAAGGTGGCCCGCGCTCTTGGCGTGCGCCTGGGAACGTTTCTGGACGACCAGTTCACCCGCGACCCCATCATGGGCAGCATCCACAATCCCTGTGAAGGCGAAGAAGCCCTGCATACCGGCCGTATCCCGCGCCCGAGCTATACCTATCAGCCCTTGGGCAAGGGCAAGAACGACCGCAACATGGAGCCGTTCCATATCCGCATCTTCCCCGACAGCGGCGAACGCAAAACCAGTTCGCATCAGGGTGAAGAATTCATTATGGTGCTCAAGGGTGAACTGCTGATTGTTTACGGGCGCGAAAACCACGTGCTCAAGCCCGGTGAAACCATCTATTATAATTCCATCGTTCCCCATTATGTGGGCGCGGCGGGCGATGAACCGGTAGAAATTCTGGCCGTGACCTATAACCCCAGCTAGAACAGTTCACACGTGAAATGCTCCACAGGGATTTGCCTTCAAATTCTTGTGGCCCAATGATTGTTGGCGGCTTTGCCGACCCTTGGGCAATCCCTTGGGCAATCCCTTGAAAGGCTGATTGCTCTGGCGGGCCGCTGGCCGATCCCGCTCTTGGCCAACACGGCGCACCCGCGCCGGGGAGCATGATTTCTTGCTGATGTATCAGGTTTACAAGGTATGCACAGCGCGCCCGCGCCGGAAACGCGCCCCGTTCACGGCGAAAAATAGACAGGATTGGCGCAACCGGGCCTTGTTCGCCACTGGGCAACAAGATCGGCGCAAAACGCCCCGGCCCGTGACGTGCTTTCTTTCAGGACGGACTTATGGCGAAAACGCATCCGCCCCGCCAAGGCACAGGAGAAAATATGGAAGAAAAAGTTCGCCAGCGCCAAGCTCAGTTTGAACTGCGCGAATGGACGCTGGGCCAAATTCTTGACCATACGGTAAGCCGCTTTCCCGACAGGGAAGCCCTCGTTTACGCCGACCGCGACTACCGCCAGACCTGGCGGGAGTTTGGCGACATGGTGGATCGCTTCGCCAAGGGCCTCATGGCGCTGGGCATTCAGAAAGGCGAAAAAGTGGCCGTCTGGGCCACCAACGTGCCCTACTGGGTGGCCCTGCAATTTGCCACGGCCAAGATCGGAGCCGTGCTCATCACGGTAAACACCAATTACCGCGAACACGAACTGCGCTACCTGCTGACCCATTCGGAATGCGAAAATCTTTTTCTTATCGACAGCGTGCGCGACCATGACTATCTGGAAACCCTGTATCGCATCGCCCCCGAGCTGCGCGTGCAGGCCCGGCGTTCCTTTGTGTGCAACAGCCTGCCACACCTCAAGCGCGTCTGCTTTCTGGGCATGGAAAAACACCGGGGCATGTATTCCGTGCCCGAGATACTCTCCCTGTCGGTCATGGTGGATGATGATGAGTATCAGGCCCGGCAGGATTCGCTGCAGCCCTGGGATGTCATCAACATGCAGTACACCTCGGGCACCACGGGCTTTCCGCGCGGGGTCATGCTCACCCATGTGGGCGTGGGCCTGAACGGCTACTGGATCGGGCGCCACCAAAACTTCGGCCCCGAAGACAGGGTCTGTCTGCCCGTGCCGCTTTTTCACTGCTTTGGCTGCGTGCTGGGTGTTTCGGCCTGCGTCAACCACGGGGCCACCATGGTCATCCTTGAGTCTTTCAACCCGCTCAAGGTGCTGGCTGCGGTGGATGCCGAGCGCTGCACGGCCCTGTACGGCGTGCCGACCATGTTTTTGGCGGAACTGGAGCACAAGCTCTTTCACCGCTTTGACATGTCCACCCTGCGCACGGGCATCATGGCCGGATCCATTTGCCCCGAACCGCTCATGCGCCGCGTCATTGACGACATGAACATGAAAGAGGTCACCATCTGCTACGGGCTTACAGAAGGTTCGCCCGTCATGACCCAATCCGACAGCCACGACAGCCTGCAACTGCGCTGCGAAACCGTGGGCTGCGCCATGCCCGGCATTGAGGTGCGCGTGGCCGACCCCGAGACCTGCGAAGAACTGCCGCGCGGCCAGGTGGGCGAAATTCTCTGCCGGGGATACAACGTCATGAAGGGCTACTATAATATGCCCGAAGACACCGCCCGCGCCATCAGCCCCGAAGGCTGGCTGCATTCCGGCGACCTCGGCATCATGGATGAAAACGGCTACCTGCGCATCACCGGCCGCATCAAGGACATGATTATTCGGGGCGGCGAAAACGTATACCCGCGAGAAATCGAAGAATACATTATGGGCATGCCCGGCGTGCTGGACGTACAGGTGGTTGGCGTGCCAAGCTTCAAATATGGTGAAGAGGTGGCAGCCTTCATTATTCCCCGCCCCGAGGTGGAATTGGCCCCGGAAGACGTGCGGGCTTTTTGCCGGGGCAAGATCGCCTGGTTTAAAATCCCTAAGTATATCACATTTATAACTGGATTCCCCCTTACAGCCAGTGGCAAGATACAAAAATACAAGCTGCGCGAGCAGGCCTCAGAAATGTGGCCTGAAGCCATGGAGGCCAAATAGCGCATTTTACCTTTGAAAAAGCTTACATGCTCTAGCGCGACACGAAAGTGCAGCACGAGGCAACGCAGTGTAGATTCTGCCGAAAATCGCATTTTTCGGCAGAATGACAAGGTTGAAAATGTATTTTTTCAACCTTCACCTCCTGTCGCTGGGCGCGTTTGCCCATAATTCCGGCACGTCATTGATGCCGTGCCGCGAAATGCCTGCAAGACGTTTTTTTCGTCTGGCAGGCGTTTCGTCACACAATGCCGGGGCGACCTGCTGCATGGCGCAGCAGGTGCATCCCCGCCGTGCAATGCCCGCCTGGCGCAGATGCGCGTTAAGAATATACATTCTCAACGTCGACAACGCGCCCCTGCGGCGCTGCACCGCGCAAATAACGGGCGCTTCGTCCTCTGCGGCGAGCGCCGGCCCATGCCATCGCCAACGCTTTGCACAGTAAAAAGCTCCATGGCAAAGCGTCTTTGTTGTCTTCGTTCGGTTTATGCACCGCGCGTCGCGGCAAAACAGGCAACGCGGTCATACCGGACACAAAGGATCCTACGTGAACGATAAAGACTTTTCCTATGACGAGCCGCTGTCCATGACGGCGACGCCCGCCTCAACCAACAGCACGACAGCGCAGGCCAATGGCCCGCAAACAGAGCCCGCCGGGGCACAATCCCCGCCCCACGCTCCGGGCACGACGCCGAGCAACTCACCAGCCACCACGCCAGCCGCATTGGCCAGCGCAACAGCTGACCCAACGGCCAGTGCAATGGTCGGCGCAGCGGCCGGTGCAGCATGCAGCAGCCTGCCCAGCACAGGCACTGGCGCAACAAACGGCACTGGCGCAACAACAGCTGGCGCAGTTCCCTGCGCCGCGGCCTGCCCTCTGGCGCAAATTCCCGCTTCCGTGTGGCAAAGCCTGCTGCGCCGCCCCTGGCGCAAGCGCCACCCCGTGCTGTTCTGGGGCGCTATCATCCTTATTCTGGGCGCTCTGGGCTTTGCAGCCGGCAGCTCCGGCAAAGACGGCGCCCTCATGGGCGGCGACCGCATAGCCCTGGTCAGCGTCACCGGGCCCATCGTGAATGTGGAGCCTACCCTGGAATGGCTGCGCACAGTGGCCCGCAATCCCTCGGTCAAGGGCGTGCTTGTGCGGGTGGATTCCCCCGGCGGCGGCGCGGCAGCCTCGCAGGAAGTTTACGACGCCCTGAAAAACCTGGCGCAAAAAATGCCCGTGGCCGTGAGCATGGGCTCCATGGCGGCCTCTGGCGGGCTCATGGTCAGCATGGCCGGGCAGCGGGTTTTCGCCAATGCTTCCACGGTGACCGGCTCCATTGGCGTTCGCATGGATGTTCCCCAACTTCAGGGGCTTATGGACAAGGTTGGCGTGGGGCAAGAAACACTTGTGGTCGGCCAATACAAAGACGCTGCCTCCTACATGCGGCCCATGACAGCCGAACAGCGCGCCTATTTTCAGGGCCTGCTCAACAACATGTATGACCAGTTTGTGGACATTGTGGCCCAAGGGCGCAGCATGCCCCGCGCACAAGCGCTCAAGCTCGCCAACGGCAAGGTCTACACCGGGCAGGAAGCCCTGGCTCTGGGCCTTGTGGACGAACTGGGCGGACGCGAAATGGCCCTTGGCTGGCTGGCGCAAAAAACCGGCGTGCCCGCAGAACGCACGCTGCTGACGCGGCCACGGGAAAGCAACCTTCTGGAGCGCGGGCTGCGAGTCATGCTTGGCGCTGTGCTTGGTGCAGACGGCGAGGCCCTGGGCGGCCTGGCCGCACTGGCCGCACGGGGGGGCCTCACACAAAACAGCAACGACAATGGCGACGCGCGCACACCGGCCTTTTTGTACCAATTTTAGCGCCATAAGCGTTGGCAGCGTTGGCAGCGCTTTGTGAGGGAGGGGCCCTTTTGTAAAAGGGGCCCTCCCCCACGCCCCCACCCCCTAAAACTTTTATTTTATTGCATGATATTGCAAAAATGCTCCCGACCAGAGGTGGAAGTCAAAAGCAGCGCAAACGTATTTTCACCATGGGGCGACAAGGCGCTCCCGTTACCGCGCAGTGCAGGCTTCGAAACCATGTCAGCCCATACCGGCTCCGTGCCCTGGAGAATAATGATGTATCCGCGTTTTGTTTTTTCCCTGTTGGCCCTGTGTCTGATCATTGCTGCCGCCCCTGCGGCCGCCAAAACCTATGATCTGGCCTTCATAAGCGTCGACATCCCCGACAGTTGCCACTTCATGACGCGCGACGGGGCGGTGTTTGTGGTGGACGAGGCAGACCACTTTTTTACGATCAATGTTGTCGCGCGCGATAAAAACGTAAGCCTCGAAGATTACGCGAAAAAACTCTCTGGCACCCTCAACGGCGGGCCTGTAAGCAACGCTGGCGAAAACGCCTGGGCCTTTATAGTCAAGGTGGCTGTGGTGCCCTTTGACGTTCTTGTCATGGGCGATGACGAACATGTGGTGGAGCTTTTTACAGACCTGAACAGGGCAGAATGGGGCGATGACATAAAGGGCGCCCTTGAGTCCATCAAGGGCAAAACCCCGGCGCTGGACAGCCTGCTGCAAAAGGTTCTTGCGCCGCGCCAGAAGTAGATTACACCTGAAGCGCTTTGTGAAAGCCACGCGGGGCCACCGTTTTTGAAGAAACGGTGGCCCCGCGTTGTTGGGCAACGCGCAGCTTGCCGGTACTCTAAGCTTGGGGATGTGCCGCTGCCCAGCGTGCTTGGCTAATATGCGTTTGGGCCGCTTTTGCTGGCTGGTGCCATGGTGCAACGCTGGTTGCTGCTGTGGTGCAACGCTAAAATGATAAGGGCTTGCCCGTGGCTGACGGTCATGAGATTATGAACCCACACCGCTCGCGCGGCACGTTCAGCACAGGAGGTTTCATGTCTACAGGGAATATGCTGGCTCCGGGCTTGGCCTGGGCTGGATACCTCTGTCTGGCCGGGGGGGCTTTCGCCCTATGGTTGCCGGCACTGGGGGTCTTGCCCTTGGCCGTACCCGCGCTGGCACTCGTGCTGCGGCGTGTGGCCGGGGCGCAGGGGTTCCGGGGGCTGCTTGGGCATGCTCGATGGCAGATAAATACCTTTTGGCTGCTGTTCATGCTGCTTGTGGCCCTTGTGGCGCTGTTCGTGGCTGTGGGCATAGTCTTCAGCGATGGGAAAGCGCTGGATGCCGTGGAATCCATCGGCAATGCCTACAGCGCAGGCACTATTGGCCTGGGCGTGGTTTTGGAGCGCTTTTGGGCGATTGCTGACATCAGGTATTTTACCTGGGGCGGCTTGCTGTGGATGGGGCTCATGCTTGTATGGCCCCTCAAGCGGGTGCTGCAGGGCGTGTGGGGCCTGTTGCGCGGTCAGGCGCCCATGCGCCTTGGTTCGCGCGCCAAGGCAGCTGTTTTTGTTGCGGCCCTGATTGTTCAGGCGGGACTGCTTGTTGCGGCCCTGGGCGTGCAGCGGGTGGCTCTGTGGGGCGGCTGGCAGTAACGATCGCGCAAGAATATTTTAGGCCAAATGGCATGAAGGCAACGACATGCTCTCAAGGGCCTCCTCCCCAACGCATTTCCAATACGCACGGTTCTCAAGAGCCCCCTATAAAAAAGTACCAACACTCACAATTCTCAAAGTTCTTCTTCCTAACGCGTTTCCAACGCTCGCGGCTCTCACGGCCCCCCAAACCCACAAAAAAATTCCCACACACGCTCTCTAATCGGTATTTTTCTGGCTTGCGGGCGCTTCGCGGTTAGCGTCCTCTTTGATTTGGCGCATGTAGTTGTACACGGTGTAGATGGACACACGCATGGCTTTTGCCAGGTACTGCACCATGCCCTTGATGAGAAAGGCCCCTTCCTCATCCATTATCCGTACAAAATTCAGTTTTTCTTCTCGGGTCATGGTGGCGGGATGTTTGCCCGCCCGGCGGATGGCCGTTTCAATGATGGCATCGCTGGTTTCGCCAAGGCAGGAGGGAAAGGCCTCACTCATTTCTTTGCCGGGGGCGCTTTCAAAGCGCAGGAGGGCATGCAAAACCCCTTGAAAACGTTCCAAATCTGTCAAGTCAAAATGCATGCATACGGCTCCGATGACCTGTTCATCGGCATTGCGCAAAAAACTGATGGAGGACTTGAGCGTCCGGCCTGAAGGGCTTGCGGCGGAATAGGCAATGATGTCTTGCACATTATCGCCCCCCTGCCGCCATGCCTTGGTGACCATATTGGTGGCCGGAGCGCCCACGTTGCGCCCAGTAAGCCCGCCCTCGATGTGGATAATGGAATGCTCAAGATCGCTGAAGTCATGTACGGCCACCTCGCAAAAGGGGCCAAGGGTGCGGGCCATCATGGCCGCCATGCGCTTGGCATTGGCGAATATGGCCTGAGCCTCGGCTTTATGGTCAGTAGGCTTTTCCTGATCCTGCGGATAGTTGCGCCCGCTTCTGGCTGTACGGCGGGGCGCGGCGACGGCGCGCGGCGGGGATATTTTGCGATTTTGCTTGGGCATGCGAACCTCCCCGGCGGGCTTGGAAGCCGGATTGTGACGGCAAAAGGCCGTCCGGTGCGTTTATCTTGAGATTTTAAGGCATGCTACACAAAAAAACAGATATTGTGTACCCCAAGAACCCACAATGGGGCAGCAGGAAGCCCGCGCTTGCGGGGGCTATCTCGCTGCATGGCATCTTGAATGTGCTCGAATTACCCGCACGTATGGCCTCACGTAATAGAAAAAGGTGTGCGGGCCGGAAGCATCTCCCGGCCCGCACACCTGCGCATAAATAAAGGTTTTAGGGGGCGTGGGGCCCCTTTTGCAAAAGGGGCCCCTCCCCCACAAAACGTTCCCAACGCACAAAGCTTTCCCAACGCCCACAACACCCACAAAGCTTTTCAAGCGCCAGCTACCGTATGTTTATTACGGTTTTCTTGGTTCCTTGGTCAGGTCATCGATGCTTTCTTTGGCATGGCGCACAAAGATGGCGGCCGTGCCGGGCATTTCACCCAGGCCTTTGAGGTGGGCTTCGACCTTGATGCCTTCTTTTTTAAGCTGGCTGGCCCACGAGTCTTCTTCGTCACCGGCAAGGTCGTTGCGGGCATGGTCGCCAGCGACCAGCATCAGCGGCGCCAGCACCACCCGTTTGACTTTGGCGGCCTTGAGTTCCTTGATCAGTTCTTCAAAGGTTCGCGCGCCTTCGACCGTCGCCATGTGGATATTTTTATCCGCAGCCTTGAACACGGCCCACACGCCCTCAAAGGCGAGGTCGGCGCGGCCGTGGCTTTGGCCGTGGCCCATGAGCACAAGCGCTGCTTTTTTGCCGCGTGCTTTTTTGGTGTCAGCCAGAATGATGCTGGCCAGTTCCTGTGCATCGGGCTTGGATTCCAGCAGGGGGCGGCCCAGATAAACAGCGTCGAAACGGCCCGGGTTTTTGCTCACATCCAGCAGCACGGCCCGTTCCAGGGCAGAAAATTCTTCGCCGCCCAGCACATGCAGCGACTGCACGCGCACAACCTTGACGCCGTCTTTGGCGAGTTGCGCCATGCCGTCGCTGATGCCGCCCACGGGCTGGCCTTGCTGGGCCAATTTTTTGCGAATGATCTGTGAGGTGTAGGCCCAGACCACAGGCGAGTCGGAAAAAGCTTTTTTAAATTCGGCGTCGACAATTTTGAAAGCAGGCATGCCTTCGGGAACGCTGGTGCCAAAGGCCACCAGCAGCACGCCTTCTTTGGGGGTGTCGGCGGCGTGGCTTGTGCCGTGCAGGGCAAGGCTCGCGAGCAGCAGCAGAACAAAAAGCAGCGGGCGCAGCCCGCCGTGTGAAAGGGTACGCGGCATGAGCAACCTCCTCAATTTCGCGTTGAAAGGTTCACAAAGGGCATATGCCCCGGCGGGTGTTCGGACTTGAGGGTTGTGGGGCCGCATGGCCCGCGCCTTGGCTTCGCCTTCACCGCATATGCGACTGGCTGTTGCATGCCGCTCTTTTGGAGCAGCACGAAGAAGCTTCGTCCCCTTTTACCGCAGCGCGACTGTTTTCGATTTGCACGAAATTCCCCGCCAAAACGCCAGAGGACAACAGGGCGCGTTAAATGTCAAGGTGGGCGATGGCTTGCGCCAACCGGGGCGATACAGGCGGTATCGGGTCGTTTTTTTGGCCCTGGAGGCCATTTTTGCCGGATTTTTCCTTGTTCTTTCGGCAAAATTCTGATACTTATGCGGCCTCCCTTGTATTAGGGAAATCATGTTTGGAGGCTGGACATATGGCAGGTTTGGAAACCGGGCACGAAACCGAAATGAATTTCGAGAGTGCCCTCGAAAACTACCTCACTTCCGATTTTGGCGACCTTGAAGAAGGCTCTATCACCAAGGGTGAAATCGTTCGTGTGGATGACGACAATGTGCTGGTGGACGTGAACTTCAAGTCCGAGGGTCAGATTCCCACGGCCGAATTTCGCGATGCCGCCGGCAACATCGGCGTTGCCGTGGGCGACAAGGTGGACGTATACGTTGTTCGTAAAAACGAAAACGACGGAACCATCACCCTTTCTTTTGAAAAGGCCAAACGCATGCAGGTTTTCGACCAGCTCGAAGACGTGCAGGAAAACAACAGGGTCATCACGGGCCACATTGTGCGTCGCATCAAGGGCGGCTACACTGTGGATATCGGCGGAGTAGAGGCCTTTTTGCCCGGTTCTCATGTGGACCTGCGCCCTGTGCCGGACATGGACGCCCTGGTCAACCAGGAGTTCGAGTTCCGCGTGCTCAAGATCAACCGCCGCCGCAGCAACGTTATCGTTTCTCGCCGCGTGCTGCTTGAAGAAGAGCGCGATTCCAAGCGTCAGGATCTGCTGCGCACCCTTGAAGAGGGTCAGACCGTTGAAGGCAAGGCCAAAAACATCACCGAATACGGTGTGTTTGTTGACCTGGGCGGCCTTGACGGGCTGCTGCACATCACCGACATGAGCTGGAAGCGCATCCGCCATCCCAAGGAAATGATCACCATCGGCCAGGAACTGACCCTCAAGGTTCTTTCCTTTGACCGTGACAACAACAAGGTCTCCCTTGGCCTCAAGCAGCTTGTGCCCGATCCGTGGCAGGATATTTCCGCCCGCTTCCCCGAAGGCGCCAAGTGCTCCGGCAAGGTCACCAACCTGGTGGACTACGGTTCCTTTGTGGAACTGGAGCCCGGCGTTGAAGGTCTTGTGCATATCTCTGAAATGTCGTGGACGCGCAAGCTGCGTCATCCTTCCCAGATGGTTCACACCGGCGACGAAGTCGAAGTGGTCATTCTGGGCGTGGACGGCGAAAAGAAGCGCATCAGCCTTGGCATGAAGCAGGTTCGTCCCAACCCCTGGGAACTGGTTGCCGAAAAGTATCCTGAAGGCACCATCCTTGAAGGCGTTATCAAGAACATCACCGAATTTGGCATGTTCATTGGTATAGAAGACGGCATTGACGGCCTTATCCACGTGTCTGACATCTCCTGGACCAAGAAGGTGCGCCACCCCAACGAAATGTACAAGGTGGGCGATACCGTGCAGGCCAAGGTGCTGACCGTTGACCAGGAGAACGAAAAGTTCACCCTGGGCGTCAAGCAGCTGGTGGACGATCCGTGGGGCCATGTGCCCACGACCTACCCCGTGGGTTGCACCGTCAAGGGCATCGTGACCAATATCACCGACTTCGGCCTCTTTGTTGAAGTGGAAGAAGGCATTGAAGGGCTGGTGCACGTTTCCGAACTGTCCAGCAAGAAGGTCAAGACCCCGGCTGAAATCTACAAGGAAGGCCAGGAAATTCAGGCCAAGGTCATCCACGTCAGCGCTGAAGAGCGCCGCCTTGGTCTGTCCATCAAGCAGATTCAGGAAGTGGAAGATCGCCGCAAGCCCAAGGAATTCCATTCCGGGCCGCAGGAATCCGGCCAGAGCCTGGGCGATCTGCTCAAGCAGAAGTTTGAAGAAAGCGAAAACAGCTAAACACTGTTTCCGCATAGTGCAAAGGGCGCTCCCAAGGGAGCGCCCTTTCCATTTATATTGGCGCATATTTTTATCTTGCGCCTTGGGCCTTTGAGAACATTTATTTTCAAAAGGCTGCGCTGATCGCTACGGCGCTGGTTACAGCGCGAAGAGCCAAATTTATGGCGGCGTCAGGTCTCTCGCAAGGCCTGGCGCCGCTTTGTGGCGATTTTTGTGTATTTTGTTTGCAGGTTGGACGCTTTCGGTTACTAGCCCATATTCTTTTTTATTTTGGCTTTTTTATCTGTGGAAAGAGGAAAGCATGTTGTTTATAGTTCAAAAAAGCACATGCTGATTCCTGCCACCCGTAACGCCATTGCTGCGGCTGTGGGCCTTTGGCTGAGCCGCGCATGATGGGTCGTATAAAAACTATGAACAGCCTCAGTCTTGCCACACTGATGACCATTCTGGACGTGTTGCCCAATGCCGTCTTTGTCAAAGATGCTGGCCTGCGCTTTACCTTTGTTAACAGCGCGTATGAAAGCATGTTTGGCGAGACCAGGAAAAATATTCTCGGGAAGACCGTTCTGGATCTGGAATATCTTCCGACAGCAGAGAGGGAACGGTATCAGGCAGAAGACGCAGAAATGGTTTTACAGCAAAAAGCATGTCATCATGTGATTACCTATGTGTTTGCCGACGGTAAGGAGCATTCCTGTCTTTACTGGAGTTGTGGCTTTGAAGATGCAAACGGCGAGCGCGGTCTTTTGGGCGTTATTGTGGACATTGCCGAACAAAGCCACGCCATTGGCACATTGCGCAGCCAACTGGATTCGATGATCACCAGGGTCAGGCAGGCTGACGAAAGCAGCCTCACCGACGCCCTTACCGGCCTGTATACTCGCAAATATCTGGATATGGTGCTGGACAAATATACCCGGCTGAACAAAACGCTTTTTTGCTGCATCATGATGGACGTGGATAATTTCAAGCAAATCAACGACAACTTCGGCCACCTTGTGGGCGACAGTGTGTTGAAAGACGTGGCGCAGGTTGTGCGGCGTTGTATGCGCGAAATGGATACGGTCTGCCGCTATGGCGGCGAAGAGTTTGTGGTGCTGATGCCCGGCAGTTTTTTGGAGCAGGCCGAACAGGCTGCGGAAAGAATTCGCAGGGCTGTTTCCGGCAACATATACGGGCCCGACGGGCAGCCTGTGACCGTCAGCTTTGGCTGTAGTGAATATGAAACGCACGAAGACGCCTTGCGGGTTTTACACCGGGCCGATAAAGCCCTTTATGGGGCCAAACGTGCCGGGCGTAACCGTGTCTGGGTTGCACGGCGCAATGCGGTGGCTAGGCATACCAAGCCGGACGACTGCTGAAGGGCCGCGCGGCCATGGGCGGGCCGTTTTGTGTCCTGGGCATAGAAAATGTTCGGCCTTGAAAAGACCGGGCTGTAGAACCAGACTTGCGCTGCTGTGTATGATCGGGCGGCGCTGTTTTTATTCGGCAAACAAGGTTTTTTGCAAGAAATCGTCGATCTTGGTGTTATTGCCCTTGATGGAGTCGTAGGCCGTTTGCAGCGCTTCGGGCCACTCCTTGTCACCGGCATCGCTCATGAACATCAAGACATAATTGGCGTCGCCCACCACATCCACATTGGCCGCAACGGCCCCGCTTTTTGTTGTGAAACTCCAGCCGCCGTCTTCGGTGGCTATGGGGGCCGAACCTTTAAGATCCTGCGCAAGTTTGGCGGCAAAGTCCTTGTCAGAAAGATTCCCGACCTCGGCTCGTGTGAAAACGGCGATGGTAAAGAAAACCTCGGGCGTGGCCCTGACGGTAACCTTGCCCTCGCGCTCCTGCACGGTGCATGCGGCAGGCACGTCCATGCTGAAGTTGGTAAATTTCATCTCCTTGGCCTGTGCAGGGCATGGCAGGGCCAGGAGCGACAGGCAGAAGAGGGAGAGCAGGAAAAATCTGTGCAACATGTTGATCTCCTGTGTATGATCCTCGATGCGTGAAAAATTCTCACGGGCCTGTCAGTTTGTCCATAAAAAATCGTGGCCCGACACGAGAATTTTTACGGCCAGAGCCGTTTCTTTTGTGAGCGTTTATATCTGGCAGGCATGCTTTTGCGCCTGCCTCGCCGCGCGCAGGAAAATTTCCGGGCCAGCTTGCACCAGAAATAAACGTTTTCGGGCGTGGGGGCGTGGGGGAGGGGCCCTTTTTCAAAAGGGCCCCTCCCCCACAAAGCCTTGCAAACATCAACGCTCTACCCGCCAAACTCGGAGCCAACCTGCTGTTGGGCCACAATCATGTTGATGTCATCGTCCACGCTGTCGGACTGTGCGCTTGCGAAGTTTTGCTTTGTGGCGCCGCCGCCATCGCCCGAATCATTGGCGCTGCCTGTCAGCCCGGCTTCGCGATAGCCTTCGGGCATGTCGTCGGCCGCGTAGGCGGCGGCAACTGCGGCACCATCTACAAAGTCAACCTGATAGCCGTTGAAATGACCGCTGTTAAAGTAGTCTTCCAGGCTGGCGCGGTCGGCATCGTTCAGGCCGTTGACGCTCACATGGATTTCTTCCACCTGGATTGTCCCGATACTTCCTTGCAGCCAAACGTCATACTTGTCCATAAAGTCAGCAAAGGAATCGGCCTTGAGCACAAGCAGGTCGTGGCCTTCGCCGCTGATGATGGAAAGCCCGCCCTTTACGTGGCCATCCAAAACCACGGTATCGTTACCGGTTCCAAGATCAACGGTGGTGGAGCCGCCCGTGACGCTGCCATTGATGACCACGCGGTCGTCGCCATCGCCCATGCTTATCTTGTTTGTGCCATTGGTGATATTGCCGTTGAGCGTGAAGGTATCGTTACCGCCGCCCATATCAAAGGTATTGCTCCCGCCGCGCAGGTCGCCGTTGATTTCAATCTGGTCGTTGCCGCTGCCGGTCTTGATGGTGTTGACATAGCCGCCCACATCACCCGTGAGGGTGATGCTGTCGCCGTGTTCGTCACCGGCCTTGCTGCCGCCCTGGATAAGGTTCAGGCCGCCTGCGCTGCCATACATGGCGTAGGCCTGACCGGCGGTTCCGGCCTTGGCTGTGATGACCACCGTAATGGGGCTGTCCAGGTTTTCAATAATATTCTGGGTTGAGGTGCCCCAGCCGTCACGGGTGAACATGCCGTAGGCCCAGCCGCTGTCGCTGCCGCTGGCATCGGCGGTGATGTTGACGTTGCTGACGTTGGAAATCTTGTTAAGGGAAGTTAACCATGCGGCATTCATGCCAAACGCCCCGGCAGGGGCATCCATATAGTCGGTAGAGAGCGTCTGCGTTCCCGTAAAGGTGGCGTTGATATTTATGGTATCGTTACCGCCGCCGCCATCAACAAGGGTTACGCCGCCAGCCTGTGAGCCAAGCCCGATGGCCGCAGCCCCGTTGTGTGCGGAAGCGTTGATGTTGAAGGTATCATCGCCCTCGCCGCCGTTAACACGGCTTACCCCATAGTTGGTGGAAAAAATGCTGGCTCCCCAACTGGGCGCGTTGGCGCTGACAGTGATCTCATTACCGCGATCAGAGGTGTTAAGATTGACGTTGCCGCCATAACCCGCATAAATGCCCGCTGCTGTCCCCCTGGACGAAGCGGCGTCCACAGTGGCGGAGATGTTCATATCGCCCGAGTCAACGTTGATATACGACTTGCCGCCCTGCCCGCCCTGATCCAGGTTGCCGGCCGCTGCAAGCCCTATGGACGTAAAGCCCGCAGCACGCCCGCCTGTCCAGGAGACGCCAGAATAGGGGCTGTTGTAAGGCGATGCTTCCTGATAGGCAGAGGCGTTGAACGTGCCGTCTTCAGCCGTGGTGATATTCAGGCTGGTTCCAGCTGTAATGCGAAAGGCGCTGGCTGTTACGGTGCCGTCGGCGCCGCCGCCCGCAAGAGCCTTGGATTCGCTGCTGACGTTCTGCCCGCTGATATTCACCGTGGCCTCGTCTCGGGCGTAAACCCCCGAGGCCATGTAGTCCACAGTGCCGCCCTTGGTAACACTGGAAAAGTTCACATCGCCCTGGGCCTCCACATTGACTGTGGTCTTGCCAGCCCCCCATATGCCCACAGCCGTCTTTTCTGTGGCATTGGCCGTAAAATTTATGTCATTGCCGCGCACGTCGACGGAGCTTTCATAAAACTTGCCGCCTGCGTCCTTGCTGCTTGAGGTAACCATGCCCATGGCTGTGCTCGTGTCGGACGAGGCGCTGATATTCACATTGGCCTTTGAGCCTGCATCAATGACGCTGGAGGCGTTACCGGTGCCCGCCTGAACATAATTGCCGTAGGCAATGCCATCTCCACTGCTGGCAATGATATTCACTTCGCCCTGTGTGTCATTGGCAAAACGCATGTCGGTATTGCGTATGGCATAGACGTTGCCGGCATCAGTGGTATTGGCCACAAGAATATTGTTGATGCTGTCGCCGCCCAGCGTAATGGACTCTTCGTTAACAAACTGGTCGTGCGAAACGTACCATTCGCCCTTCAGCGGGCCATCCATGCCCGCTTCTGGCTCGCGCTGCTCATAGTCGTAAGAGGTGGAATTGCCGCTTCCGAGCAAGTCCATAGTATAGGTCTTGCCGTTCACATCGATTTCAAGCGTGGAGGAAAACTTGTCTCCCACTGCCAGCGCCGCCTTGCCTGCCTCTGTCAGGGTAACGGTGATCATGCCCGTTGCCGGGTCAATGGAAGGGGGATTGAAGTATGCCGACATGCCTCCGGCAAAGGCAAAGCTCAGTTGGGACGCGTCTGTAACAAGGTTGCCGTTTTCATCCACCGCCTGAAAAGCCAGATCCTGCCCGCTGCCCTGGCTCACCACAAGGCGCGTGTGGTAGGTGGCGTTTGCTGGGTTTGGGGGGTGTGGCTCGCCACCGCCACCGCCGCCACCGCCGCCAGCGCCAGCGCCAGCACCACCGCCAGCGCCATCAGAGATCGTAAGAAGACCATCTGCGGGAAATTCACTTTCGGCCGCGTTCAGCGTCTGCATCTGCCAGTCCAGGCCGTCAAGATGATCCACACCGCTGGCGAGGCTGGAATCCGCAAATTCATTGTAGGGGGCTGAGCGTTCGGCGCCAGCGGGGCCAGCGGCTGGCATCAGGTCGTCATGGCCAAGGGCCGTAAAAAAGTCCTTGCCGGAAACAGTCAGCCCTTCCACGAGAAAGTCCGGCATATTCTCGCTGGTATAGTCGGAATAAAAACCGTCAAGACTGATTTTTTCGCCACCCTCAAAAGTAAAGGTCAGGGCATCCCCTTCACGGGCAAGGCTTGCGTCGGTGGCAGGGAAATCAAGAACAATGCGTTGTTCTCCGCCATTGCCAACCACAGTCTGCTGCCCGGACTGGGGGCGGGTAAGAATTACATCAGCCATAACATACTCCAGAAGTGTATTTTGCAGAGCATCTGAAAGACTTCCGAGCCGCTGGGAGGCAAGGCCTGCGCAGCGACGGAATTAAGAGAAGACGCTCCCTTACCCTGCCATTTCGCACAAAAGGGAAAAGGCGGAGCAACGGCAGCGCGCAATCAGATAACTACAGATGATTATTTGAGAAAAGCTGAACAGGTAAAATCCGATGAAAGATTACCGTGTCCTGAAAGGCCAAAATGAGGCGGTAGGGCGATCTCTGAGCAGATCGCGTGGCCTTGGGCCACGGTATAAGAATAGGTATTAAGGAATAGATGTCAAGAAATATTGATGCTGGCATAAAAAGTGGGCTGCGCCAGTGAGGCCACAAAACTGACAGGCAAGACTTTGTACCATAAAATTCCGGGCATTGCGCACTGCAGCAGTGCCTGCAGAAAACTGCCCGTTTTACCGTGTAATACTTTTGGCAAGAGGCTCTTTTGCAAAAAGCCTTCTTTAGCAAACAAAAAAGCCGTCGCCCAGCTTGCGTATGGGCGACGGCCGTCATGAGCCGTTGAAAGCGGCCCTATCCGCCAAATTCAGAAGTTATTTGTTGTTGCGCCGCCATTGTGCTGGCGTCGTCGCTTACGCTGGTGGAGTGCGTTTCATTAGCCGAGTTTGCCGTGTCACCGCCGCCGTCACCGCCCAGGTTATCGTTGCCTTCCAGCCCTGCTTCGCGGTAGCCGTCGGGCAGATCTTCACTCAAGGAGGTCATGAAAGGTACTGTGCCGTCAGAGTAGTTGACCACGTAATCGCTGAAATGCCCGCTGTTCAGGTAGGCGTGCAGGTCTGCCTCATCAGCGGGGCTCAAGCCGTTGATGCTGACGCTAATTTCTTCAACCTGGATGTTGCTCAGGTTATTTTGCAGCCACGTGTCATACTTGGCGATAAAATCGGCGTAGGAGTCGGCCTTGAGCACAAGCAGATCATAGCCGTCGCCGCTGATAATGCTAAGATTGCCATTTACATGGCCGTCAATGGTCACAACATCGTCGCCAGTGCCAAGGTTGATCTGGCTGTTGCCGCCGGTGATGTCACCGTGAAGGTTCACACGGCCGTCGCCAGCACCCATGATAATCTTGTTTGTGCCGCCCGCGATATTGCCGTTCAACGTAAAGGTGTCGTTGCCGTCGCCCATGTTGAAGGTATTTGTTCCGTTTCGCAGGTTGCCGTTGATTTCGATATTGTCGTTGCCGCTGCCGGTGTTAATGATGTTGGCGGTATTGTAGCTGCCGCCGACATCGCCGGTAAGCGTTATGCTGTCGCCATGCTCATCACCGGCCTTACTGCCGCCCTGGATGATATTGGCGGCATTTTGGTTGCCAAGCATTGCGTAGGCCTCACCAGCGGCTCCGGCCTTGGCCGTGATGACCACCGTAATGGGGCTGTCTGTATTTTCAATGATATTCCTGACAGAGCCGTGCCAGTCTTCATGCGCGTACATGCCATAGCCCCAGCCGCTGTCGCTGCCGCTGGCATCGGCGGTGATGTTCACATTATCCACATTGCTGATCTTATTGACAGCGCCTACCCAGGCCGCAGTCATGCCAAAGGCCCCCGCCTTTCTACCGTCCATATATTCGGTGGAAAGCATCTGCGAGCCTGTAAAGGTGGCATTTATGTTCAGAATGTCATTGCCGCTGCCGCCGTTAATGTAGGTCTGGCCGCCAGCCTGCGCGGCCAGGCCTATGGCCGCAGCGCCGTTGTTGGCGGAGGCATTGAGGTTGATGACGTCGTCTCCGGCTCCGGTATTGATGTTGGTTATGCCATAGTTGGTGGAAAAAATGCTGGTTCCCCAACTGGGCGCGTCTGCCGAGATGTTTAGTTCGCTGTCGCTGTCGGAGGTGGTGATATTGACGTTGCCACCATAACCCGCATAAATGCCTGTGGCCGTGCCCCTGGAAGAAGCGGCGTCCACAGTGGCGGAAATGTCCACATCGCCCGTGTTGATGTTGATATACGACTTGCCGCCCTGACCAGCCTGATTCAGGTTGCCAGAAGCCGTAAGACCTATTGAGGTAAAGCCCGCGGCCTTGCCGCCGCTCCAGGCGATGCCGGAATAGGGGCTGCTGTAGGGTGATGTTTCCTGATACGTAGAGGCGCTGAACTTGCCGTCCTCGGCAGTGTCTATATTCAGAGTGCTGCCTGCTGTGGTGCGGAATGCGGCGCTCATGACTGTTCCGTCAATGCCACCGCCCGCATATGCCTTGGCATCGGCGCTGACGTTCTGGCCGCTGACGTTCACGGTGGCCTGATCCCTGGTATAAACACCCGTAGACATGTAATCGATGGTTCCCCCCGTAACAACGCTGGAAAAGCTCACATCACCTTCGGCCTCCACATTTACTGTGGTCTTGCCAGCCCCCCATATGCCCACAGCCGTCTTTTCATTGCCTTCGGCGGTAAAGCTTATGTCGCGCCCGCGCACGTCGGCACTGGTTTCATAGGGATTTCCGTCACCATCCAGAGAGCTTGCCGTGACCATGGCCATGGCCGTGCCCGTCTTCGATGTGGCACTCAGGTTCACGTCGCCCCTGGAGCCTGCGTCAACGAGGGAGGACGCGTTGCCCGTAAGGCCCTGTGCGTAATTGCCGTAGGCATTACCGTTTTCTGCCGTTGCGGAAATATTGATTTCGCCCGCAGTGTTGTGAGCAAAACTGATTTCGCTGTTGCGCGCGCCATACGCCGTGCCCGAAGCAACGGTATTATCTATAAGAACGTTGTTATAGCTGTCGCCACCCACGGTAATATTTTCATCATTAACAATGTGATCCTTGGAGCTGTACCATTCGCCCTTGAGGGGGCCATCAAAATACGTTTCGCCCTCGCGCTGCACATAGTCGTAAGAAAAGTCGTCGTTGCCGAGCAGATCCATCTTGTAGGTAGTATCGCCCACGGTCACTTCAAGAACCGAGTCAAACTTGTCGCCAGCGGCAAGAGCTGCCTGGCCTGCCGCTGTCAGTGTAATGGTGATGAAGCCGGTGACGGGGTCAATAACGGGGGTATTAAAATACGCCGAAGAACCGCCGGAAAAGGCAAGGTTCAACTGGCTGGCGTCTGTGACCAAGTCGCCGTTTTCGTCAATGGCCTGAAATACCATGGTCTTATTTGCATCATCTCCCACAATAAGCCGGGCGTGGTAGCTGGCGTTTGCAGGATCTGGGGTTGAGGGCTCGCCGCCACCGCCGCCACCGCCGCCCCCACCGCCGCCTGCGGGTGCACCGGGCCCCTGCCCTCCACCGCCACGCACAAGCAGATTTTCTGGCATCAGCGTGTCAACAACGGGGGCCTCGCTCTGCATCTGCCAATCCAGACCGTCAAGGTGATCCACACCGGTGGCGAGGCTGGAGTCCGCAAATTCATTATAGGGGGCAGAGCGTTCGGAGCTGGGGGGCCCAGCGGCGGGCATCAGGTCATCTTGCCCCAGGGCCATAAAAAAGTCCTTGCCGGAGAGCGTCTGCCCATCCACCAGAAATTCAGGAAGGTTTTCATTGGAATGCGTGGTATAAAACCCTTCAAGATTTACCTTGCTGCCATCGTCAAAGGTAAAGGTCAGGTCTTCGCCTTCGCGGGCAAGGGTAGCCTCGGCGGGAAGAAAGTTCAGAAGAATCTGGCCATTTCCACTACTGTCATATGTATTGATCTGCCCGCTTTCCGGGCGAGAAAGAGTCAGGTTTGCCATATTGGCCTCCGTCATGTCTCTGGGAAATATGTCTTGGAGGCGAGGAGCCCGTGCATTGCGAAGGCAGGAAGAGACACCGCGCCTTTTTACAGAGCGGCAAGAGGCAAGAGGATAGATACGCAGGCAGATCGCGAGATGATAATGAAATGTCAGAAGAGAAGTCTGAACAGCAGTATCCCTGAAGATATTGCCGTGACCAAGGGTTGGTCAGAGGGGCAAAAAGGCGGCCTCAATAGCAAGCCGCGTGGAATTATTCCACACTTATACTATTAAGCCTTATGCCATATTTGTCAAACGATTTAAGAAGAAAATATCCGCTCAAGGTATCCTATAAAATGCATGCAGCGGCGAAGCCAGCGGCTTGCAGCGGCCACAATCAAGGCAGGCCCCACAAGCGGTCACCATGCGGGCGGCCAAACGGGCCCCGCTGCCCCCGCCCGGCGCAGGTCAGCGCTTGTCTACCACGCGGCGGGACTTGCTGAACGTGCGCGGCAAGGTGGCGTAATCCACAACGCTGACGTCCATACGCGCCATGATGGCCTTGTGCAGGCGCTTTTCCAGCGCAGAGGCCAGAGCGGCGTCATTGCCCCCGCAAGCATGCTGGCCGCGCTCCACCGTAAGAGCCAGATGGTCAAAACCGCGTTCATCGCGGCTGAGTTCCACCTGATACTCGCCGCCCAGTTCGGCAAACTCCCCGATAACTGACATAAACTGACCGGGATAGATATTGACGCCCCGGTAGATCAGCATGTCGTCCGAACGGCCCAGAATGCGATCATGGCGCGGCATGTTCAGGCCGCAGGCGCAACGCCCCGGCAACAGGCGACACAGGTCATGCGTGCGGTAGCGCAGCAGGGGCACGGCCTCTTTATGCAGGCTGGTCACCACCATTTCGCCCACTTCGCCTTCGGCCACGGGCTGCAGGGTGGCGGGATCAAGCACCTCGATGATGAACAAGTCCGCCCAATAGTGCAGGCCGTCGTGAGCGTCACAGTCTATGGCCGTACCGGGGCCGTACATTTCGGTCATGCCCGCGATATCGTGGCAGCCTTCAAGCCCCAGCTTGCTCTCAATGGTCTGGCGCATTTTTTCGCTGCGCGCTTCAGACCCGCAGATCATCTTGCGCAGCTTGAGCCGCCCGGCAAGGCCCGCCCGCTCCACTTCCTCTGCCAGCAGCAGAGCCATGGAGGCCGTCGCGCCAAAACAGGTGGACTCAAGGTCTTGCAAAAGCTGTAAATGCATCTCAAGGTTGCCCGGCCCCACAGGCACGGTAAGCATGCCGAGTTTTTCGCTGCCGCCCTGAAAGCCCACGCCAGCCGTCCACAGGCCATAGCCCACGGCTATCTGCATGCGGTCTTCGGCGGTCAGCCCCGCCAGTTCGTAACAGCGGGCCATCTGCAGATTGAATGTTTCCACATCCGCCGCCGTATAGGCCAGAATCTTTCGCTTGCCCGTGGTGCCGCTGGAGGCGTGTATACGCACCACTTCCTTGGGCGGCACGCACAGCAGGGGCAGGGGATAGCCCTCGCGCAGGTCGTCCACATCCACAGTGGGCAGGCGCGAAAGGTCGCCCAGGCCAATGGCATCGTCAGGCTCAAGACCACAGGCGCGCAGCTTGCTGCTATACTGGGGCGAATTCCAGGCGCGGCGCACGGTACGGCGCAGGCCTTCCTCCTGCTGGAGGCGGATTTCCTCATCCGCAAGCTGTGGAATGAAGCGGTATGACATGCTTCTGCGGCTCCTTTGACCTTGAGACAGGTTCATCTGCATTGCCTGACGGCAATGGCCCCGTGTAATTTCTGAAAATCAGCGTACATTGGCGCGGTAACGCAGGGCGATTGTGCGTCTTTTCAATCCGGCAGGCAAGCTCAATGACACAGCAACGCGCAATGCCCGCCACAAACAGAAAAAGCCCCTCATCTCCGGCGGGCTCACACCTCGTGGCAACAGACAAAAGCCCGGCGCACGCTTGCAACCAGGGCTTGCGGGCTCTCTGCTCCCTTTCGGGCGGCTTCGGCCAGCGCCAGCATAAGCAGCACTCGCGCCTTGGGCGTGGAAAGCATGCCCGAGGCAATAAAGGGCTCGTATCCGTCCAGATCCGTCACGGGGCCGCCGCCCGTGCGGCTGGCCCGCACCACGGGCTTGCCCGCAGCAACGGCCCCGGCGAGCGCCTCACGCACATCTGAAGGCATGGAGCCATTGCCCATCCCGGCCACCACAAGCCCGGCCGAGCGTTCCAGAGAAAAAAGCACTGCGTCCAGGGGCATGCCGGCGCAGGCATAAAGCACGTCCACGCGCGGCAGATCATCCTGCCCCGCATGGGCCGCATAGGTTCCAGCCAAGGGCGGGCCGTCTTCGCCCTTGTGGTAAAAAACGGGGCGCCCATTGATGACCCGGCCAAGCAGGCCGGATTCCAAAGCGCGAAAAGCCTCCACATCCAGCGTTCCCGCCTTCACCGCCGTGCGCGCCGAGAGGATGCGCCCGTTCATCACAATCAGGGCGCCGCGCCCGCGCGCACCGGCACTGGCCGCCACAGCCACGGCATCGCGAATATTGATGGGGCCGTCCGCGCTCAGGGATGTGGCCGGGCGCATGGCCCCGGTAAGCACCACTGGCTTGGGGCTGTCCATGGTCAGATGCAGATAAAAAGCCGATTCTTCAAGCGTGTCTGTGCCGTGGGTCAACACCACCCCGCACATGGATGCGTCGTCCAGAGCCTCGGCGCAATGGCGCCCGAGCTTGGCCCAATGGCAGGGGCGCATGTCTTCGCTGGGCAGGTTGCCGCACTGGCGGCTGGCAATACGGGCCACGCCCTCAATGCCCGGCAAGCTCTCCAGCATGCATTCCACAGAAAGCACTCCCGCCTGATAGCTTATCTGCTCCAGCGGGGTGTCAGCCACCCCGGCAATGGTTCCGCCCGTACCCAGCAGGGCCACCTGCGGCAGCGACCCGCCACAAGAGGCAGCAGCGGAATGAAAAGAACGGCTCATGACGGCTCCTGCCGCGCGGCGCTGCCCCTGACAACAAGGGCGCTAACTCTGGCAACGAGAGGGCTGCCGCGCGGAATTGTATGTACAGTTTAGGGGCAAATTCTGGCGCATATACGGGCCAGAGCGACCTGCCCAAGCTGTTTGGCCAAGCTGTTTGGTTAGCCGCCTGGCTGGCGGCCTGGCTGGCGGCCTGCAAGGTCGCCTGCCGCCGGGTGCATCCCCATGTAGGTTATCCAATGCGGATTCGCTTCAAGGCGGCATTCCCAAGCCGTTTGGCCAACTTGTTTGCCAAGTCGGCCTGGCGCCGGGGCATCCCCACCGGGCACACGCCGCATGCGGCCTGCCGGAATTTTTAGTTATGCATCCATATGTTTATGCAAGGCACGACGCCGCGTCAACGCGCCCCGCCCAAGGGCACAGCATACGGGCAAAGAACAACACTCCCCCTCAAAGGGCAAAGCGTGCTGCCCGGCATGCCTTAGCCGCACCCAAAAAGTCAAAACGCGCGAGCAGCCAAACCTTAACCGCCCTGGCAAAGGCCAGGCCCTGCTAGCAAGCAGCCCTTTGAGGGCCTTGGTTTTGTTATTCCCTTGGTGTAGCGTGCCGCCATGGATAAGAAAAAAATATCGCTTGTATCGCTCGGTCATCTGTCGTGTGACGTGAATGGCGGAGCATTGCCCGCCATTTTGCCCTTCTTGCGCACCCACTACGGGCTGACCTATCAGGCCACAGGCGGCCTCATGTTCGCCTATTCCTGCCTGTCATCCATCATCCAGCCGCTTTTCGGCCTTATGGCAGACAGGCTCTCCAAGCCCTGGCTTATCCCCCTGGGCGTGTTTCTGGCCGGTGTGGGGCTGGCGGCCGTAGGCTTCATGTCCAGCTACTGGGCCATTTTTGCGGCCATTGGCGTGAGCGGCGTGGGCGCGGCCCTTTTCCACCCCGAGGGAGCACGCTTTGCCAACAAGGTGTCCGGAAAAAGCAAGGGCACAGGCATGAGCATCTTTTCCATCGGCGGCAATGCGGGCTTTGTTCTCGGCCCGCTGCTGGCCACCTTTTTTCTCAGCTGGCTTGGCATGCCCGGAACCTTTATCTTCGGCCTGCTGGGCACGGTGATGGGCTCCATCCTGCTGCTGCTCATCATACGCATGGTTGCGCCCGAAGCCGCAGCCGCTGCCCAAAGAACCGCCCAGGCCGCCTATGGCGCGCCACAGGCAGCAGCACAAGCCGTAGCACAGACCGCAGCTCAGGCCGGAACACAAGACAAAAGCGGCAAGCCAAGTCCGGACAATACACTGGCAACAGGCGCTGAAGACGAGGCCCCACAAAATAACTGGCGAGAATTTTCAAAGCTTACCGGGGCCATCATTGCGCGTTCCATTCTTTTTGTGGGATTCAACACCTTTATCCCACTTTACTGGGTAAACGGTTTTGGGCAGAGCAAAACCGCCGGAGCCGTGGCCCTGACCATTTTTTGCACCTTCGGCGTCGCCAGCAATATCCTGGGGGGCATACTCGCCGACAAACACGGCTTCAGGGCCATCGTGCGCCTGGGCTTTGCCCTGCTCACGCCCGCCGTGCTCGCTTTCGGGCTCATGCCCAACCTCTATGCCGCCTACGCCCTGCTGCCCGTGCTCGGCTTCGTGCTGTATGCGCCTTTCAGCTCTCTGGTGGTGCTGGGGCAAACATACCTTGCCCGCAATATCGGCTTTGCCTCGGGCATTACTCTGGGGCTGGCCACCAGCCTGGGGGGTATATTCGCTCCGCTGCTGGGCTGGATCGCGGACAACCACGGCCTGCCACGCACCTTCCAGTGCCTGGCCATCATAGCCCTTATGGGCACGGTGTTTGCTTTTGCCCTGCGCGAATACACGGCCAAAACTCCGGCCGAGGCTCACAAGGTGGATAAGACAGCCAAGACGAACAAGGCATAGCCCCCCAACCGCAGTTACGAACATTCAAAAAGCCATTCAAAAGGCCACACAAGCTGCATACCAAAATGCACGCCAAAGGCCTATAAAAGCACACAAACGGCGTACAAACGCACACGAGCGGCCCCTGCCCCGGAAATACCGGCGCTGGGGCCTTTTCGTTGGCTTATAGCAGATCAACTTTGAAACGTTGTCTCTGCTCTGCAAGGATTTTCGCTGAAAATCCTTGCCGGCCAATGCTTGCAAGGCAAACTTGTTTCGCGGACAAGCAAGCATTTGAAAGTGAATACGCTCTCGTGTGCAATGTAATATTTTATGAAGGCGATCCCACAAGCGCAAAACTCTCCGACATCACTATCCGGAACCAGAGCCTCTCAGGCATAGGCATCCGGGCGCGCCGCATTGGCGGCACAATGCTGCCCCAAAGCTCATCAGCTTAATCCTGTTCGCAATGTGAGTTTATGTGCCAAAGCTCATGTACTCTTTGTTCATAACTAATATATCAAGCCGAAATTATTGATTTTTTAACAATCTGGCTATGTTCGTCAGCAGAAAATTCGCGCTCGAACAGCCACAAGCCGACCATTCGCCCGCCTGCGCGTCTGAGCCGTAGCCGGATGTGCACTCTGTGCGAGGCAAGAAAAAATGACTGCGCATATTGTTCCTATCTACATTAAGCATATAAAATATAAAACTTTTTAAAAGCAAAGATTTGTTTCTTCGTTGTGCGTATCAAATAAACGCTCGCCCCGGTGAAGAAGAGATGCCAACCTGGAAGGAGAAATTCACCTGCGAGGAAATCCCCCTCAGCCCCCGCCAGCATGGTCGTCGCCATGCCTGCTGGAATGCCTGATGGCCTGTCTCGGCTAGTCTGCCCTCTGGCGTACTCGTCGCCATGCCCGCGGGCATGTCGATTAACATGTCCGCCAGCATGCTCGCTGCGATACCCACGGGCATATCTCCCAATGTGCCCGCCAGCAGATCGCGCCATACCCTCCAAAACCAGAAATATTGGCAGCTCATTTGCCCGCAGGCCAAGCCGCCTGCTCACTATTTTCGTACTTTTAAAATTAATTTTACTTTTATGCTTGACAGTACCGGGGCAAAGGGCTACATATTCACTTCGCAACAACATGTTGTTGCAAACGTGTCGCGGGGTGGAGCAGATCGGTAGCTCGTCGGGCTCATAACCCGAAGGTCGTAGGTTCAAATCCTGCCCCCGCAACCAGATAATACAAGCCCTTACGGAGACGAGCCGTAAGGGCTTTTTTGTTGTCCCAACACCATTCCCAACACCAAACACGAAACGCTCTCTTTGTGCTTACCCACACTGCCCACAACGATTGATTTTTTGAATATATGAATCAATCATACTATTCCAAGTCGGCATTGCAGAATATCCTTTGTATACAGAAAAATCCCCCCCATCAACTATATCTATGATAATGTACGGATTTGATTGGGTCAGTCCCATTCCGTAGATAAATATCGTTCCTAAATTTTTATCATCAGGGCTTATTTCTATATTTACCCCTTGTCCGCAATTATATAATGTTTTACGCAGACAATACGCGGCTTTTTCTAGCGGCATATCAATTCGCCCTTCCCTCACAAGTCTATTTTGAGTCCTGACCTCATTCACACTAAGATTTTGCATCGGCGCACATGACAAGAGGAGCACACAAGCAAAAACGACAGCCAGCCTTCGGAAGCCTTTACTAAAGAGAAGCGCCAGCATTATTCGACTTCTCCTTTTCTTTGAACTGTTGCACCTCTTCCGGCGTTGCCAAACGTATATACTTCAGATCAGGTTTGGCCTTGTCAAAAATTGGCTTAGTCACTTCGGCAAGCTGTGGCCTACCCGCCCAGAACCCCATGCCAATACCCCCTTCAATGAAGTAAACCTGCCCCGGTTGCACATCCAATGTGACAGATGATCTCGCCTCAGTCTCAGCGGAATAAGTATGTTTGCCGGGAGTTGCCTGAAAGGCGAAATATGATCCTGCTTTGAGGAGGCCAATCGTCTTAGTGTCTTCCGTGATAAAATAGCTCATGCCACCGCCAGTAAAAGCCCACTCACGAAAAAAACAGATTGCAGCCATATTTTCATTTGCTTGTATCTGTGGAGGAGCCTTTTCTTCCACATAATCACCACGCAAGGGCATCTTGGCACACCCAACAAGCAAAATCAGAATAACTGCACTTCCAAACGATAGCAGCTTTTTCATGTTATTTCCCGCCTAACAGCACAGGGCTGGGCATGTAAAAATTATTGCGTTCTAAAATTCTCCTCAAATACAACAAGGCTCCCGTTTCTAATAATATAAGCATATGGTGTCGCCCCAACGTATCCCCCCATCCTATTTTTGGCATTTACGAGCACAATTCCTCCCCATCCATATTCAGTACCCATTCCAAATGGCTTGGCCATATATCTCTGCACCGGTGGGCCGTCAAAATGGTACTGAGCGGAATAAGGATCGACCAAACGTGTAATCATGGCATTCTTAATGATTTGTTCGTAGTTATCTGGGTAAGGGCCATAGTTCCACGAAGCCATTTCTTCAGAGGAAGGAGGATGGGCGCAGCCATTCAAAAAAGAAAAAGAGATTATCAACAGAACAACACGACAATACGAAATAATTTTCATTATACCTCCGATTTAGCGGATAGATTTTTGTTGTCGATGCAAAGTTGCTAACTAATTTTTTATTATTACTGTGACAATTATGTTTTTGTTATGAAAGCATGGTTTGATTGGCGTTTCTTTATAGAGTTCTTTTGCTTTCCACTACAATTCCCTCTTTTTATTAAAACATCTCTATTTTAGATCCCAATCTGGCTTTTTATCGTCAACCCCCAAGCTATTGCACAAATAACTACCTTCATTTTTAGCCAATGCGTCTTTACAGGTAGGCCACGATTTTCTGATCCCCAATACATACTCAACACGATCATGAAAAAGCTCAAAGTCAGCTTGAATATTATGAGCACTCACAGGAATATTCGACTTGAAGCTTACTTGCACAGACCCCATGAATTCAAGAGGCCCATTTTCATATGTAAATTTCACTACTGTATTACTGCCAGCTTGACGCATGTCCACTTCATACCAATCACGCACAGTCATAACTGAAAAAATATTGTAATAAAATCCCCATCTGGTTGCTAACAACTTGTCTGATTGGACATCAAATTTCATATCAGAGGGATCAAGGAGATATAGAACTCTTTGCGCAGCCGCCCTTACTTCTTCAGGAGTTTTTCCAACATACTCCCTCACAGACGCTCGCTCATTGCTCTTTAAGACAGCATCCAACTCTGCCAGGCTCTTTTGCTTTGGCGCACATCCACAAGATACAACAAAAAAAGTGAGTAATATTATATTTAAATATCGCATTTCACACTTCAAAAAATTTTGTGAGTAATAAACGCATAATCTAGATGAGCATGACATCAACCACGATGTAAAGCCCACCCTCACCAGTATTCCTTTTAACAGTGCCTTTAATCAGCGCAGCACGACCAATCAACGTACCTACAACTGACAAATAGTCTTTTGGAACATATCCCACCGTGCCCGCGCTCCCCACAATTGCAATAGCAGATGAATCATATGGATTTGTAGGTTCTGGAACAAGGATCAGCCGTTCATATTCTTGCATTTTCGCAATGAGGCTTTGCCGGGACACTCCATCAGGATTTTCAAAATTCACCCCAGCAGCTGCAAAGGAAATGATCTCACTACGGGGGTAAAATTCATGCCACTTGGCCCAATCGAAATTCCACGGCGCATGTGTATGACAGATCACATTATTGTGCGGGTTTTCCTCAAAATTTAGTTCAGTTATTGCCGATGAAATTAGATCATATGCTTCTTGTGCGTTAGCTGTTGCGGCACAATCAAGCGGTGTTTCCCCCGAACTTGTTTTTCCGTGAACATTAGCTCCACGCTTTAGAAGACATTTTACAAGCTCAACATCATTTTTCAGAGCCACATAATGGAGCAAAGAAATCCCATTATATGTTACATTAATATCAGGGCATCTAGCAGCTAGGCTTAAAAATGCACTTTTATTATTATTCTCCAACGCCATAAACAATGCTGTTTTCCACATTTCGCTGTCTTCACAACCATAAATATCGCAAACTAAATCAGTAACACGTTCATCAGCAAAAACTGATGCAATACATAGCATATTACTATTTGGATTATCATTAATTTTATCTATTTTATATTTACTTAACAGAGTGAGGCAATGAAAGTCATTTTTTGCAATGCAAAGCATGGCAGGACTAATACCATCATTGTTTAGAATATTTACATCTACATCACCAGAACACAACGCAGATACCATATCAATATCAGAATCCCTAATAGCTAAATGAAGCAACGTATTCCCATCTTCATCTTGACAATTTAATGGAGCACCGCGTTCTGCGTAAAACCTTACTGCATAAGCTAATTTTGAAGTATCACTTGCAGAATGAATGAGATATAATGCACTGGCAATACAACTAAAATCTCCTCCTCCAGGAAATTGGCATTTAATGTCCAAACCATGTTCAATCAAAAAATCCAAAAATTTTTCATACTGTCTAACATCAGGACAATACATGAGTACATCGCCAAAAATACACGCATTTTCGTCCTCATAACGATCCAACAAATACCCACGCTCAACCATATTGACCAATTGCTGCAAATCATTTTGAAGCATTGATTGAAAGAAACTTTTAGGGAACCGCTTACCAACACAGTTCTTTTTTTCCATAGCCCACTCCTTAGTCGCCTGAAAAACTTTGCTCAAGCCAAGTGCCAGATATTCACCACTAGGCTACATCCAAGTAAAAAGGTTGGATGTATGCCCTTCAAAAGCCACCTTCCAGAGATCATGAAACGCCGGGGCATGAGCTACGAAGAACTTCAGTACCGTTCTGGCACTGCTCCCGACACAATTGCTCGCGCTCGTGACAGCCGCATTGAAACTTGCCAGCTTAAAACTCTTGGCAAACTTGCAGATGCGCTAGGCGTATCAATACACGAGTTATTTGACTACTCTTCCGAGAAGAACCAACCCCATCCGAATATTACTGCATAGAAAGCTACATAGATTGCCGAGTACGGTCAATCCGGCAAGGCCAATTTTTCAGATGCTTATCTATTTATTATAAACAAATACAGAATTTTTTTAGGCAATTACCGCCTTAAATTCACTTTAAAAAAATGGCTGTCAGAACAATTGCAGTTTATATTTCGTTATTTGGCGAAATATAAAAAATATAACTCACACCATTTTTTTCCCTCGGTGTCGGTACTACGCGAAAGCTCCGCCCACAAATTCAGTACCCCCCTACAGCATAACGAACACAGAAGAAGAACTCTGTCTACAAACCACCCGGCGGGGCGGACGCGGATACCCCTAAAGGGGTATATCCGCATCCGTCCGCCCCTAGATCTGGCAAAAACAAAAAAGGGCGGAAAATCCGCCCTTTATCCGCCTCACCCGCTCGCGCTTTCTAATCTTCTTCTGTGATTGAGGAGACTAAGGTGTACATTCCGTTGTCTTCTCGCACCAGCTTGTGATCTATAAGAGCCTTTTTTGCGCTACGGAAATTCCGTTTTGCAGTTTCATCTTTAATTTCTTCGCCTTGAGCCTTCAACCTTGCACAAAACGCGGATTGCCATTCTGCATTTGACACCAGCTTCTTTGAGGCAATTATTATAGAAAGAACATCTTGTGCAACTAGCTCATTTTTACTTGGCTTCCATGTCATTTCGATCTTGCAGCTTTGCACAACCACACAAGAGGTGTTACCTTCAAAATCAACTTCAACCTGCTGCAATTTGAAACTTTCTTCTTTTCCGTCTTCACCTTCCTTTAGTTTGAGCACTTTCCAGCTGCGCTCGTCCCCCTTCCTGTTTAATATGATGGCAGCATCTAATGCAGCTCTCAACGAGGAATGGCCCCGGATATCATCGCCTTTCCCTTTACCTGTGTGGGCAACCAAAAGCACCAGACCATCAATTTCTTGCTGTAATATTTTGCAATTTTGAATCACTTGGCCCATATCTTTGCCGGAATTTTCATCCATGCCGGGGGAAGTTTGCGCCAAAGTATCTATTACTACTAGAGCACCCTTCGGAATTTTCAGAGCCAAATCTTTAACGTCATCACTGCTACGAAAAATATCAAGCGGGTCTCGCACCAGATGAAAAGAAGCCTCATCAAAATTCACTTCCTTTTCGCCCTGCAAGGCTTTTATTCGATTCTGAAGAGTTCCTTCCGCAACAACGTACACTACGCTTGTTTTCTTTGTTTTCCTGCCAAACCAATCCTCTCCGCGTGAGATCGCAGCCACCATATCAAGAACAAAAAATGTCTTGCCAGCTCCCGAATAGCCCACGACAACAGCAATGCCTTTTTGTGGCAAAGTCTTATCAACTAGGAACTCAGGCGTAGGCAGAGCAAGATATTCAGCCACAGAGAGCAATTTATAACGGTCAGGATTAGGAATGTATTCATTCTTGTCCTCTGCATGTTTTTTTACTGATGGTTGATAAACGCTTTTTGTGTTATTAATTGCTTTGAAAATTGTTCTTTTTGCATAGTCATCTCGCTCGTATTTTTCTCGATAAAGCGCGCTTTCTCTGAATACGGTGTCCATTGTTGGAGCATCTCTATTATACCAAAAGGCTAGATGCCCCATTAAGGCCAAATCGGCCTCGCTGTGTGAGCTATACTCTGAAATATCCCCTTCCATCAGTGCTTTGATTTTTTCGCCATTCGATGATGTCAGTGCTTTTTCAAGGATTGCTTTTATATCCTGCTCTGAAAACGCCGGAGGTTGCGTAAGATCAATCTCGTTATAATCGCCACTTGCGGAGTAGCCAGAATTACGGCTACTGGCTAGCGAAGACGAAGACGGCGCACCACTTAGTATATATTTGCTGTGAAACGAAGCAATTTGTTCCTGCCTATCTGGAATGCTTGTAATGGCACAGTGAATATTATTCATGAATAAATCTCCCAGTAAGCGCGAAAAAGCGCTCTTTTTCATATATTTCATACTTGCCTTTCCGACACGCGGGATTGGGCAACGAACCTTTGCATATAATATGAATGCCATTTCCCGAATAGCTTATTTCTGTTGGCGCGTTGAAATGGTCAATAACCTCTTGCGCCTCAGCAGAAAGCTGCCCTTCCACAATGCAATCATCCACATCAACGATCACAAACGGATCATCTGCGGTAAGAACAAAACCTAAGCCTGAAACAACCCACGCCTCACCATTAATCAGAGCCTTGCGTTGATAACGCTTGCGCAGCATCTCCAAAGCCACGTCAAAAACTTCAAGATGTTTATAATCTTTTGCCTTCGTCGAAATAGGGCGGCGCATATCTGCGCTTATGAGCCGTTTGGCGACCTTCTTGCCTTCTTTCGATACCAATGCCCATAGGCCCCACTGCTTAAGCACTTTAAGCTCATTTGGAATATTCACTAATGTAGAAAGCAAGCTTTTATCACCAGCAATACCACATTGACACATTCCCTCAATATGATTATTATTTAATTGAATATTAGCCATAGTATTCACCTCGTTGTAACCCCTGTGTTCGCATCACAGGGGTTACTGCTTTTTTGTTATTGTTATTGGATACTGGCTACTCTTGGCTTTACAGCACTCTCTTCAATATACTGCTGCAAGTCAGACAACCGATACCGCACTTTTCTACCCATTTTGAGAAACTGCGGGGTCTCCCTTAACCAACGCCGCCGCTGAAGGGTTTTTACACTGAATCCAAGAATTGCCGCCGCGTCATGCTCATTCAACAAAGTAAACTCTGGACTTCTTTCAATCATAAAAAGCAGACCTTCCTGTGTTGTTAATGGTTGTTGCAAATAAAAAGACCGTCTCCTCACGAGAAGACGGTCATACAAAATAGAATTTAATTCAGGGGTTTTAACGCACTGCGTTTTTATCTCCATCTATTGGGCACAAATAATTGACAAAATATCTTCTTGCTCCAGCAATCTCCTGACTCATATACATGAGCTTCAGACTATTTAATGAATCACCAACCTCTTCTTTCCGAGGTAACGAGAGCTTTCCGATAGGGGCATCAGCCCATCCATCCATGAGCCAATCCACCAAATATCCAATTTCACGACTTGTATCCTTGTACAAAGCAGATTGGCGGTAAGCAGGTCTTTTATTTAGTACATCGTAATTTAGGCATTTTCCAATGTAATAATCAACTTCATCCAACCTTTTTTCCTTAAAAAGTGACTTTGCCTTCTGAAAAATTGTTCTAATTATTGCATCTGTACAACTTCTTTCCACAATTGTCCTTTCACCAATTTTCGGTTTTCCTGTCTTTCTGTTGAAAAGTCTCCTCGCAATTTCAGGGTGAATCGGAATGTTCATTTCAATCAAGTTATGTATATGCTGTTTTATCTTTGCATCTGATTCTTTATTGCCGCGCTTAGCTCCATACTGAGCAGCCATTTCATTTAGCAGATCAATTTGTTTGGTAAATCCGTCTAATGATTCAGGGTCATCACCCAATCCCTTCATGCCCCTATTTCCGCCTTTTCCCATATTGAACCAGTCGTTTAGCAGCAACAGCGGCTTCAAATTTAACTCATTCATGATGTTCCCCATGCCCAAAATCACCTAGCATACCGTCTGCTAGACTAGCGGCCTTCATAAGCGTCTCGTCTCGCAAATGAGCATAACGCTGCGTCATTTGGGGGCTTGAGTGCGTCAACAATTTCTGAATTGTGTACAAATCCACTTCTCCAGTGGAGGCCAAACGGCTTGCGTAATTATGGCGAAGCCCATGCAAAGGTCGAAAGTCTTCAGGCAACGCCGCCACCCGCTTAACCCTACGGGCAATGCGCCGATAGTCCGTCCGCTGCTTCCCATCTCGCCCAGGGAAGACATACGGGCTATTCTGCTTATGAATTGATTCCAACACAGAACGGGCGGCGGCGGTCATGGGAATATGCTCTGTTTTGCCCTTTTTCGCAGCTTCTCCGCGCAAGGTGATTATACTGCGCACGAAGTCGCAATCTTCCCATTTCAGCGCAAGCAAGGCCCCTTTCCGCATCCCTGTGACGAGGGCAAGCCGTATCAGTGACGCAGCATCCTGATCTTCTTCGGCATCAAGAGCCTGAACCAAGCGAGAAAGTTCTTCATCTGACAACATTTCCGTTTTTTGATTGTCCACACGCGGTTTTTTTATAATCAAGGTAGAGGGGTCTGGAGATTTACAATACCCACGATGAACCCCAAAATTGATTATCGCAGAGAGCAAAGCAAGAGCGTTTCGTATTGTGGCGGGCTTCTTTCCTGACTTGGTTGCTTCGAGCCGAATTTTGTCAATGTCATTTGTGGAAATTTCAGCAACCAATCTATGCGCAAATACAGATAGATAGAGGTTGAAGCGAGAGATGTCAGTTGCCCTACTTTTGTGCTCTGGATGTGCTCGTTGATAGGCATCCCATATGCGTTGAAGCGTCCACCTCTCCTTATCAGCAGCCTTGGCTTGGGCCTCCTCTTTCCGCCGCTCAGTGTTTGGCAATTCCTTGCCCCGCATCCGATCAGCTCGAATCATAGAGGCTTTTGCTTCGGTCATGCCCGATGACGATTTGCCCACAGGCTCTTCAATTAATTTGGCCCCGCGCCCACCTTGCCTATACATAATATAGTATGTGCGCTCTTTGGCCTTTTCATCAAAACGGTAGTAAACGCCAGCGTACTTTGCGGACTTTTCGCGCTTTGCTTTCTGCATGACACCCCTCACTTTCTACGGGAAAAAGAAGCTTTTTCCCAACACCATTCCCAACACATATATTAGAAATAGGGAGTGTTTAAGGGTATGTCAACGGGGATTACCCTAATAAATATCCTTTAAAATCAGCATGAAAAGAAATTATGAGAAGTAGTGAGAAAAAAAGATACTCGGACTCATAACCCGAAGGTCGTAGGTTCAAATCCTGCCCCCGCAACCAAATTTTTCAAGCCCTTACGGAGACGAGCCGTAAGGGCTTTTTTGTTTTTCAGGCATAACGGCATCTTGAAGGCGTCATATCGTAAACGCCCTCAGACCCGCTGGTGCAGCGCCTGTAACGCGCCTTATCTTTTGGCAAACGCCGCATAATTTTGAATATGCACGACTCTAGAACATTTTATCTGTGAAACTGCTCTAGCGGCCGCATGAGCGCCGTTTCGCCAAACTGCCTTGCTAACAGAAAAGGCTTTTCATGAAAGCAGTGCCTTATGCCATGCCTTCATGAAAAGCCTTTTTATGTCTTTTGTTGGTGGTGTCTGTGCTTTGGCCTGTGGCGGCCATTTTCTCGCATTCACGCCAAAAACCAGTAAAATAGGGCGCCCCCAACAGCTGTCAAGCGCCCGACGCTTGCCCAAAGCCAGAGCATTTCACACTCGAAGTGCCCTACAAGCATTGGCCTTCAAGCCCTTGGCGCCCAAGCAGTGCGGGGCGGCTTTGCCGACCGTTGGGCAATCACTGGAAGCGAACAGCTCTATAGATAGGGCGAAAAAATCCAGCAGCCCGCATTGCGCAGCTTGACGGGCAAGGACAGACTTTTCAGTTCTCCTGCCGTGATTTCCTCGCTCTTGCCAATGACCTGATCAATGAAGCCAGCGACATCTCCGCAAAAACGCGTGTCGAATATTTCCATATTCAGTTCAAAATTGAGCCGCAGGCTGCGCGTATCCAGGTTGGCCGAGCCGATCTGGCTGTAATAGTAGTCAACGGTGAGCAGCTTGGTGTGTGCAAAGGGCGGCGGCTGATACCACACGCGCACCCCCGCCTCAAGCAGCGTGGGCAACAGGCGGAACTGGGCCCAGTGGACATAAAAGAGGTTGTTTTTGGCCGGAAGCACCACCTGCACGTCCACACCGCGCTGGGCCGCGCTGCGCAGGGCCGATACAAAACCGTGCGAAGGCAGAAAGTAGGGTGTCATTATGCGCACAGACTGACGCGCCGCATTGATCACACCGCAATAAATATCGTTAAGCACATCGGCTTCAGACCCCGGGCCGTCCATAATGATACGGCAGCGGCTTTCACCAGTGGGCAGAGCGCTGGACGGGGGCAGAGGGGTATATTTGCCTGTGCAGAATCCCCAGTTGAGCAGAAAGGCCCGCCGCAGCTGATCCACAATGGGGCCCTGACAATGGAAATGCACATCCTGCACATATTTGGTCTTTCCAGCAGCGATATTGTCGTCTGAAATGTTCATGCCGCCGGTAAAGGCTGTTCCGTCGCAAACGAGCATCTTGCGGTGGTTGCGCAGATTGATGCTGAAATTGGGCGGAAACAAGCGCGGCGGAAGAAACATGGCCACGCTTACGCCGCGCTCCGCCAGTTTTTTCCATGGCTTGCGCCAGGAATAAAGCATGCCGATGCCGTCAACCAGCAAGCGCACGTCTACCCCGCGCTCTGCGGCTTCGGCCATGGCATTACCGAAATCCGTAGCGGTCTTGCCCGCGTTAAAGATATAGGTGCAGAGAAAAACATGTTCTTTGGCTTCGCGAATGGCCTTGAGCATGGCGGGATAAGCCTCGTCGCCATTGCACAGGGGGGTAAGGGCATTGCCCCCGCACAGATGCTGTTCTGTCAGGCGGCGGCCAATGCGCTCCATGCTGAGGATGTATTCGGGAACCTGTTCCGGCGGCAGCTCGGGAAACGGAGGGTGGGCGTAGTCCGGCTCAAGAGGCTCCTGCTGACGCATCATGCGGCTGGCGTGACTTTCTGCCCTGCTGATACCAAAGGTGGCGTACAAAAGCGGCCCCACAAGGGGCAACAGCAACGCCGCTGCAGTCCAGCCCAAAGCCGCGCGCGGGTCATGCTTGGTAAGCAGGGCATGACCCACCGCAACCCAGGACAACACATGCACGGCCACAAGCCCCAGCGTTTCCAAAGCTCCGATAATCATTCAGCATCCTTTGCTAATTTTTCCCAGCAGCACGTTACCGCATTACAGCCCGATACACTATCTGTCTTGATGGTGCGGATTGAGCGCAATGCGGTTACGCTCAACAGCCACGGCCAGTTCCGGCAGCAGGTCGCGCAGGGCGCTCATGTCGTTGGCCCTGGCGGCGCGCTCCACACAGCGGGCCATGCGCGCCAAAACACGGAAACCGAAATCGTCAGATTCATTGGCGATACGGCCTGAAGCTTCTGCCACGGCCGGGCAGTTATGCCCCTTGTAGGCCCGTTGCGCATGCTCCATGGCTGCGTCCAGCCGCCCCACCAGGCGCAAAAGCGCTTCATCCTGCTGGCGCGGCTGAGGCTGCACAGGCGACGCGCCGGGCATAACGGGCACATCAGGTGCAACATATGTCGCATTTGGGACGGTAACTTCCCGCACACTTACAGCAGGAGCAGCGCCGCCCGCCGGGCCATTGTCTTCAGAAGGCGGTGTGGCCCCGGCGATGAAATCCACAATGGACACATCGTCTGCAAGGCTGCGCCCTGCGGAGGCGGGCTTCAGCCCCGCCTCGTTACCGCGCAGGCGGGATGCCCCGCCGCTCTGTGCTGCCTGTGCACTTTCCACAAAAGGCGCGGCATCGTCCGTGCTGCCCAGCAGCTTGCGTATGAGCCTTCCGGTGGCCGTATGCGGCATTTCACGCGGGCTTGAAGAAGGTTTGGCGCTCCGGCTTGCGCCACCAACGCTCTGACCGGCGGGGGCATCTCCCGGCCAGGGGATGGCGCGCCTTTCAGGCGCCGCAGGCATGGGCCGAGGGGCTGGTTCGGGCCTTGCATCTTTTATGGCATTTTTATCCAAGGGCATGGGTTCGCCCACCCATTCCCCCGGGCTGGCAAGACTCGGGCTTACATAGCCGCCGACGCCCGCCTCAGGCATGGGCCGAGCATCGGCAGGCGCGGGCCTTGCGTCATTTATGGCGGGGCTACCTATGGGCATGGCTTCGCCGACCCATTCACCTGAATGCACATGGCCGCCAGCGCCCGCCGCAGGAGATGCAGGAGCCGACACGCCCGAAGAGACGGGCGTACCCACGGGCATGGGCTCGCCGACCCATTCATGGCCCCAATCAAGCTTTTCGTGCGGCACCGTATGCACCGGGCCGGGGTATGTGGCGTCCAGATAGCCTTCGGGCTTGCGAGATTTTTCGTCAGAAGCCTTTACCGCCGGGGCCGGGCCTGTCGGAGCCGCAGAACTGGCCGGATTAGCAGAACTATTCGGAATGTCCGTGCTGTCAGGGCTGGCTGGACTGTCAGGGCTGGCAGAACTGGCCGGAACATCGGCCACAGGCTGCACTTTTTCTATCCGGGAGGCCTCGGCGGCCAGCGCGTCGGACAAGCTGGCCAAGCCCGACAGGCCTCCGCCCACCATAGCGGGCGCCTGCGCAGGAGGAGCATTGACCGGCCTAAGCACAGCCTCGCCAATTCTACCCCGCACACTAATGACCGACTGCCCCACCTGCATGCCGGGCTTGCTTGCGCCAGCGGCTGGTTCGGCGCCGTCAGGCGCAGAATCTTGCGCAACTTCAGCCACAAAACCCGATACGTGGCCTTGCAAAGTTTCAGGCGACTCCACAAGACCGCCAGCCGCGCCCTCATGAATGGCTGTCTCGCCATCTGCCGGGCTCTCTTCGCCCCACATGGGGCCTTCCAGCCCGGCAGAGGCAATAAAATCTGCAAGATCCTCGGGCGTTTCCGCCGGATTCTCCGCAACCGACGCGCCAGAAGGCTGCGCTGCGTCAGGCTCTGACGCGAAAGATTGCGGCTCGGGAGCCTCTGCTGCAGGCTCAGACACAAGGGATTCGGGCGCGACAGACTCTGACACAAGAGCCTCGGGGGCAACAGGCTCGGACGCAACAGGCTCGGACGCGACAGGCTCTGACGCAACGAGCGGCTCAGCGGGCGCTTCGGGCGCGAGGGATTCTGGCCCTGCTGGCAGCGGCTCGGCCATCCCCTCAGGGTACGCCCCTTCGAGCAGCGCTGGCGCTTCAGCACTGTCACCTTCTGCACTCATAGCCACCTGCGCAAACGCCACCGCCGCATGCGCCGCCACATCTTGCGGAGCATCTTCCGGGGCCTGTTCCAGAGCATCTTGTGGGGCATCTTTCGGAGCATCCTGCGGGGAATCTTCCAGCACACTTTCCAGCCCATGCTCCGGCGCATGACCCGTATGGGCGTCAGCATCGAAAAGATCCGGCACTTCCTGCGCACGGGCCTGATCGGCAGGGTCGGCAGGGTCGATCTGGTCGGGCTGATCGGCATGGTCAGCAGGGTCGGTCTCGCCGGCCTGGCTGATCATCTCGGGCAAGTCGGCCTGGTCGGCCTGGTCGGTCTGGCCGGTCTGGTTGTCCTGATCGGGCTGACCAGAGTGGTCGGGCACGTCGACCTGCTCGGCCTCAAGAGAATGCTCGGGCTCATCAGACGGCTCGGACAAGCCAAACAAATCGGGCAGGATCTGACCGGGCACGACCTTATCGGCGCCAGGCTCATGGGGCAGCGGCGGCACGGGCGGCAAAAGCTCCCCACCATCCGCAATGGGCATGGCTGCAGGCAGATGGGCGGCGGCAGGGGCGGCAGCCTGATCCGCCGTGCCGGGCGAAGCCGCCGCAGGAGACGTGTCGGATACGGGGGACATGCCAGATACCGGGGGCATTGCGGGGCTGTAAGGCGAAAACCCGCCGCCCATCTGATCGGCAAGGCCCAAAAGCTGGGGCAGGGCCGTGAGGTCGGGCAGCCGCGCAGAATCATTATTTTTAGCGGCCCACGTCTGGTCTGTGCCAAAAAGATCGGGCAAGGGCGACGCAGGAGCATCCGCCCCCGTTGCTTCCGCCAGCAAAGGCGTAGTCAATGTGGTCGCCTCGGCAGCGTCCTTTGGCCCGTCAAAGGTGACAGGGAGCAAGTCGCCGCTGTCTGCGCGAGAATCCGCAGGGGAGGCCGGAGCATGGCCCAGAATATGGGGCGGGGCATCGCTTGAGGCGTTCTGCTGGCCCAAATCCTGCCCAGCGCCCGTCTCGGCGCCCGTCTCGGCGTCTGGCCCGGTGTCTGGCCTGGTATCCGAATCGACCCCCGAATCGACACCCGAATCGACGCCTGGCACAGCAATATCTGCCTCTGCCAAAATTTCTTCTATGGTGAGCCCAAACGACGTTTTATCAACAGGTTCCAAGAGGGCGTGCGTATAGCCCGTGTCGGCCAGAATGTCCCACTGGCTGTCGTCAGGGGTAATGGCCAAAGCCTTGCAAAACGGCAGGCCCGCCTCGGCAGCCTGGCCTTTAAAGCGCTCAAGTAGACCATATTCCACAGAACCACCCGCAGGCGCGAGCACCACAAGCAGCAAGGTGGGATTTTCTCTATTCAATTCCAGAGCTTCATGCAAGGTGCGAGCTTCAGTGCCCGACAGGCCCATGGCCGCGATCATATGGGCAAAACCCTGACGATCCACGGCTTTTTCCGCCACAACGGTAATATGAGGACGCAGCTCTTCTTCGCCAGCAGCGGCATCATGTTCCAGCGGTTTGAGCCGCAGGGTAAACGAAATACTTGTTCCCTGGGGGGTACATTCCACATTCAGGTAGCAATTGTTGGTTCCGGCCAGCTCCCAAGCCCGCGTCAGGGCAAGGGTGGAGCGGTTGCGCGGCGGAATGCCCGTTCCCGTATCTGTCACGGTAAAAAGCAGATGCCCTGGATCGGCGCTTTCAGGCACGCGCCGCACCGAAAGATGCACAGCCCCGCGCGAGGTCGCCCGCACGGCACTTTCCAGCAAAAGGGCAAGGGTTTCCCGCAGGGCATGGGTCTGCCCCTCATACATATGCCCCAGCAGGGGGGGCATATACCATGCAAGCCCTATGCCCGCATTTTCGGCGGCAGCGCTGACGGCATCATGCGCTTCACGCACCATATGCTGCAGATTGAACGGGCTGCGGGTTTCGCCTATGCGGCTCAGGTCAAGCCCCTTGCCGGGATTATCCAGCGCGTGGGCCATATCGGCGGCGGCCTCAAGCATGTTCTCGGCATACTGGCGCACGGCCGGGGGCAAGGCGCAATGGCCAAGGGCCGCGCCTTCGCGCAGCAACCTTTCCAGCGGCGTGCGCAGCGCGTTTTCCCACAGGCTGGCATCTGCCCCTGCCAGAGAATTTTGCGGCCGAGCTGCGCCGCCAGAAGGCGCGCTGCCCCGTTGGGGCATGCCGCCGGGCTGACTCAGACCGTCTGCCCCAAAGCTGTCTGTGCCGAAATTGTCTGCCCCTAAGCTGCCCGTCCCAAAACTGTCTGTCCCAAAGTTACCCGACCCCAAATTACCCGGCCCAGGGGCAGGCGGCAGCAGGCGCAAGTTCGGATCATCCAGAGGCTGATCCAGATTGATCACGCCGTCATCCATAGCAAGAGGGGCGTCCGCGCTCTTGCGCACAGCCCCCTTGCCAGCGACCTTGCTGGCAGAAAGTGGGCCTGTCCCGTCCAGGCCGGGAAGAGCTTTTTCTTTTTTTCTGTCGCTGCGAGCGGCAGCGTCATGCGCCATATCGCGCGGTGTTCCGGTTGCAGCAATGATGAGCGCGCTCAGGGCCGTGCCCCACAAGGGGGCAGAAGCCATAAGGTTGGCCGCATAACCACTGTCCAGGCCAAGCACCCCGGCAACCACAAAAATCGGGGGCAGCAAACAGCCCAAAAGAAAGCGCCGCGCGCCACCAAGACCAAGAACAGCCCCGCCCACGGCGCTGGGAACAAAGATGAGCGTACACAGCGGCCACAAGGCAAGATAGCGTATAAGCCAGCCAAAGCCCGGCAACAAAGGCAGCAGGGCCAAAGCCGCACCCGGCAGCGAAAGCAGCACAAACTGCATGTCCAGCAGGCGCGAGCGCCCCTTGGTGCGCAACAGGTGGCGGCCCACATGCGGCAGCACCATAAGGGCCACGCCGGGACTGAGCACGGCGGCGGCCTCCATAAGAGTTATGTGGCCAGAACCATAGGCAGGCACGCCCATGACGGCCTGAGCCAGCGCCGCCCCCACATACAGGGCCGTCCATATGCGCCACTGCCCCTTTTCGGAAAGCCCGCGCAAAAGACAAAGCAACATAACCACGGCCATAGCCAGCACTGCCGCCGTGCCCGCCAGACTGCCCCAGTTATTGGCGGCATCTTGCGGGGTGCGCAACATGGGCTCAAACCACAGGCCGGGCAGGCCATCAAGGCGAATATAGCAGGTCAGCGGCTCATTGACCGCTTCGGGCAGCAACAGCACGTCGCGCTGGCTGGGGCGTATTTCGCGCCATTCAACGGCATCGGTCAAAGGATTGGTGCGCGGCTCGTAAAGCACCGGCCCGTCAGGAACGCTGGCCCCCATATCAAGCAGCATGGCTCCGGGTTTTACCCCTTGCGGCAGGGGGGCCAGGGTAAAGCGCAGCCACATGATGCCGGTGGTGCGCGGCAGAGTTTTCATCTGTAACGGCTGAAAAGCGCTGGCATTGGCCGGGGCGGCTACCTCTTCCACATCCATTGTTCCGGTGTGGTCAATGAAATACTGAAGCCGGGGCATAAGAGGGCTATTGGGCGTGAGCAAAGCCGGGGGAACCATGCTTTTGGCAACGCTGGCCGGAGCGGGCATGAGCATGGCCTCGGTGGGGGCGGCCCTGAGCGCAGCCGCGCTCGACAGCTGCCAGAAAAGCACCAGGCACAAAAGCAGAATGCAGGGGCGCGGGGCAGGAGCATAAAAAAGACCTTGCCCGGAGCAAGGGCCGGAGTGGAGATGTGTCATTGGTATTTCCTACCTGTATTCTCTAATCTTGCGCGGCAAGCCCACTGCCGGGGCGCATCGTGCAAAACAGACGGACGCGGTTTGGCGCGCCACCAATGCAGCCCGCCCGGCTGCTCGCCATAGGGGGCGTTGGGGCATGCCATGCAGCCGCTGGCAACGGCGTGGGGCCGCACCATGCGGCGCCATAAAAAATCGGCCGAACTCGACGGAATCGGACGCCGTCACACAAAATTGGGCAGCACCACATGTCGCCACGCGGAGCCGCACCATGCCCAAAGCCATGCCTGGCATAGGTCGGGCATGCGTTGGGTGTGGCGTGGCATGGGCTCAAAGCCAAGCCCGAAGCCGGGCCCGGAGCATACCGCTAAACCGGGCAGATATATATGTTCCCTGGCGTTTCACGCTAGTGCAAATGCTGTATGAGTTCGGAAACAGGCTGGCCGTCCGGGGCCCGCGCGCCAGGATTGACGCGCAAAAGCCGCTTCCAGGCAGCTTCGGCCTCATCCTTGCGCTTAAGGTCATAATACAGCACTACGCCTTCGTTAAAGATGGCATTTTCAAGGTTGGGCTGAAGCGCCGCGGCAGTGCGAAAGCTTGCCACGGCGTTTTCAAACTGCCCCAGCTCACGCTGCATGATACCAAGGTCAGTCATCACATGGGCGTTGCCCGGCTCAAGGGCCAGAGCGCGCTCATAGGCAGAAACCGCCTTCTGAGCCTGCCCGGTGTCAAAATACAAATTCCCCAGACTGGCCCAACGGGAGGCATCGCGGGGATTTTCCAGTACCGCCTTTTCCAACTCGCCTATGCGCGCTGCCAGTTCCGGCGAAGCTTGCGGCGTGGTCGCCTGCGGCGCTGCGCGCATGCCGTCCGGGGCCTGCGCCGTGCCTTGCGACGGGCCTTGCGCCGGAGCCTGCGCCTGAGGCGCGGCCGCAGAACCTGAGCCGCGCTCGTGCATGAGGGAAGGAATAAGGCTGCCCAGGTACAAACCAAGCACGAGAGCGACAACTACCCCCATAACAAAAGAGCTCTTGCGCACCATGCCCTGGGGCGCTGCCTGCGGCTGTACGTCAGGGGCGACCACAGCGCTGGCGCTTTGCTTGGGGGGGCGTTTTTCGCGCAGATCTTTTCCGGTAGAGGGAGACTGGGCCTGCTTGGGAGCGGGCGAGCCTTTGCCTTTACTTGTGCTTTTACGACGGGCCATATGATCCTCATGGGGCTTTTTCATATTGAGCGTGTGGCTACAACCCGAGCAAAACGCCTGCCTGGCATGGCGCCGGACAGGAAGACGGCGGCGATCATGACAACCTTATGTTGCCGTAATAGAGCATACTCCATGAGAGCATACTCCAACAGGCTTGGCCCCAGCTTTTCGCATGGCCGAGTAACGGCGAACGCAAAAAACTATTACGGCAAAAAGCCCAAGGGTGAAAAATGCATGCAAGGGCGACACCCGCCCCGGCGGCCGTGCTCTTTGCGGTAAAAGGTACAACCTGTAAAAAAAAGAGGCAAGCCCGCAGCTTGTGGAAAGGCTGCGGGCTTACCCCATATATATGCCTGCTCTCAAAGCACAGGTCGGCACAAAGGCCAGGGAGCTGACGCCTGCCAGCTGTGGCCCCGGACAGTGTGGGTGGCAGTTACCGCGCTTTTGCGGGTGCTGCTGCCTTGTCCTTGGGCTTGTCCTTGGCCTGGCCCGCAGGGGCAGCCTTGCCCGTTTGCTCTGTTTGGCCCGTTTGTTCCGGCTGTTTGGCAGTCGAAGTTTTTTCCAGTTCCTGCATTATGGCATTTTTCAGCGCTTCCGGCGCATTGGCGTCACGCAAGCCAGCGCTCAGATGCTCTACGCCCTTGGCGGGATTTTCGAGATAGTGGGTGTAAAGCACGCCAAGGCTGTAACGCACCGAGGCCTCATCCTTGATGGCCAGCACCTGTTCAAGGGCCTCGGCAGCTTCCTTGTTACGCCCCTGATTGTGCATGATAACGCCAAGCAAATACAGCGGCTTGGAGTTGCCCGTATCAAGCGTTACGGCCCGCTGGGCAAAGGTTTCCGCGGCTTCCCAGTTTTGAGCGCCGATAAGGTGCTCCACCAGGTGAACCATGGCCGTGACATCATTGGGATTTTCCGCCACCTGTCGCATGAGCTTGCCTATCTCCTGCGCGTCGTTGTCCTGGGCGGCGGCCGCGCGGGGCAGCCGTTGCTCTGTAAGCCCTGGGCTTTCAAAGCGTTCCTTAAGGGATACGGCCAGCATGACCACCAGGCTCAGGCCCAGCAGGATAATAAGCGCGCGGGAAGCGCCATTGCGCTTTGAACTATCAGTCATTGTTGAGAATCTCCCATTGGGTCAGGCGTGCTGCAAGGGAGCGCTGGCGCGCGCCCATAAAGGCCAGGTAAGCGCCAAGGCCGATCCAGACGGCGGCATTGGCCATGATTATCCAGGTCAGGGTGTCCATATATCCTCCGGGAATGGCCTCGCGGCCCTGCGATCCGGCGCAACTCAGCGGCGCGAATCGTGCGTTTACAATCCTTCCGGCGTAAATCGGCTCTGCTGCAATGTGTCCAGCCGGGCGGCAAGGTCAAGCTGGCGCTTGCGCAGCCACACAAGCCCCGCCCACAACAAACCGAATGAAAGCACACAGGCTATAACGGTAAGGCGCATTTCCGGTTCAAGGCCGCCCCCCTGGCTGGCAAAAACAGAGGGATGGATGGAGCGCCAGATGCGCGCGGACAAAAAAACCAGCGGAACGTCCAGAAAAGCCACAACCCCCACCACTGCACAGACCATATTGCGGCGCTGCGGCGGCAGGTCAAGCCCGCGCAAGACAAGATAGCCCGCATAGACAAACCACATGATCAGGGTTGTCGTGAGCCTCGGATCCCACGTCCACCAGACGCCCCAAGAGCGGCGCGCCCACAGCATACCTGTGACCAGGGCCAGAGCGCTCAACAACACACCCACTTCGGCGGCAGCGGCGCACAGGCGGTCAGCGGCGGGATTGCGCCGCCACAGGTAAGCAACTGAGCCTACAAAGACCAGAAAAAAGCTTATGAGCGCCCACCACGCCAGCGGCAGATGCATGTAAAAAATCTTCTGCACCAGCCCCAAGGTCTGCTCCACCGGGGCATAGGCGTAAATGAGCCACTGGCAGGCGGCAAAGGCTAGCCCGCCTGTAAAAACCAACAATTGCGGCAGCGCCGAAAACTTGGGCATTATTCGTCTCCCGCGTAGATATGGCCGAACAGCAAAAGCCCGGCGCCCAGAAATACCGCGTCAAAAGCAGCAGCAACCCCAAGCCACGCACCCGGCCCGTCAGGATTGGACGCACCCAACGCCTGCGCCCCCACGCTGATACCCGCGAGCAGCAAGGGCGTCAGCAGAGGAAAAAGCACAATGCTCAACAGGGATTCACGCGCGGCCTGCCCCTGAGCCAGCGCCCCCAGCAAGGAGCCCATGGCGCACATACCCACGTCCGTGAGCACAAGGGCAAGCAGGGCTTCGGGCAACGGCCCGCTAAGCTCCTGCCCCAAAAAAACCACACCGGCAGGCAGAAAAACCACCTGCGCCAAAAGCAGCAACACAAGCCCGGCGCAGCCCTTGCCAAGCCACACGGCCTGCACCGGCGCGGGACAAAGCAACAAGCCCAGGCGGGCGCTGTTCACTTCTTCAAGAGCGTACAGCTGGTTGAACACAAGCACCTGACAAAAAGCGGAACTGAGCCAGAAAACGGCCGCAGCGCTTTGCGGCGTCATGCGTTCGCCCACGCCCTGAGACAGACTGAACACGAAAAGCAGCAGCAAACCCAGCAGCAGGGCCTGCACAAGGCCGCTGCCGCGCGCCAGGGTCAGCGAAAGGTCTTTGCGGGCAATGGCCAGGGTCATGCGCAGCATTGCGCCCCCTTTGCGGCTGTGTCGGACTTTTTCCCTGCGCTGCTTTCCGATACATTTGGCGACATATTTGGCGACACGTTTGACGCAACATCTGGCGACATTGCTGCCGATGCGCCTGCTGGCACGCTTGCCGGCAAGTTTGCTGGCATGCCCGAAGCTAGCTCTGCGCCCACAGGCCCATAGGCTCCGGGCGGGCCATCATAGGCCAATTTTCGCCCCTCAAGGGCAAGCAGGCGGTCAGCCAGGGGGGCATCGCCCGCCAAATCATGGCTGATAAGAACAACGCAGGCCCCCCGGGCGCGGGCGGCCACAACCTCGCTGCGCAAAAGCGCCAGAGAGGCCGCATCAAGCCCGGTTCCCGGTTCGTCCAGCAACAGCAGATCCGGCGTCTGCATGAGCACGCGGGCCAGATTGAGCCGCTGCGCCATACCGCGCGAAAAAACACCGGCTCGCTCATGAGCGTGGGCCTGCAAGCCCACACGCTCCAGCACAGCCACAAGATCCTTGCGCGTCAGCGCAAGACCACATGCGATTCGCCAGAAATCAAGGTTTTCCAGAGCCGTGAGCCCAGGATACAAGAACGTGGCGTGGCCGAGATAGCCCAGGCGCGCTTGAGCGTTCAGCCGAGCCTCGCCCGCGCTGGGCCGGGAAAGCCCGGCCATGATCCGCATGAGCGTGCTCTTGCCCGCGCCGTTGCCGCCCACCAGCATGGTGATGCTGCCCCCGCTAAAGGCGCAGCTCACGTCCTTGAAGATGACCTTGACCCCGTAGGTCTTGGCAACACGCACAAGTTCCAGCACTAAGGGCGCTCCGGCGGGCTAGGCCGCGCCATGTTTGTCGCCGGGCGCGGAATCGCCGGGCGCGTCGTCATCGTCTTCCAGGCCTTGGGCCAGTTCCGCAGCTTCCACAGCATCGGCGGCCTTGCGGCGGCGCAGCCCCAGCAAAGGCACAATGCACATGACGGTTCCGCCTATCCACAACCAGTTCACAAGCGGTTCCACGCTGAGCTTGACCACCACGTGGGAGTCTTCATCAAGCCCCAGCAAGGAGGCATAAAGCTCGTTGCCGAGGCTCGGAATCACGTCCACCTCGGAAAACTGCATGCTGCCAAACTTTTCATACAGGCGGCGTTCGGGTGCCAAGACGCCAAGCTCCTTGCCGTCCTTGTCGGTAATGCGCACCTTGGCGGCAATGTATTCATAGCCGGGGCGGCTGCCTTCTTCCAAATCCAGCAGGGTGGCCTTGTATTCGGCCAGGGTTTGGGTCTGGCCTACGGTGAAGTGTATGTCGTTTTCGATCTTGTACGGGCCGGAAAAAGCTATGCCAATGGTCATGAGCGCCATGCCCAAATGCGCACCCAGCGCGCCCAGGCTGTTGGGCTGGCGGCGCACGGACTTGTCGGCCAGCTGCAAGACAACGCCCGTCAGAATAGCTACGGAAGAAGCGGCGCCAAGCAGGGCCGTGGGCTGGCGATAGCCCATAAGCCAGATGGCCGCACCGCTGACAACAAAGGCCGCAATCACGGCAAAAAAGGCTTTTTTGTTACGCAGGCCGCCCCCCCAGCCAAGCCAGGGGCAAGCCGCCATCATGAGCATGAGCAGCGCCCCCAGGGGCAGGCACACGCGATTGTAGAAATTGGCATCCAGGCCGCGCGGCGCGGTAGACCACAGCTTGCTGATGACCGGCCACATGGTGGCCACAAGAATGATGCCCGCCAGCGCCAACAGAACCCAGGCCACGAGGGTAAGAAAACCTTCGCGGCTGTCCAGGCCGGACAGGGGGCGCCCACGGCAGGGGCTCGCCAGCGGAACCCACAAGGAAACAGCCACCCCTCCCAAGATGAACAGGGTCAGGGGCGTGCCCACGCTGCCGTCGCCAAAGGCGTGTACAGAGTCGATAACACCGCTACGCACAAGATATGTGGCGAAAAAGGCCGAAACCGTGGTCAGAGACATCATGGCCACGTTCACGCGCCCGAGCTTGTTGCGGCGGTCTTGCACAATAAGGGTATGCAGGGCTGCGGAAGCAATGAGCCAGGGAATGAGCGAAGCGTTTTCCACCGGATCCCAGGCCCAGTAACCGCCCCAGCCAAGCTCCATATAGGCCCACCATGCACCAAGCACGATGCCTGCGGTCAGGAACAGCCAGGCCAGAATGATCACCGGCCTTGCAATGCGAAACCACTCGCCTTCAGTGTCGGCCTTGCCAGACAGCGCCTGGGCCAGAGCAAGACAGGCGGGAATGGTAAAGCCGCCGTAGCCCAGAAAGAGCAGGGGCGGGTGAATGATCATGCCGGGGTTTTGCAGCAGGGGGTTCAGGCCGTTGCCGTCGGCCGGAACCGGGGTCTGGAGCATGAAAGGATTGCTCCAGTTGGTAAGAATAAGGGCAAAAAAGGCCATGATGATGTAAAAAAATGTCCAGTACCACAGCCGCGTGGAACGGCTGATACCTTTATAGGCGCGCGTACATGCGAAAAGAGAACCGCTCACGCCAACGGCCAGCGCCCAGAAGAGCATGGAACCGGGCTGCCCGGCCCAGAAGGCCGTAAGGCGGTAAAAAACCGGCAGAATGCGGTCGGTATAACTGGCCACATACTGCACCTGGAAATCAAACCAGAAGAGCGCGTGCAGCAATATGGCCGAAGCAATAAGCAGCGCGCCGCTGACGGCTATATGGGCTTTTTCCACAAGGCCCAGGGAGTCTTCACGTCCTTGCCACAGTTGCAGCAGGGCCAGGCCGCCGCCGCCCAGGGAAGCGAGCAAGGCCAACAGAAGGAGAGCAAAGGCAAAAACGTACATGTGACTCCTTTTACCGGCCTCAAGGGCCGTACTGTGGGGCCATGCACCGCGCCAACGCTGGCAGGGCGCACCCCATGCTCAATATGTCCGGCAGCGCCGGGCCTGTTGTTTCATCGAGGGGCTGACATCAGCTCTGGCGATTTTCTTTCTGATACTTGGACGGGCATTTGGTCATGAGGGTTTTGGCCACAAAATGGCCCTGGGCGTCCATGCCGCCCTCTACAATAACCTCGGCCCCTGCCTTGAAGGTGTCGGGCACAGTGCCGCGATAGCGCACTGCAATGGCTTGGCTGGCATTATCTTTGTCTGCAAGAAGAAAATTAACGCCAGCACCGGCTGAAGCTTTTTCAATACCTTCAGGGGCGACTGTGCCGAAAAGCCGGGCAGAGGCCAGCTTGTCGGGTGTCGCGGCTTGCGCTTCGGCAACATTCAGAAAGTAAACGCTGTTTTCCGAAAAGCCGGAATACACAAGATAGCCCACGCCGCCAAGAAAGAGCAGCAGCGCCACTATATAGATACTGGTATTTTTTTTGCGGGCCATGACAACCTCATTGCTGCGGCAGACGCGCTTCGCCGCGTAGTCGGCTTTTGCAGCGCCGAAAACCCGGCACTGCACCCATGCCCGCATGGCGCGGGACGGTATGCGCTGTTTTACGGTAAGAACCTAAAACATTTCCGGCATTCTGACAAGGTGATAATATTTCCTGTTAAAAGGCCAGCGCAGGTAATGGCGCGGCTTTTGTGATACGGTCACATGCAAAAAACGGCCCCCTGCGTGTCAGATTCGCATGCCCCGGAAAGTATACCTTAAAACTCGGATAGATGCGTGCAGGCCCGCGCGCAAGAGCTCCATCAAAAGCAGTATCGTTGGGCTTTAATCGATGGCATATGCGCAAGGCGGTTTCAGGCCCGGTCGCAGGCTGTAAGCAATCCGCTTCCGACAATTCTCATAAAATTCTTGAAAAAGAAGCAGCCACAGGCAAAAAAAAGCCTGTGGCTGCTTGAAACATGAATAAAAGTTTTGGGGGGTGGGGGCGTAGGGGAGGAGCCCCTTTTCCAAAAGGGGCCCTTCCCCACAAAGAACCTCAATTTTTTGTTACTCTAAGGGGCCCTTCCCCACAAAGTATGTCAATTACTTACTACTCTAGCTGCCCTTCGCCGGGCCTTCTATTTCCTTTACCCTGCTGGACATGACGCAGTTTCTCTGGCGCTTGCCCTCGTAGAGGTAAAAATCAGCCTCTTTGATAAGCTCGTGGAACGCTTTGCCCCTGGCGTATTCCACCACGCCCAGCGTAATGGTGACATTGATAACCGCGTGGTTGATGCGAATGGGGGTATCTTCCACGGCCCTGCGCAACTTTTCCGCCAGAGACAATCCTTCTTCCAGGCCGCAGGACACTGCCAGAATAAGAAATTCTTCACCGCCCCAGCGTGAGGCGCAGTCTTCCTGGCGTATATTGTTTTGAAAAATTTCCGCCATGCTTTGCAAGACCACGTCGCCCGCATCATGCCCGTGGGTATCGTTTACGGCCTTGAAGTGGTCAATATCGGCCAACACGAGGCAGAATTGCAGCCCTTCGCGCTGTGCTCGCGAAAATTCCTTTTCTAGCCGCGCGTACATGGCTCGCCGGTTAAGCAGGCCCGTAAGAAAGTCATAATAGGCAACGCGCTCCAACTCTTTGTAGGCATCATCAAGCTTGTTTTTCTCTTCGCGCAAGGCGTTTTCTTCATCTTTGAGCTTGAAAATGAAGCCGTTGACCATGTTTGAGAGGTGACGTTCGAAGAAAACCATCAAAATGGCATAGAGCAGGGCCATGATGGCGATGAGCCTGACAAAGGAATGAACCTGATTTTTAAACGCACTGCGCAAAACGTCTTCGTTCTTTTGCACCACGTTTTCTACGTCATTAGCATAGATGCCAGTACATACAATCCAGTTAAATGGCTTGTACAATTTGGCATAGGTAAGCTTTTCGCTTATTTCATCAGAATCAGGTTTTTTGAAATAATAGGTAAAGAAGATGTCTCCGTCAGAAACAACACCATCAAGCTCTTCTTTATACGGCAGATTACCCTTTATATCCGGTGTTTCTGTGGACAGCAGCATGCCCTCGCTTTCTGGCTCGGCCACATGCACGGCCCGCACGGCATAATCTGCCCCGCCGCTATAATTGCGCACCTCATTGACCCATACGTACTGGTTCATGGGAAAGCGCATGGTGCGGATAATGGCTTTGCAGCGGCTTTTGGCTATTTCAGTTACAGACTGTTCCGTGCCAAAAACAACAACTTCCTTGCTGCCTGAAAGCCGGGCCACGGCCCAGACGGGAAAATCCGTTGACGGCTCAAGCCGCCCCTTCATAAGGCGCTCGCGCAACACATAGCTGAGGCCTTTTTCGTCAGTCCACAGTATTTCACTGGTCGCCCGGTCAAAAACAGCCACGCCCATACCCTTCAGATTCAGGACAAAACGCGTGCTTTCCCTGCCCTCCGGGGGGTCTAAAGCCTCTACAATATCATTCACGTTCATATCCAGTGTGGCCAACATGGCACACAAGGATTTGGCCGTGGTCTGGGATTCCGCATACACGGTGCTGCGCATGGCGCTGATTTCTGCGCTGGCCCTTTCCACCCGCTCCACAAGGGTCTGCTGTTTTTCTTTAAGAATGCGCACTCTCGTTTGCTCGATCATGGCGCCAAACTGCTCGCGCACCGAAATAAAATACGGGATTGCCAGAGCCACTGCCATTAACGTCAGCGCTAACAAGCCGGTAACATAATAAAAAACACGGATTTTTCTTGTTGCCAATTTTTCCATGATGTGTCTTTGCCAGAAACGGCCAGGTTGAAGGCTGCAAAAGACCTTCATAACTTTCATACAGTCCGTTCAATTATAGCCAATAATGCATACTTAGGAAAGCAATCTTGAGAGCTTTTAGGCAGAATAGAAAAACGTGCCTTGCTAACCTGCTTAAATAATAAAAAATCGGCCCGAAAACATCCGGGCCGATTCATAGGTTTTATGATATTTTGTCGCCTATGCGCTATTCAACCGTAACACTCTTGGCCAGGTTTCGGGGCTGATCCACATCCTTGCCCAGATAGTCTGCGGTTTCATAGCTGAAAAGCTGCAGGGCGGGCAGCGCTGCAAAGGCCGAAAGCGGCGCGGGCAATTCGGGAATATCCCAACGGTCTTCCGCATCCACCTCCACCCCTTTGTTGGTCAGGGCAATTACCTTGCCCTGCCGGGCCTGCACTTCCACCATGTTGGACTTGACCTTGGGCAACAGCACGTCGTTGAGGGCCAGGGCAAAGGTGGGAAAATCCGGGTCAATAAGGGCTATGGGCCCGTGCTTCATCTCTCCGGCGGCATAGCCTTCGGCATGGATATAGGAAAGCTCTTTGAGCTTGAGCGCCCCTTCCAGAGCCAGCGGATAGCAATGCCCCCGGCCAAGGTAGAAGAAATTGCGCACTTTCGAATACTTGCGCGCAATCTCTTTGGCGCGCTCGTGCAGAGCGGGCAGGCTCGCATCCAGCAGGGCGGGCAGGTTTTCAAGCACCGTAAGATGTTCACGGCATTCTTCGGCCGGCAGGCAGCCCCTGCGCGTGCCCCAATAGAGCGCCATCAGGGTCAGCATAAGCATCTGGCTACACATGGCCTTGGTGGAGGCCACGCTGATTTCCGGCCCCGCCTGGGTATACAACACGGCAGAGGCCTCGCGGGCTATGGACGAGCCCACCACATTGCACAGGCCGAGCACAGTTACGCCGTTCTGGCGCGCGATGCGCAGGGCCGCCAGGGTATCGGCCGTTTCACCGCTCTGGCTGATGACAAGCACCATGTCGTCCTTGTCCAGCAGCAGGGTGTCGCGGTAGCGAAACTCTGAAGCGATCTCTACCTGCACGGGCACACGCGCCCAATGCTCCAGCAGATGCCGCCCCCACAGCCCAGAATGATACGACGTGCCGCAGGCCACAATATGCAGACGGCGCGGCACGGGAAGATCGTCCAGTTCGGGCAGGCGCACCTGCCCCTGAGCGGCATGGGCGCGGCCGGTGAGGCCGTCGGTTATGACGCGCGGCTGCTCGAAAATTTCCTTGAGCATAAAGTGGCGATAACCGCCCTTTTGCGCGGCCTGCATGTCCCACTGGATGGTCTGCGTTTCGTGGCTTACGGGGCTCAGATCTGCAATGCGCAGTATCTCGTAGCTGTCGGCTGTAGCGCGCACAAGATCCCCGTCCTGCAAAAAGACCACCTGACGGGTGTAGGGCAAGAATGCCGGAATGTCCGACGCCACAAAGTTTTCGCCTGTGCCCAGGCCGAAAATAAGCGGAGCGGACATGCGCGCGGCGTAGATGACGCCGGGTTCTGCCTTATCCATAAGACAAACGGCGTAGGCCCCGTGGGCCTCGCGCAGGGCAGCGGCAAAAGCGTGCAGCAGATCCGGTTCGGTTTTGCGGCGCTCGGCAATAAGATTGATCAGCACTTCCGTGTCAGTTTCAGAGCTGAACGTATAGCCCTTGGCCGTAAGCTCGGCCTTTATTTCCTGATAATTTTCAATAATGCCGTTATGCACGAGAGCCAGGGAGCCGTCGTTGCTGCGATGGGGGTGGGCGTTGCGCTCGGCCGGTACGCCATGCGTGGCCCAGCGGGTATGCCCCATGGCGCAGGTGGGCGTGGTCACCGGCTCGTGAGCGAGCTTTTCTTCGAGCGCGGCCAACTTGCCCATAGCGCGCACCACATGAATGTCGTGCTGGCGCACAAAAGCCACGCCCGCGGAATCATAACCCCGATATTCAAGCCTGCGCAGCCCTTCCACCACAACGGGAACAGCTGGCCTGTGTCCTGCATAACCTATAATACCGCACATACGTGCCTCCTTATATACCGCCGAAGCCTCCGGCTGGATAGCGCGGGGCCGGGCGGCACTGGAACGTCTCCGCCATGGGGCGTTCTGCCATGCTCTGACAAAGAAGGCCGGAACCGTCAAGCGGCCCCGGCCAGTATATTTCTGCTCCAGGCACGCGGGCCCTGCTACATATTTTTTCTGTCCACAAAATCTTCGTTATACACTTCGACCTTGGCCCCGGAAGCCAGCCGCTGCATGAAGATCTCAAACAGCCCTTCCGCACGGTCGCGGGCCACAGCATCGGCCATGACATCCTTGACCATATCCCATTCGGCGTCGTCGGGGGGCTGAACGCCCTTGACCCGCACGAGCAGAGCCCCGGAACCGTTGCCGTCTTCCACAGCGTAAGCCACAGGCAACCACTGGCCAGCGCGGGCTTCAAACAGGGCCTCGGCCATGACCGGATTGGGGGCAAAAGGCGCCAGAACGCCGTTACGCTCCAGGCCCTTGGCGGTCTTGACCGTGCGCCCCTTGAGGCCCGCGGCGCCCAAAGGCGCGCCCTCAAGATCTTTGCGCAGGGCGGTGGCGGATTCAAGGGCAGCGGCGAGCGCTTTTTCTTCCACAAGCCCGGCCACAATGCGCTCCTTGACAGATTCAAGAGACGCTGTGGAAGGGGGCTCGGATTTGATCACGCGCGCGACAACATAGGCTTTTCCGGCTTCAAGAGCAGTATCAACGGAACTGCCCGCCGGGGTAGCAACAAGGGTGGCAGCCCCCTGGGCAGTGACCCCCAGGGTTTTTTCAAGCTCGGCAGCAGAAAGCAAGCCGGTTTCGCCCCACTTGAGGCCGTATTTTTCTGCGCTGTCCTTCAGGGAGCGGCCCAAAATATTGTCTTCAATAAGACTGTCGACCACGTCATGCAGCTTGTCGGCCCCCTGTTCCTGAACCATGGCCGCAAGAACTTCGGCCTCCACCTGCTTGAAAGGAGGCAGACCGCCGCCCTTCTTTTCTTCAATCTTGATGATATGCAGGCCAAACTGGCTGCGAACAGGAGCCGAAACCTTGCCAGCCGCCAGGGCAAAAGCCGCGTCTTCAAAAGGCTTTACGGTCGTGCCGCGCTTGAGCCAGCCAAGCTCGCCACCAGGCCCGGCAGCATTGGGCCCGTTATGCGCATCCGCAACGGCAGCAAAGCTTTTGCCGCCCTTAATCTCGGCTTCAATGGCGGCGGCCTGTTCCTGCGCCTTTTTCACCTCGGCCTCGGAAGCGTCTTCAGCCAGCGGCACAAGAATGTGAGCGGCCTTTACCTCTTCTTGCTGCTCGAAACGGGCGGCATTATCCGCATACCATTTTTCAGCAGCGGCGGAGCTGATGCCGCTGGCCTTCACAAGGGCCTGCGGGCTGACGAGCACGTAAGAAACGTCGGCCTTGGCGGGAATGGCGTATTGAGCCTTGTGGCTTTCGTAATAGGCCTGCACCTCTTCATCCGACGGCTTGATGGAAGCGGCAAAATCCGAAGCAGGGACAAAAATATAGTCCACATCGCGCTTTTCGCGCAAAAATTCAAAACGCTTCTGAGATTCGGCGGGGTCAACCCAGGCAGGCGCCGTCACCATAGCAAAAATCTTTTGGCGCAGCAGATCGCGAGACATGTCATGCTCGAACTGGGCAGGCGATGTGCGCTGCGCAGCCAGAACGCGGGTATAGGTTTCGGGATCGAACTGCCCCTTTTCGTTCTGGAAACCCTTGATATTGCCCACGGCCATGCGCAGCTCCAGCGGAGTAATGCTCACGCCCGTGCGAGCGGCTTCCTGCGACAGCAGCAGCTGCGTCACCAGGTCGCGCAGGATCTGACGGCCCAGTTGTTGCTGCTTCAGTTGCTCACGGGTCAGGCCGGGATTGCTGCGCAGCAGGTTTTCTTCTGCATTGCGATAGGCCAGCTCAAATTCCCGCATGGAGATGGGGTCGCCGTTGACCACGGCCACAAGCGTGCCCGAACTGCGGTCGTTGAAGTTGCCAACGCCCCAGAAAACAAAGACAAGAATGATAAGACCAAAGGCCATTTTGACGCCCAGGGACTGCGATTTCTCGCGAATATACTCAAGCATGCGAACTCCGACTGCGTAATTGCTCTTGACGTAGAGCGGCATCATATGCGCAATCCAGCGGAAACTCAAGAAAGGTCGTAACCGTTTTTGGCATGCTGCTATGCAAACCTCGCCCATGCCCAGACGGCCACCTGATACCAGGGGAGTGTAAAACGTTTTTTGGAGGGGCCTGTGGAGCCGGGAGAGTTTGGAGAGTTTTGGGAGTTTGTGGGGGAAGGCCCGGTGGGGAGAGGGGCGAATACAGAAGTTTTATGAGTTTTGGGAGTTTGTGGGGGAAGGCCCCTTTTGAAAAAGGGCCCCTCCCCCACACCCCCACCCACTAAAACTTTTACTTTTTGCCGTGTCTTACTGGAAATATCCTGCCCTGCGGGCGAGCAAAAACCAGAAGCAGCGCCGTGCAGCCAGCATGCTGGCGCAAAAGCACATTGTTTCAAAGCTGTTCCACATGTATAACGTGTTAAAATGGCATGTTAGGGAAGTTAACAGGAGCGAACATCTCTATAGCACAAGACAAAACGCCAATGCGGCCCTTACCATAAAAACAGGCAAGGGCCGCATACAAATTGGGGCGGCAATACCGTCAGGCGATTATCAGTCTACAGGATGCCCCGCAGCACGATACTCGTTGAGCTTGTTGCGCAAAGTCCGCACAGAAATACCAAGCAGGTCGGCGGCCTGTGTGCGGTTGCCAGACGTCGCCTCAAGACCCTTGAGGATCATGATGCGCTCCATCTCATGCAAGGGAATAACCGCATTGGGCATGCCGCCGGAGGAAGAGGGCACAGCAGAGCCACTGCCATTGCTAAAAGCACCAGGCCCAAGTGCGTCTGCGCCATGCTCTGCCGCGCCGGACAAATCCGCCGCAGGCCCGCCATCTTCGGAAACAAATTCCGCGCTGTCTTCCTCAAACAGGGGCCAATCATCATCTTCCAGCAGAAAATGACGCGGCTCCACAGGACGACCATTGGCAAGCAATACCGCGCGCTCCATCAAATTTTGCAACTCGCGAACATTGCCGGGAAAATCATAGTCGCGCAGCCAATCTATGGCGCTTTGCGAAAGCTCGGTCGGGGCAAGCTGGTATTCATTGATGTACATATTTATAAAGAATCTGGCGAGCTCCAGCACATCGTCGCCGCGCTCCCGCAAGGAAGGCAGACGCAGCGGAATAACATTGAGTCTGAAATACAAATCCTGACGGAATTTCCCCTGCTTTACCCAATCGTCAAGATCGCGGTTGGTGGTGGCCAGCACGCGCACATTGACCTTGAGCGGCTCAGTGCCGCCCACGCGATCCACTTCGCCTTCCTGCAAAACGCGCAAAAGCTTGGCCTGAAGGGAAAGATCCATTTCCGAAATTTCGTCCAGCAGCAGGGTGCCACCGTCAGCAAGCTCGAACTTGCCCGGCTTGCGGGCAATGGCCCCGGTAAACGCGCCCTTTTCATGACCAAAAAGCTCGCTCTCAAGCAGGTGCTCCGGCAGGGCAGCGCAGTTGACCGCCACAAAAGCCCCTTCACCACGCTTACTCATGGCATGCAGATAACGGGCAAACATTTCCTTGCCCGTGCCCGATTCGCCAGTAATCAGCACCGTAGCCCGCGAACCGGCCACCTGCCGCGCCAGCTGCAAAACCCTGCCCATGGCCGGATGCGTGCCCACAATGCGCGGCCCGGAACCCTCGGCGCAATGGGCCTTGCGCCCGCCAAGGGTCGAAGTGGCTGGCGCCGATGTCTTGCGCTGCGCAGAACCGTTGCCCAAGGAACGGGCCACGGCCATAATGCGCTCCACATCCAGCGGCTCAAGCCAATAATCCTGCGCGCCAAGCCCCATAAGCCGCTCGGCCTCTTGGACGGTTCCCCTGTCGGTAATAACGATAACAGGGGGAAATGCCGGGTCTTCAGCCCCAACAGCCAGCAGATCTTCAACGCGAAAACCCGGCAGGCTCGGCCGCGCAAAAATAATGCCCGGCCCGGACTTGCGAATGAATACAGAGGCACCCTTGAGATTTTCCGCAATGCCAAGTTCATAACCGGCATCACGCAAGGCAGGAAAGACCGAGGTCACGGCCTGAGCAGGGGTGAGGAATAGCAGACGACGCGTCAACATGAAATTTTCTTACCGTGTCAGGCGATACAATGCAACCAACTCATGTTGAAAGACAATGAAATAGAGCCTTTTTACGGAAAAAAACGCCCCGCGCGCCCGGAGAACTGGAAAAACATGTTTTCACTGCCATATCTGGCGGACGTAAAGGCATGCCCACTGCTGACAAAGCCAGCACTCTGCCGTATAAAAAGGCATGTCCAACCCTCACCTTCTGCATATCCTTTCTGAAATAGCCCAGGGCCGCATGCAGCCCGAAAAAGCCCTTGAACTTCTGGGCGCGCAAACCGTGTCCGACACCCTGAACGGCCTCAGCCTCGATACACAGCGGGGGCTGCGCACCAGCCTTGGCGAAGTGGTTCTGGCCCAGGGCAAAAACGATCAGGCGCTCATAGCCGCTGTGGGCGGCCTTGCCAGCCACGGCCCTGTTCTAGTCAGCAGGGTCAGCGAAAGCCAGGCGGCTCTGCTGGAAAAACATTTCCCCACCGGCCGCTACTGGCCCTTACCGCGTCTGTTTTCAGTGGGCGGCGCACCGGGCTTTGCCCAGGCCATGCAGGCCCCCTGGCCACAAAAAGGCGAGGCCCTTGTGGTCACCGCCGGGGCCGCAGATATTCCCGTGGCCCTTGAGGCTTATGCCACTCTGGCCTTCTGGGGCAAAAACTGCGGTCTCGTTACCGATGTGGGCGTTGCTGGCCTGCACAGGCTCAGCCCCCATACACAAGCGCTGCGCGCCGCCAAAGTCATCATTGCCGTGGCAGGCATGGAAGGCGCTTTGCCGGGGGTGCTGGCGGGGCTAGTGGCCTGCCCCGTATTGGCCGTGCCCGCCTCTGTGGGCTATGGCGTGGGCTCTGGCGGCTTTGCGGCCCTGGCCACCATGCTTGCTACCTGCGTGCCGGGGGTGGCTGTGCTCAATATCGACAACGGCTTTGGCGCCGCAGCTTTTGCTGCCAAAATGCTGAGACAGAAACAGAGCCAATAAAAACTGAAACAAGAGCACATCCCCAGCCTGAAAAATAACAGCCGCCAGTCATGGCGGCTTGGCGTTTTTTACGGCCACATTTCGAAAAAGAATTTTTGTTCCTTTCTCAATTAACTATGTATAATATATTATATTTTTACGAACAATCATCTCTGTAACTTTGCAATTCTCAACTTTGCACTTCCTTATGGGTGATGGCCCATTTTAAGCTCTTGCCTTTAACGGTTTACAAACTTCTACCTTACAAAAAATCTGTCCTGAAATGCAAAAAATACAGGCAAGCACAATACGCGCTTGCCTGTATTTATATTAGTATTTTGATCTGTTTTTTTACTTGTATTTTGATCTGACTCGCTACAGGACAAGTTCACAACCAGCGGGCGGGCCTTATGCCCATCCTCCGGCAACAGCCCCTATGCCAATCATATTGGCGGCTGCCATACGCCATTGCGTCTGCATAAAAGAACTGGCGCTGTCAGCAGACTGTAGCTGATCCATGGCCGCAGTAACGTCACTAATGACAGAAGGCAGATACATAATAACACTGGTGCTGTCGGGCGGGGTATTCTGAGCGATCAGGGCCATGCCCGAAAGAGGCTGAAAGTACATCATGATGGCCCTCCTTGCGAGAGCGGCGTTACTTTAGCGCCGCCCCTTTTTGGCGGGTTTGCTTTTTTCTTTTTCCGCGGGCTTTTCAGGCGCGGGAACGGGAGTATCAGACACTATGCTTCCCGCTGCATACTCAGAAAGAGCTTTTTCTCCGTTAAGATAGGCCAGCTCAAGAGCCACAACCTTTTCAAACTCGGCCATACTCTTTTTGGAAACCGGCTCGCCGCGCGGGTTGATGGCCTTGCCCGGATCAATAAACTTGCCGTTCTGGCGCAGGCGAAAATCCAGATGCGGCCCAGTGGACAAGCCCGTGCTGCCCACAAAACCGATAACCTGGCCCTGGCGCACCCGCTGCCCCGTGGCAAGGCCACGCGCATAGCCGGAAAGATGCGCATACATAGATTCAAGACCAGCGGTATGTTTAATAATAATCTGGTTGCCATAACCGCCGGCCCAGCCCCGCTGGCTCACCACACCGTCGCCCACTGCCTTAACCGGAGTGCCCGTTGGCGCGGCATAATCCACGCCGTGATGGGCGCGTCTATACTTTAATATGGGGTGCAAGCGGCTGTTTGTAAAGCGCGAGGTGATGCGCGTAAAGGCAAGTGGAGCTTGCAACAGGGTTTTACGCAGGCTTTCGCCCTTGCGATTATAATATTCGGCCCTTTTGCCGTCTCGAAAAATATAGGCTTCGTACGTTTTACCCTTATTGGTAAAATGGGCGGCGAGAATACGGCCATAGCCCTTGTATTCCCCCTCCCGGTAGCGTTTTTCCACGAGCACAGCAAAGGAATCGCCCGATTGCAGATCACGGATAAAGTTCACTTCCGCGCCAAAAAGATCTGCCAGCTTGAGGGCCATTTGCGGGCTTTCACCCATGTCGGCCACGGCCTGAAAAAGATTGTCGTTGATGGTTCCCGCAACAGAATCCAGCAGCACGGTATATTCAATGGGCTCGAGCCTGGCGGCTGGGGCGTCCGTGCCTTCGACCACAAGGCGATGATGACTGTCTATCTCGTATTCAAAGCGTTTGACCTTGCCGGATTCCGTATCTGTAACTACGACATACGGCTGGCCTTCGCGAAACGAGCGCATGGAAAAAACCTGACGGGCCGCGCTGACATATTCATGCGCCCCATGCCCACCGGAGCTTTCAAGAACCTTGCTGACGGTATCGCCCCTTTCAAAGGTTCCGCGCACCACAGACTCGCCGGGCGCTGCCCCGGCATCAGCCGCATCGGCTGCTGCGTCGGCGGCCATGTCCGCATGCTCTGCAGTGGTGGGGTCGCTGGAAGAAAGAGCGGAAGAAGAATCTGATTGGCCGCGCGCGGCATCGTTGCTTGCGGGCTCTTGGAGGGAGGGCTCGCTTTGGGAACTATCGTTGTTCTGTTTTGTATGGCTGTCAGGTAGCGACGGCTGTTCCTGCGTCGCTCCCGGTACTGCTTCCTGCACCGCTTCCTGCACCGCTTCCGGCCCATTAACGGCCAAAAGACTGGGCAGTCCCGCATGGCGCGCCACAACAAAACCCAGCACCGCCACCAACAAGACCCCTGCCAACCATAGTCTTTTCGTCTTCGATCCCATGCGCAACTTATACGCAGGCGCATGCCCCTTGTCCAGTTCAACGCGCAAGCTCTGGGGCACGCAGTTTTTTGGCATGCAGCGCAGTATATAACGCAGCCCAAAAGCCCCGCCCCTTTGATAAAAAATAAGGCCAAAGCACAACCAGGATAGCCAAAAAAAACAGCGCGCCTGCACAGCGTTTTCCACAGGCATTCACAGCTGGCACGGATTGCGGGCAAGGGGTCGGCCACTTGTTTGAAATCAACTTTTATGCTACAAGTATCTCTTGTTCCTGTGCGGCTCAGGCCGCGAAAATCGAGCCTCATGCGAACTTGCGGGCAGAGCCTTTATCCACAGGCGCGTTCTGCGAGGCTAATGAACTGTATATTATGCTGAAAAAAGAGTTGCGGGAAATACTGGCGGAAAATCGGGCCACAGCGGGAGAAACCTGGCTGGACAGCCTTACCCTGCGCCAGGAAGAAAACACCCTGAGGGTGTTTTTTCCGCACATGTATTTTGCAGACTGGTTCAGCCTGCACCGGCGCGCGGCTTTTGAGGATGCGCTACACAAGCATTTTACAGAGTTGCGCAGCGATCGCGTGCCAAAAATTGTTTACGAAAACGTCGCTCCCGGCGCTTTTGCAGCCCAAAATCAGCCGCAGCCCGTCAGCCCTCCCCCCGGATCTGACTGCCACAACACTGCCGCAACAGAAGCGGAAGATCCCTTCGCAGACTTTATCTGCAATGACAAAAATGCGTTCCCTCTGGCAACCGCCAGAGCATTGGCCGGCGACACGAGATCCACGGCCTATAACCCTTTTCTGGTTTGCGGGCGCAGCGGCACAGGCAAAAGCCAGCTGCTTCAGGCCATGACAACCGTTATGGCCCGCACGGCCGATCCCGCCCGCATGATGTGTTCGAGCGCCGCCCGATTCTGCGCCGAGCATCTGGCATGGGGCAGTAAGCCGGAGCTTTTCTGGCTGCGTTATGACGTGCTTGTGCTGGATGATATTCAGGATCTTGCCGGCCACAACGAGTGGCAACGCAAAATTGCGGTCATAATGGATGCCTGCCCCGGCAAGCAGAAAAGCTTTCCAGACATTTCGCTCAAGGAAGAGGCCGCTCCCAAAGGCCAACACACAGGCAAAGCCGCGCCGCGCATGATTTTTGCCTGCTCCGGTCAGCCCCAGGCCCTGAAAGCGCTCGACGAACGCCTGCGCTCACGGCTTGAAAGCGGGCTTGTGGTGGAACTTATGGAGCCGGATCTGGATGTGCGCTTGCGCTACCTGCAGGGCCTGTGTAAAGAGCGGCGCCTTAGCCTGACCCGTGACCAGCTGCTTTTTCTGGCGCAACGCTGTTCGCAATTTCGGCTTTTGCAGGGCCTCATGCTCAAGGTAGGAGCCTATTGCTCTGTCAAAGGCAACAGCCTTAGCCAGTCGGATATGGAAAATATCGTACGCACCGGGGTCGCGGAAAAAATGCCCGGTTGCCGAGAAATTCTGGGCGAAGTGGCCAGAAAGCTCAACCTGAAGCCAGAAGACGTTCTGGGCGGCAAACGGCGCCCTGACCTCGTGTTGGCAAGGCAGATATCCATGTATATATGCCGCAAAAAACTCGGCCTTTCATATCCGGAACTTGGGCGCGCATTTGGCGGTCGCGACCATAGCACTGTCATCTATGCCATTAATAAGATTAAGAAATTGCTGGTTAGTAACAAAAGTGTGCACCAACTGGTGACAGAGATTGAAATGAAAACACCCTGACCTTGAAAATCAGGAGAAAAGCTTTGGGGCTGTTGCTGGTGTTACTGAAAAACACATTGGCATGTTCCCTGAAAAGTTAATAGTTTTTAGGGCTTTAAAGCCATTACGAACATATAAACACTGCCAATAATAGTTAAGGAAAGAATGTATGAAACTTACTGTTAATAAAGAGCAGATCATTGAAGGGCTGTTGAAGGCTGTGGCCATTATTCCCGCCAAGGCCGGAGCGCAGTATCTGCGTTCCATCTGGCTCAAGGCGGAAGACGGCGCCCTTTCGGTCATGTCCACTGATGCCAATATCGAATTTACCGGGCGCTATCAGGCGGAAGTCGCGCAGCCCGGCCTTATCGGCGTGCAGGGCAGGGCTTTTGTGGATCTGGTGCGTCAGCTGCCTTCGGGCGTGCTGCATCTTTCTCTTGATGAAGCTTCGGGCAATTTGTTGGTGGAGCAGGGAAGGCGCACCTACAAGCTGCCTGTAAGCGGAGCTGAGTGGTTTCAGAATTTTTCCACCTTTCCTGAAGAGAACACGGTGACCTGGTCTGGCGATTTTTTGCAGGATCTGCTGGACAAGGTGACTTTTTGCATCAGCGATGACGATGCTATGGACGCCATTGCCTGCCTGTGTATGATGCCCAAGGGCAACGGGCGCATTGACGTTTGCGGGCTCAACGGCCATCAGTTTGCTCTTGTTTCCTTTACGCACGATGAGCTTGCCGAGCGCCTGCCTGAAGAGGGTATTCTGATTCAGAAGAAATACCTTCAGGACATGAAGAAGTGGCTGGGTGTGGACGAGATTGAGCTGAGCATCACCGGAAAGCGCCTGCATTTGCGCAGCATGAGCAAGGCCGAAACCCTGAGCTTGCCGCGGGCCGCCCACCAGTACCCGGATTACAGCATTTTCATGAGCAAGCTGGCCAGTGAAGACATGCACCCCATGACGCTTGGGCGCAAGGAAGCCATGGAGGCTCTGGGCCGTATTCTTATTTTTAATACTGAAAGTGACCGCTGCACCTACATGGATCTTTCCTCCGGTGAAGCTTTGCTTTCCGCCCAGGGGCAGGACGTTGGCTCGGCCAGCGAAAGCCTTGAAGTAACTTACGGCGGCGACATCAAGCGCATCGCCTTTCCCACCCGTAACCTTATGGACGTGCTGGCGCACTTTGTGTCCGGCAAGACAGACATGATGCTCACGGGCGCTGAAGGCCCCTGCGGCATTCGCGGGGCCGATGACCCCGATTACACCGTTATCATCATGCCCATGAAGGTTTCGGAAACGACATATTATAGCGAGGAAGACGTTTAATGGCTCTCCAAAACCCCGTCGACGGCGGTTACACCGCTTCTTCCATTACTATTCTGGAAGGGCTTTCGGCTGTTCGCAAGCGCCCGGCCATGTATATTGGTTCCACGGACGCGCGTGGCCTGCACCACCTTGTTTACGAAGTTGTGGACAACTCCATTGACGAAGCCATGGCTGGCTATTGCTCGCGGGTTACCGTTATTTTGCATGCTGATAACAGCGTGACCGTGCGCGACGATGGCCGCGGTATTCCCGTGGATATCCATCCCAAGGAAGGCGTGCCCGCTGTTCAGGTGGTCATGACCAAGCTGCACGCCGGCGGCAAGTTTGACAACTCCAGTTACAAGGTATCCGGCGGTCTGCACGGTGTGGGGGTTTCCTGCGTCAATGCTCTTTCCGAAGAGTTGACCGTGACTGTGCGCCGTGATGGCAAGCGCTATCGGCAGCACTATTCACGCGGTTTTCCTCAGGACGAGCTGAAGATTATCAGCGAAGGGGTTGACGGCCACGGCACAACCGTGCGCTTCAAACCCGATGAAGAAATTTTTGAAGTCTATGAATTTTCTTACGATACGCTCAAAAAGCGCTTTGAAGAGCTGGCCTATCTCAACAAGGGCCTGGTCATCGAATGCATTGACGAGCGCATCGGCGAAACCCACGTTTTTCATGCTGAAGGCGGCATTCGCCAGTTTGTGGGTGATCTCAATTCCGGTGAGCAGGGCATTCACCCCATTATTTTTGGTGAAGGCCTGGTTGACAATGTGACCGTTGATTTTGCCCTGCAGTACAATGCGGGCTACAAGGAAAATATCCTTACCTTTGCCAATAATATCCGCACTAAAGAAGGCGGAACCCACCTGGTGGGCTTTCGCACGGCCCTGACCCGCGCCATTAACGGCTATATCAAGGGGCAGGCGGATCTTGTCAAAAAAATGAAGAACACCAGCTTGTCTGGTGATGACGTGCGCGAAGGACTTACGGCGGTTATCAGCGTCAAGCTGCCGCAACCGCAGTTTGAAGGGCAAACCAAGACCAAGCTTGGCAACAGCGAAATTGCCGGGATTGTGGCGGGCGTTATGTATGACCGCCTCATGGTCTATTTTGAAGAAAACCCCAAGGATGTCCGCCTTATTGTCGACAAGGCCGTGGACGCGGCCCGCGCGCGCGATGCGGCCCGTCGGGCCAAGGAACTGGTGCGCCGCAAGGGCGCGTTGTCGGACAATTCCCTGCCGGGTAAATTGGCTGACTGCCAGAGCAAGGATCCTGCGGAGTCTGAACTGTTCATCGTGGAAGGTGACTCGGCCGGTGGTTCTGCCAAACAGGGGCGTAACCCCAAGAATCAGGCCATTTTGCCCCTGCGCGGCAAAATTCTGAATACCGAGCGCACCCGCTTTGACAAAATGCTGGCCAACAAGGAAGTAAAAGCCCTGATTACGGCCATGGGCGCGGGCATTGGCGAGGAAGACACTGACCTCGACAAGCTGCGCTACCACAAGATCATCATCATGACAGACGCCGACGTGGACGGCGCGCATATCCGCACTCTGCTGCTGACCTTCTTTTTCCGTCAGTATCAGGAAATGGTGGAACGCGGCTTTGTGTATATTGCCCAGCCCCCACTGTACCGTGCGCACAACTCGCGCATGGAAAAATTCATCAAGGATGATGCGGAGCTCAACGCCTTTTTGCTTTCACGGGTCAGCGAAGACGTGACCATTGTGGCGAGCAATGGCAAGACCTATACGGGCGCAGACCTTACCGGCCTTGTGGAGCGCGTGGAGACCATTGAAAAGCGCCTTGACGACGCCGAGATGAGCGGCATACCCCGCGAACTCTTTTTGTCCATGTGCACCTATCCTGCGCAGATTGAGCAGGGCATGCTTGAGCGGCAGGACGCAGACTTTACGCAATGGCTCAGCGAGCGCGGCTATACGCTGACCCTTGAGCACGAAAAGAGTGAAGACGACGAAGAACGCATGTTCGCCATATTTGAAAATACCGGTGGTCACCAGACCAGACGTGGCATGGAATTTTTTGCGTCGCGTCTGTATCGCATAAGCTGGCAGCTTTTTGCCGATCTGCGTGAAGAGTGTGGTGGTCTTGGTTTCAGCATTCGCCGCAAGGACGGTGAGGTTCCTGCTGAAAGTCTTGCCGACCTTACCCGCATGGTGCTGGACGAAGCCCGCAGGGGCATCAATATCCAGCGCTACAAGGGCCTTGGTGAAATGAACCCGGATCAGCTCTGGGTCACCACGATGAACCCTGAAAACCGTATTCTTTTGCAGGTTTCAGTGGAAGACGCCAACGAGGCTTCCGACGCTTTTGTGGAGCTTATGGGTGACCGGGTTGAGCCGCGCCGCGAGTTTATCGAGCGCAACGCCCTGGCTGTTCACGATCTGGATATTTAGAGCATGGCAACGTTGAAATGCTTTCAGCCGGACATGCGGAGCATGGTCGGCCGGCAACGAGGAGCAGGCAGGCAAAACCTGCCACAGGCTCCTGGTGCAGCGTTTCAAAGGTGATCTGCTCTGGAGCAGGTTTTTTGGGCAAGCAGGCGTGTGGAGCGTAGGGCTCTGCAATTCGCTGTTTGGGCCGCCTTTGCGGTCAAAAGAGCGCCCTGCCGGAGAGTGCCGCAGGCAGTCTGAAACCAACCCTTTCCCGGGGCATGCCAAAAAACTTTTATAGGGAGTGGCATGAACAATTGAGGTAATTCCTTTGGGAATTTCGGGGGGCAGCGCCCTTTGAATCGCCACAGATTGTTCGCATCCACCCAACATCATTACTTAGTGAGGCCAGCAGTGGCAGAAATGCAGCAGCCGCAGATAAGCATAGAAACTGAACTTCGCAAGTCGTACCTGGAGTATTCTCTTTCGGTCATCATTGGCCGCGCCATCCCTGACGCCCGTGACGGTCTCAAGCCCGTGCACAGGCGCATCATGTTTGCGCAGTACGAGCTTGCCAACAACTATAACCGTCCGCACAAAAAATCCGCCCGCATCGTCGGTGACGTGATCGGTAAGTATCACCCGCACGGCGACTTGGCGGTGTATGATGCTCTTGTGCGTTTGGCGCAGGAATTTTCCATGCGCGATCCCCTGGTGGACGGGCAGGGCAACTTTGGCTCCATCGACGGCGACGCCCCTGCGGCCATGCGTTATACCGAAGTGCGCATGTCCAAGCTGGCCCAGGAATTTCTGGGCGACCTGGACAAAAATACCGTAGATTTTCGCCCCAACTACGACAATACCTTGCAGGAACCCACGGTTATGCCGAGCAAGGTTCCCAACCTGCTGCTCAACGGCAGCTCGGGTATTGCCGTGGGCATGGCCACCAATATTCCGCCCCATAACCTGGGCGAATTGTGTGATGCCCTGCAATTGCTTCTTGACGATCCCCAGTGCAGCATTGACGACCTGATGGAACATGTGAAAGGCCCGGACTTTCCCACCAGCGGCTATGTTTACGCGGGCAAGGGGCTGTACGACGCCTATCATACCGGACGCGGCACGGTGAAAGTGCGCGGGCGCATGGAGATAGAAGACCGCAAAAAAAGCGCGCAGTCTATCGTCATCAGGGAAATTCCCTATGGCCTGAACAAGTCTTCGCTGGTGGAAAAAATCGCGGCTCTGGTCAATGACCGCAAGATTGAAGGCATCACCGACCTGCGCGACGAATCTGACCGCCGGGGCATTCGCGTTGTCATCGACCTCAAGCGGGGAACAATCCCCGAAATTGTCATCAACGCCCTGTACAAGTTCACGCCGCTGGAATCGAGCTTTGGCATCAACATGCTGGCCGTGGTGGACAACCGCCCCCAGCTGTTGAACCTCAAGACCGCGTTGACCTGCTTTGTGGATCACCGGCGCGAGGTGGTCATCCGCCGCACCCGCTACGATCTTGAAAAAGCCGAGGCCCGCGCCCATATTCTTGAAGGCCTGCGCATTGCCATCGACAATATTGACGAGGTGGTGGCTCTTATCCGCGCTTCGGCCAGCCCCGAAGAGGCCCGCGGCGCCCTCATGAAGCGCTTTGAGCTTACCGAGCTTCAGGCCAAGGCCATTCTTGAAATGCGCTTGCAGCGCCTGACGGGCCTGCAGCGTGAAGAACTTCTGGCCGAATACAAAGAACTTCTGCAAAAGATCGAATTCTACCGCTCGATTCTTGAAAATGTCGAAGTGCTGCGCGGCGAGATCAAGCGCGAAATCAGCGAAATACGCGACACCTTTGTGACACCGCGCCGCACTGAAGTGCTGCGCGAAGCCCTGACCGACATTGACATTGAAGACCTCATTCCCGATGAAGATGTGGTCATCACCCTGTCGCGCCGCGGTTATATGAAGCGCACCAACCTTGAAAACTACCAGCAGCAGAAGCGCGGGGGCAAGGGCATCGCCGCCCTGTACACCTCTGACGACGACTATGTGCAGGAGTTTTTGAGCACCACCAACCATCAGTATCTGTGCCTCTTCACCAATAAGGGCCGCATGCACCAGCTCAAGGTGCATCAGGTTCCCGAAGGCAGCCGCATAGCCAAGGGCGTGCACATCAACAACCTGCTGCCTCTGGAAGAGGGCGAATGGGTGACGACGGTGCTTGCCCTGCGCGAATTTGCCGAAGACAAGTACTTCCTTTTTGTGACCAAGCGCGGCATGGTCAAGCGCTCTTCGGCCTCTTTGTATGCCCGTTGCCGCAAGACCGGGCTTATGGCCGTTGGCCTGCGCGAAGACGACGAGCTTGTGGTGGTGCGCCCCATACGCAACGACAGCCATATTGTGGTGGCCACAGCCGACGGCATCGCCATCCGCTTTTCCTGCAGGGACGTTCGCCCCATGGGCCGCGTGGCCACGGGTGTCAAGGGCATTGCCCTGCGCAGGCAGGACTTTGTGGTGGCCGGGGTTATTGTGAAAGAAACGGACAATACCACGGAAATCATGTCCATTTCCGCCAACGGCTTCGGCAAGCGCACCAGCATCGAGCTGTATCGCCTGCAATCGCGCGGGGGCAAGGGCATCATCAATTTCAAGGTTACGGGCAAGACCGGGCCTGTGGTGGGCGCCATGCCCGTGCGTGATGATGACGGCCTTATCCTGCTGACCTCGGCCAACAAGATTGTGCGCATAGGCCTTGATGAAGTGCGCAGCAAGGGCCGCGCCACCATGGGCGTCATGCTTGTGCGTCTGGACGAGGGCGCGCATGTGGTAGGCTTTGACCGTGTGGACGAAGGCGGGCAGACCGGCCGCGACCTCAGCGAAGAAATGGAAGAAGACAGCGCGGCAGAGGGCAGCGCGACCGCTGTTGCGGACTCGGCCCAGGCTGCGCCTGACGCAGCCTCTTCCGGCCAGGCGGGCGAAAACGCTGCTGAAGGCCCGGAAGGGTCGGAAGGTAACGACGCCTGATATGGACTCGCATTAATGTTTTTCATTGCTGAAAAACGTGGTTTCAGGGGGGCATTGCCCCCCTGGCCGCCTGAAGGACGGGCTGAAGGGCGGGTTGAAAACTGGCCCGAAGAACAGCCAAGCTCTCGGGCCGGGCGCGGTTTTTTTCTTTTTTCCGTGACTGGCAGCGCGCGCAGGCTTGCGCTGGCCGTGGCTTTTTGTTTTTGTTTTGGCCTTGCGGGCTGTGAGAGCCAGGTATTGCAGGGCGACGATCTTTCCCAGGCCAGAGAGGCCGTGGGCCAGCGTCAATGGTCTCTTGCGGAAAGGCTGCTTGAGCGTTATCTGCGTGAAGCACAGGACAGCCAAAGCGCGGATGATCGTTGGGAAGCCTGGCAGCAATTGCTGCTGGTGGTCAACGCCGCGGGGCAAGAACCCCGCGCCAGCCTGGAATATCTTGAAACCATGCTGGAAGAGTATATGGACGACGATGCCCGCAGCGCGGTGGTTTTGCGGCGCATGGCCGAGGTCAATGAAAGCCTGCACCGCCATGATCGGGCTGTGGACTTGTGGAACGTCTATATAGGCCTTGGGGGCCTTGGGCCGGAGCAGGTGCTTGATGGTCACCGGCGGCTGGCGGCCATGCAATTCAGCCTGCGGCGTTTTGATGCAGCCGAAGACACGTTGCAACAGTGCCTGGGCCTGCCCCTGCCGGATCATGACAAGATCATGTGCATGTATGATCTTGCAGACCAGAACATGGCCCGGGAGCGCTGGCAGGATGTGGCCGATCTTTCACAGCAGATACTGGACAGTGATCCTGACCAGCACCTGCGCGGGCTGGCCGGCTATTTGCTGGGCGATGCCCTTGAACAACTGGGCAAGGGCACGGAAGCCCTGAAACAATTTGAATTGGCGCGCGACGCATATCCCAATCCGTCGGTCATCGACAATCGCATTGCGCATTTGCGCAAAAAACTGAAGAAGTAAGGCTTATGATTAAGCACGAATGCGGTATTTTCGGCATCTATGACCATGACGATGCTGCTCGTCTGGCCTATTTCGGCCTGTATGCCCAGCAGCACCGGGGACAGGAAAGCGCGGGCATAGTTACTTTTGACGGCAAGGCCGTTAACGAGCACAGGGGCATGGGCCTTGTGCCCGACGTATTCTCCGAGGCCAGCCTCCAACGCCTTGTGGGGCGTCATGCTGTGGGGCATGTGCGCTATTCCACCACGGGCAGCTCGTCCAGCGGCAACGCCCAGCCATTTCTCGCCACATACAAGGGCAGGGCCATTGCGCTGGCGCATAACGGCAACCTGGTCAACGCCGCCCAACTGCGCGAAGACCTGGAAAACGAAGGGGCCATTTTTTCCACCAGCAACGACACTGAAGTGTTCATGCACCTGCTGGTGCGCGCCTTGCGCCACAATGACCTGCCGGGAGCCGTCCAAGAGGCCTGCTACCGGGTGCAGGGGGCGTATTGCCTTTTGGTCATGGCTGACGGTGTTATGGTGGCTGTGCGCGATCCGCACGGCTTTCATCCCCTTGCCTTTGGCCGCATGAACGGCAGCCCGGTTTTTGCCTCTGAAACCTGCGCCTTTGATCTGCTTGAGGCGGACTTTGTGCGCACTGTGGAACCGGGCGAAGTGGTTGTTGTGGAAGGCAACAGCGTGCGCAGCGAGCGCCTCATCGGCCCCATGCCTGAAAAGCCCGCCCAGTGCATTTTTGAGCTGATCTATTTTGCCCGGCCGGACTCCTATGTTTTTGACGAACAGGTCTACCAGTGCCGTAAAAAGATGGGCTGGAATCTGGCTATGGAATCCGCGCCGGATGTGGATTTTGTCATGCCGTTTCCTGACTCGGGCATCTACCCGGCTCTCGGTTTTGCGCAGCGCTCGGGCCTGCCTTATGAACATGCCATGATACGCAATCACTATGTGGGGCGCACCTTTATTCAGCCTTCGCAAAGCATGCGCAGCTTTGGCGTGCGGGTAAAGATCAATCCTGTGCGTGAAATGATCGAAGGCAAGCGCATCTGCATTATTGACGACAGCATTGTGCGCGGAACAACCATGATGACGCGCGTAAAAAAGCTGCGTGAGCTTGGGGCAAAAGAGGTGCATATACGCATTTCTTCGCCGCCGGTCATGTCGCCCTGTCATTATGGCATTGACTTTTCGTCGCGGGGCGAGCTGATTGCGGCGCAGCACAGCCTGGAAGAAATACAGCGCAAGCTGGACGTGGATTCGTTGCATTATCTCAGCATTGAAGGGCTTATGGCCTCTGTGAGCGAGCCGCAGCACTACTGCATGGCTTGCTTTACCGGCCAATACCCCGTGCCCTGTGAAGAATGCTGTGACAAGTTTAAGCTTGAAGGCTCCTGCGCTTCACGCTAATTTTGGGCCCCGGGCCGAAATGTATGGCCCGGGAGCACCAGAATTTTTTTACCTTTGAGAGTATATGTTCTCAAAGGTTTATGGCGCTGGCTACGGCGCTTTACAGCGCAACGATAGCGCGCGGCCTCTTCAACCATACGCCCTTGGGCAATGGTTGAAGCTGCTCTTACACCTTTGCGGCGGGCGTCTGTTTTTACAGATGTCAGGACAATTCTATCGTACTATTGTCCTGTTGTGCCACTATTGAGGATCATATGAGTATTGCACGCATCAAGGGCTTTGCGGATATGTTTCCGCCGGACAGCGACCTTTTTACCCGTATGGAAAATACCGCGCGGGATATTTTTGGCCGTTACGGTTTTGTGGAACTGCGCACGCCCATTGTGGAATTTACCGAACTTTTCCAGCGCACCATCGGCGAAGAAACCGATGTGGTGCAAAAAGAAATGTATACTTTTGCCGACCGCAAGGAGAGATCGCTTACTCTGCGGCCCGAGGCCACGGCGGGCGTTATGCGCGCGTATATTGAAAGCGGCCTTGCCAACAGGGAAGCGGTAAGCCGCCTGTTCACCACTGGCCCCATGTTTCGCTACGAACGGCCGCAAAAGGGCCGCATGCGGCAGTTCCATCAGATTAACTGCGAATGCCTCGGCTCGCACAGTCCCTATGCTGATGCCGATCTGATCAGCATGCTCATGCGCTTTCTTGATGCTCTGGGCCTTGAAGACCTGACCCTCAAAGTCAACTCTCTGGGCTGTCCGCAGTGTCGCCCCAAGTTCAAGGACGCTCTGCTGGCCTATCTTGAAAGCGTTGACAGTACGGCTCTTTGCGCCGACTGCGCCCGCAGGGTGCACACTAATCCCTTGCGCGTGCTGGACTGCAAGCAGCCCGGCTGTAAGGCCATCACCGATGCTGCGCCCAAATTGCTGGACTATAACTGTTCGGAATGCAGGATGCATTTTGACACGGTGCGTGACCTGCTTGAAGGCGAAAAGCTGCCCTTTGAGCTTGACCACAGGCTTGTGCGCGGGCTCGACTACTATTGTCGCACCACCTTTGAGGTGGTAAGCGGCAGCATCGGCGCTCAGGCGGCCGTTGCGGGCGGAGGGCGCTACGACGGGCTTGTGAGAAGCCTCGGCGGGCCTGATGCTCCTGGGGTGGGCTTTGCTGCCGGTATGGAGCGTCTGGCCCTCATGATGGGCGGCGGGGCGGCTGTTTCGGCCGACTTTTACCTTGTGGCCATGGATGTGCAGAGCAGGTTACAGGGCTATAGCCTGGTGCAAAAACTGCGCGCCGCGGGCCTGCGGGGCGAGATGAATTTCAGCGAGGCGGGCTTTAAAAGCCTTATGCGCCAGGCCGGCAAGTCCGGTGCGCGGTACTGCCTCATCATGGGGCCGGACGAAGCGGCCCAGAACACAGTGGTTGTAAAAAATCTGGAAAGCGGCGAGCAGAGCACTGTGCCGCAAGCCCAGGCACTACACATTTTGCAAACGGGAACCAACTAACATGACTGAAGAAAGCCAGATGGCGGAGCAGACGGCCCAGGCGGCCGCGCAGGGCCAGGACGTGCAGCAGGAACATCAGAAGTATATCACCGCCCTTGGCGACTGGCATCGCAGCCAGACCTGCGGCGAGCTGACCCTTGCCAATGACGGTCAGGAAGTCTGCCTTATGGGCTGGGTGCAGTACCGGCGCGACCACGGCGGCCTTATCTTTGTAGACCTGCGCGACCGTTCGGGGCTTACCCAGGTGGTCTTCAGCCCTGATGCCGCCCCGCAAGCTCACGAGAACGCCCATATCCTGCGTTCGGAATACGTGCTGGCCATCAAGGGGCTGGTGCGCCCGCGACCCGAAGGCATGGTGAACCCCCATATGATCACCGGCCAGATCGAGGTTGTGGTAAGCGAATGGAAGCTGCTCAATACTTCCAAAACACCGCCTTTTACCATTGAAAACCGTTGCGATGCGGGCGAGAACCTGCGCCTTGCCTGGCGCTATCTTGACCTGCGCCGCCCGCGCATGCAGGACAATCTGCGCCTGCGCCACAAGGTGGCCCAGTGCATACGCCGCCATCTTGATGAAGACGGTTTTGTGGAAGTGGAAACTCCGGTGCTTACCAAGTCCACACCTGAAGGCGCGCGTGACTTTCTGGTTCCCAGCCGCCTCAATGCGGGCGAATTTTACGCCCTGCCGCAGTCGCCCCAGCTTTTCAAGCAGCTGCTCATGGTTGCCGGCATGGATCGCTATTTCCAGATAGTGCGTTGCTTCCGCGACGAAGACTTGCGCGCCGACCGCCAGCCCGAGTTCACCCAGGTGGACATCGAGATGAGCTTTGCCGATGAAGAAACGGTCATGGGCATGGCCGAAGGCCTCATGGCCCGTGTGTTCAAAGACGTTGTGGGCAAGGAGCTTTCCCTGCCCTTTCCGCGCATGCCCTGGGACGAAGCCATGGCTCGCTACGGCGTAGACAAGCCCGACACCCGCTTTGGTCTGGAGCTTGTGGACATTACCGAAATCGTGCGCGGCTCGGGCTTCAAGCTTTTTGCCACGGCTCCGCTGGTCAAGGGCATGAGGGTTCCCGGCGGCGAAAGCATGACCCGCAAGGAAATTGACGCCTTTACCGAATTTGTCAAAATCTACGGCGCGCAGGGCCTCGCCTGGATCAAGATCAAGGCCGACGAATGGCAGTCGCCCATTGCCAAGTTCCTTTCCGACGAAGAACGCAAGGGTATTGCCGCGGCTCTGGATCTCCAGGTGGGCGACATTGTCTTTTTCCAGGCCGGCGAACCGGGCATGGTCAATGCGGCGCTGGGGAATTTGCGCGTGCATCTGGCAGAACATATGAATCTGATACCCGAAGATACCTTTAATTTCCTTTGGGTTACAGATTTTCCTCTGTACGAATACGATGAAGAAGAAAAGCGTTATGTGGCCTGCCACCACCCCTTCACGTCTCCGGCCCCCGGTCATATGGAAATCATGACCAGTGACCCCTCGCGCGCCCGTGCCCGCGCCTATGACATGGTGCTCAACGGCAGCGAAGTTGGCGGCGGCTCCATCCGCATTCATTCCGGTGAAGTGCAGCGACGCATGTTTGAAGCCCTGGGCTTTACGCCCGAACAGGCCGAAAGCCAGTTTGGCTTCCTCATTCAGGCGCTGGAACACGGCGCCCCGCCGCACGGTGGCCTTGCCTTTGGCCTTGACCGCCTTATCATGCTGCTGGCTGGGGCCAACAGCATTCGCGACGTCATCGCCTTCCCTAAAACGCAAAAAGCCACCTGCCTCATGACGAACGCGCCCTCACCCGTTGCGGCCAAGCAGCTGCGTGAGCTGGGCCTGCGCCTGCGCGAGCAGCCTGCCGAAAAAGGCAAGACCGACAAGGCCGACGAGGCGGCAAAGCCCGAATAGGCCGCAGTCCGCAGCCCGAAAGGCGAGAGCACAAGGAAAGAGCTATGATTCTAGATATTGTTTCCTATCCTGATCCGCGCCTCAAAGAGGTGTGCGAGCCTGTGGCCCAAGTGACGGACGAAATCCGCCAGCTTGCCGCAGACATGCTCGAAACCATGTATGAGGCCCCCGGCGTGGGACTTGCCGCGCCTCAGGTGGGGCGCAATATACGCATGCTGGTTATGGATCCTTCTGTCCAGAAGGATGAACGCAACCCGCGCGTGCTCATCAATCCCGTGCTGACGCTCTCTGGCGAAGAGATCATCAGCGAACAGGAAGGCTGCCTTTCCGTGCCCATGAACTACCGGGCGGACGTGAAGCGCATGAGCAAGGCACATCTGAGCGCCACCGACCTTGACGGCAATGCCATTGAGGAAGACCTGGAAGACTTTGACGCCATTGTCATGCAGCACGAATATGACCATCTTGACGGCATACTGTTTATCGACAAGGTCAGCCGCTTGCGGCGCAGCCTTTACGACAGCAAGGTAAAAAAATGGCTCAAGAAAAAGACTGCCGTATAGTCTTTATGGGTACTCCCGGCTTTGCGGCCGCCAGCTTGAAAAGGCTGGCGGCCTGGCCGCGCGCTCATATTGTTGCTGTGTATACGCAGCCTGACCGTCCGGCGGGGCGCGGCCAAAAGCTCGCCATGTCTGAGGTGAAAAAGCTTGCGCTGGACATGGGCATTCCCGTTTACCAGCCCGCCAGCCTCAAAGGGGCAGAAGCCCAGGCCGAGCTGGCGGCCCTCAAGCCCGATGTGCTGGCAGTTGCTGCCTATGGCCTTATTCTGCCCGATGCCGTGCTTGCCATGCCCCGCTTGGCGCCGGTCAATGTGCATGCCTCGCTTTTGCCGGGCCTGCGCGGCGCGGCCCCCATACAGCGCGCCGTTATGGAAGGCTGGCAGCCCGGAGCCCGAGCGGGCATATCCATAATGCGCATAGGCAGCAGGCTTGATGCCGGGCCTGTCTACGCCACGGATGATACCCTTATCGGCGAACACACTTCGGGCAGCCTGCACGATGCTCTCGCGCAGTTGGGCGCCGAGCTTCTTGTTACCGTTCTGGACGACATCATGGAGGGCAGGGCGGTGGCGGTGGCGCAGGATGAAAGCCTTGCCACCCATGCGGCCAAGCTTGGCAAGCGCGATGGCTATGTGGATTGGACGCGCAGCGCGGCCCAAGCCCATGCGCAGATACGTGGGGTCAGCCCCAAGCCCGGCGCGCGCACTGTGCTACACCTGCATGCGGGAACAGACTTTGCCGCCCAGGCCATGCCGCTGATTGTTTCACCTGGAACACTGGCAGAGCCTGCTGTGGATATTGCGCCGGGCAGCGTGCGTCATGACGGGCAGAGCATAAGCATTGCCTGCGCCGACCGCTGGTATACCCTTGGCATGCTGCGGCCTGAAGGCCGCAAGGACATGCCCGCCCGCGACCTGCTCAACGGCACTTTGAAAAATCTGCCGCGTGGGGTGTGCGGCGAGGCGCGCTCCCCGGAAGAGTAATTTTTTGATATTTTTTGTGGGGGAAGGCCCCTTTTGCAAAAG
>CAZFCC010000006.1:0-21722 GCA_964517635.1 uncultured Desulfovibrio sp. | reverse complement strand
GCTCCTCCCCCACGCCCCCACCCCCCAAAACCTTTATTATTCATCCCACTGCCTCAAATTGACTGCCACAGTGAGGCTCTTTTGGGCCTCTTTTTTTTCTTTTTCGTGTGCTGGTAAGGACAAAGGCCTTCTGTTGCGTCTGGCGCCAGTGAAGCGTAAAAAAAGCCATATGCACATTTTTTGGCAAACCGGGGCTTTTTCTCTGTCTTTTTTATGCCCGCTGTGCGCATCGAGGTTTCATGAAGCTGCGTAAATCTCCCTTTTCGTTGCCGCCCGAGCAATATGGTGGCGCGCGCAAGCGCATCTTTATCGGGCTTATGCTGGCATCTTGTCTGGTGGTTTGTCTTGGGCTGGCGGTTTTTCTTATTCTGCCCTGGACTGATCTGCTGGAGGGCATGGTCTGGCTCGAGCGCCTGAGTATTACTGTGGGCCTTGTGTGCATAGGCGCGCTCATGTGGCTGTGTCTTATGCTGGTATTTCATATTTACACCGGTCAGGCCCTGCCCGGTGCGCGCAGTGTGCGCCATGTAACCATCCGCCTGTTTTTTCCACTTATGGAGCTGTTGGCAAAATTTGTGGGCATAGAGCGCAGCAAGGTGCGGCGCAGTTTTATCAAGGTCAATAACGAACTGGTGCTTTCCGGCCGCTGGGTGGTGCAGCCTAGCGAGCTGCTTTTATTGCTGCCCCATTGTGTGCAAGGCTCGTCCTGCCCGCACCGCCTGGTGCACAATGCCGACTTGTGTCAGCGTTGCGGCCAGTGTCCTGTGGGGGATCTGCTGCACCTGCGCGATAAATACGGCATCCATCTCGCCATTGCCACCGGGGGAACCATCGCACGACGCATTGTGGTGCAGGCCAGGCCGCGTTGCATTATTGCCGTGGCCTGTGAGCGCGACCTCACCTCGGGCATACAGGACAGCTATCCCTTGCCGGTCTTTGGCGTGTTGAATATGCGGCCCAACGGCCCCTGCCTTGACACCCTTGTGCCGCTGGCGGCTCTTGAGGATGCTGTGCAGCTCTTTCTCGGCCTTGGCGATGAAACTCAGCACGAACAGGCAGACGAAAAGTCCACCTCAGCCCCAACACCCGGACGCGCCCAAAAGGACAGAGCATGAGCAAGACCGTCTCTTTGCGTAAACTGCCCTGTAACGGTCGCACGGCTGCCTTGCGGGCGCTGCTGCTGGTTGATGGCGGGATGAGCGCTCAGCAGGCCCTTGCGGGCGTTCTGGATGCTCCTGTGGGGCGCGGGGCCGCGCACGGCTCGACGCGTGGCCCGTCTCATGCTCTGGCGCACGGTTCGCACAAAAAAAACGCTGCTGAAAGTCTTGGCAGTTGTCTTGCGCTTTCCCCGCAGGATAGAGCTCTTTGCACCGAGCTTGTGTATGGCTGTCTGCGAACAGAGCTGCGCCTGAATTTTCTGCTGGCAAGTGTTTTACCCAAGCCTCAGGGCCTGCCACGCCCCATGCAGATATTGCTGGCGCTGGCAGTATACGGCCTGTTGTTTCAGGATAAAGTTCCGGCCCATGCGGTTGTGCATGAAGCCGTGGAGCAGGTGAGGGCGCTGTTTGGTCAGGGGCTGTCCAGAGTTGCCAACGGCGCATTGCGCTCTTTGCAACGTATGGGGGCTGATCTGGCGCAGCCAGCCTTGTATGCGGCACAGCCGAAGGGAATAAAACGCCGGGGCAGTGCGGGAGAGGGCGACAAGTTTTTTGCTCAATGTGTATTTTATTCCACGCCCTTATGGATTGGCAAACTTTGGCGTTCAGCGTATGGCGAGGAGGCTGCTCTGCGGCTCATGCAACGTTCCTTTGAGCGCCCCTGGGCCGCATTGCGGATCAATGCCAAACATGCTGATGCTGCGGCTCTGTATGCGGCCCTGCATGGGCTTGATAAGGCTCCGCAAGCAGATAAAAGCTGTGGCGAGACAGCGGCTTTGGGCAGCGCGCCCACAGAGAGCAGAAACGATGACGTTGTTTTTTTGCCCCATAATGCCGGTATTGCAGCTAAAAATGAATCTTCTCTCCATCAGCCTAAAGGGGATGCTCCCGTTGCCATAGGGCAGTGGGGCCTTGCCTTTGCGCCGGGAACCATGCCGCGCGCGGCCCTTGGGCGTGACTTGCGGGAATGGTTGGCATTGGGGGCCCTAAGCTGGCAATCAGCGGGTTCGCAGCAGGCATTGCTTGCACTTGGCCTTGACCGCTGGCAAGAGCCGGTATGGGATGTCTGCGCCGGGCATGGCGGCAAAAGTGTTGCCCTTATGGAATGGGGTGTGCCCGTTGGGCTATGCACAGACCGTTCTTTTGCGCGTTTGCGGGGCTTGTCTGGTCAGTGCGCAACATTGGGTTTACCAGTTCCGCCCCATTGTCTGGCTGATGCCACCATGCCGCCGGTGCGACAATGGCCCGGGCACATTCTGGCCGACGTGCCCTGTTCGGGCCTTGGTGTGTTGGCCCGCAGGCCCGACATCCGCAGACGCGAACCGCAACATCTTGCTGAACTTGAAGTCTTGCAACAAGCCATGCTGCGCCAGCTTGCCGCTATGCTGCAGCCGGGGCGGGAACTGGCCTACATAACCTGCACTCTCAACCCTGCAGAGAATGAGCGTGCTGTGAGCCAACTCCTTGAAAGCAATTCTGATCTGACAGTGGAGCGGCAGTGGCAAACAGAGCATGAGCATCCTTGGCTTGAGGGGATGTTTGGCGTGGTGCTGCGTAAAAAAGACTGAGGGTAGAGCGCGGGAATGGCGTGGGCTTTTTTCAAGTGTTGACATGTTGAGTGTTTTATTTGTTTTAAGCTTCTGAAGATACAATATTATACAGGCCCTGACCGGAAATTTCGGCCAGGGCCTGTTTTGTTGCTATGCGCAATGCGCTTTTTGCGATTTTTTCAAGCCACTGTCCAGAGCAAGTTGCGGTTACTTTCTGTGCAGATCAGTTTTTTAATGCTCTATATTTCAGCTTTGTCATTTTGCTGAAAAATGTGATTTTTGGCTGAATCCACGTCGAGCTACGTCGTTCTGCAGCGTGCTGCGTTAACCCATTTCAACGTTAAAATACTCTACGTAGGCGGATGCCCCAAAGCTTTCATGCAAGGAGAAAGCAAACGATGGCATTGCGCGGCGCGCAGGGAGATCACCCGACCGAAGGGAGGGAAGCTCCCGCAGCAAAAGACGCGCAGCCCTCGCAGGCTGTCGGAAGTTGGAAAGCCCAAAGGGCTGGCTGGAGCGAGGGCAGATGGGATTTTGAGGGCTGATGGAATTTGGAAAGCCCAGCGGGGTCGTCCGGGGGGAGTGCAGAGGGGGCCTCGGAGGGGCGGCAGCCCCTAACAGGCCCCCTCGCCGCCCGCCGCGCAGGCGGCCCAAATTGCGAGCAGAGAAAAAGCCCTTGCGCCCGCAGGGCCGAAAAATCCTCATCCCAAAGGACAAGCTCTCTCCCTCGCTGCCCGCCGCGCAGGCGGCCCAGATAGCAGGCAGAGAAAAAGCCCTCGCGCCCGCAGGGCAGCAAAATCGTCTTACACAAAGGCCAAGCTTTTCGTCGTTCGCCCCTAAGTGCATCACAGCCCCCGCGCCCGCAGGGCAGCAAAAGCCCTCTCTCAAACGACCAGTTTTCGCCGACCGCCGCGCAGGCGCATCCCCACAGCGCCCGCGCTGACCCCAGCTTAAAAACCCATGCGCTATTCGCTCTCACGGGCAACGCCGAACTTTGCCAACAGTTCATCCAGTTCCTGCTTGTTGGTATAATTCAGTGAAATCCGCCCGCTGTTTTCGTCGCCGCTTATTTTTGCGGCGCAGCCAAGGGCGCTGCTCAGGTTTTTTTGCAGTGTCTTAAATTCAGGGCTTTTCTTGCGCGAAGCTTTTTGCGGTGCGGTTTTGCGGTTTTGCTTTTCTTCTTCCACCCAGGGGAGGGCGGAGTTGCCTCGCCAGAAGGCAGCGGCTTCTTCGGCCTCGCGAACGGTCATGCCGTGGCTTTGGATGCGCAAGCGCAGAGCTTCGGCCGCGGCGGACTCGTCAATACCCAGAAGGCAGCGGGCATGCCCGGCGCTCATACGCCCGGCCTGAAGATCTTCGCGCGCGGTGGGACTCAGTTGCAGAAGGCGCAAGGCATTGGCAACAGCGGGGCGGCTTTTGCCAAGGCGAGTGGCCAGTTCTTCCTGCGTCAATTCCAGAGCATCGCGCAGGGCCTGAAGCGCTTCAGCTTCTTCAATGGGGTTGAGGTCTTCGCGTTGCAGGTTTTCAATAAGAGCTGCCGCCATGACCTCTTTGTCGCTCAATTCGCGAATATACACGGGAACGCGGTCGAGGCCGGCCATCTGCGCTGCGCGCCAGCGTCGTTCGCCAGCTACGATCTGATAGCTTTGGCCGCCTGCAAGCGGGCGCACCAGCAAGGGCTGGATAATGCCCTGAGCCTTGATTGAGGCCGCCAGTTCGCGCAGGGCATCCTCGTCAAAGTGCCTGCGGGGCTGCCCCGGGTTGGGGCGCAAAGAAGAAACGGGCAAGGTGCTACTTGCCGCCTCCTGTTCACGTTTGGGTTCAGAACCGCCAAAAAGCGCGTCCAGACCTCTACCCAATCCCTTTTTATTGCCGCTCATACGTATCACCTCATATGTTCTTGCGCCCGCGCCCGGGTGCTTTCAGTTGCTGTTTTATCATGAAAAGTGCTTTGCCATGCCGTGAGCCTTGACAAGGCAGTCTGCGTCACGGCAACCTATGGTATACCACGGTCATACTATTTTCCCGGCGTGCGCCGCCGGGCCATTCAGCCGCATTGCTTGCGGCCCAAGCCCGCGCCCGGCCGTGCCGCAGGCAAGCAAAAGGACAGGTCAATGTTTGAGCATCCCGAATTACGCTATGTCACTGACGCCAAAGGCAATGTGGAAGCAGTGCAGCTTTCTTACAAACTTTGGCAACAGATCGAACCCAAGATTCGCAGCCATATAAAATGCCGCCCGGCGGATGAGCCTCTTGTGCAAGCCGAGGCTCCCCTTAAAGGCTTTGAGCAGCTTTTGCAGTTCTGGGATTTCAAATATCCCTATACGCCTGACGTGGCCTGTCCCCATTGCGGTGCAAAAACTGACGACTGGCGGACAGATTCGGCGCAGCCTTTTTTGTTGACCAACGCCAATATCGGCGGGCTGATGGTTTTTCTTTGCAAATGCTGCCGCACCACCATCAGGAAAAAACATTTTCATAGGCATGTGGCGGTGGAGCATACCACCCCCAAGGCTGACTAAGTTCAAAGCCATCTGGGAGCGAGCCAGTTAGAGCGACGTCCGGCGAATGCCACTGCCGGATGGCGACAAATCCAGCTTTTTTACGACCAACAGCGCCACAACCAACGGCGCCACGGCTGGCTGGCGCCATAGCTGGCTGGTGGCAAACCTGGCCAGCGCAAACCTGGCCAGTGCAAATCCAGCTAGTTCAAATCCAGCTAGTGCAAAGCTATGTGGCAGCAAGGGCATCTGGTGGCAGCCCTTGTATGCTTGGGCAGTCCAAGGCCGAGTAGCCCCGCTTCGCCATTTTTGGCAATCAAGACCCGCACGTGTCAAACTTGCGGGTCTTGCCGTTTTGTTGGCTATGCAGCTTGCGCTCGCCCGGCTATTGGAGAACGGTGCTTTTTTTAGAGGGCCGGCGCAGCACAACCTCTTTGGACAATCCAAGGTAGGCATCCGCTCCTTTGGACTTGATGTCGTAATGGATGATGGACTTGCCGTGGCTTGGGGCCTCAGACAAGCGCACGTTACGCGGAATGACGGTTTCAAAAAGATGGTCGGGAAAGCAGCGCCGCACTTCATTTTTTACTTCTCGCGTAAGGCGGTTGCGCGTGTCATACATGGTCAATACCACGCCCAGCAGCGAAAGTTCGGGATTCAGCCGTTTTTTTACCTGTTCGTAGGTTTGCAGCAACTTGACGATGCCCTCAAGCGCAAAAAATTCGCATTGGAGTGGAATGAGCAATTCCCGCGAAGCGCACAAGGCATTGAGAGTAAGCAAGCCCAACGAGGGAGGGCAGTCAAGAATGATGTATTCATAATCATGCTGCACGGTCTTTAGGCATTCATTGAGGTAAAATTCGCGAGCCATTTTGTCTACCAGCTCCAGCTCAACAGCCACCAGGTTGGTACTGGCGGGCAGGATATCGAGAAACGGTGACCGGCTTTTGGCGATATTTTGTCGCACCTGCTCGGGTTCATAAAAAGTGTTGTACAGGTCGCCGTGCAGATTTTCCTGTTGTAAGCCAAGGCCGCTGGTGCTGTTGGCCTGAGGGTCACAGTCAACGAGCAGAACCTTTTTTTCCATAACGGCCAGCGCCGCGGACAGGTTGATGGCTGTGGTGGTTTTGCCCACGCCACCTTTTTGGTTGGCAATGGAAATAATGCGAGCCATAAAAGCCTCCCCGCCGAAAGGGCAGTGGTATAAAATTGCCATCTGCCGGTTTTTGGACAGACAGGCCGTGCGACGCACCTGTTTTTTGAAGTTTCACATGAAACATTTATAAAAAACACGTCAGCACATTGTGTAGTTATTAAAAGAGAGCTCGAGTACCGTCAAGGTGTAAAAAAAGCGCTGCAGGCCGAAAAAAGTAAAAATTTTCATGGCAGGAGCCTTGCCCCCCTATGGCTTTACAGGGTAAAATGGTGCGGTTTCAGAACATACTGAACATGATGGTAGGCGTGTATGGGTTTCAAAAAGATCCTTCTGGTTGATGACGAGGAAGACGTCACACGCATCCTGGCCAAAAGGCTGGGCCGCAGGGGCTACGAATGCGCTACGGCCGCCAATGGGCAACTCGCCCTGAACGCGATGCAAGACACGGCGTATCATGTTGTTATTATGGATGTGAAAATGCCCGTTATGGACGGCATGAGTGCTTTGCAGCAAATTCACAGGCGCTGGCCGTGTACGCAGGTTATCCTTCTTTCCGGACATGCAGACATGCAGCTGGCCGTGCAGGCCATGAGCGAAGGGGCCTTTGGCTATCTGATGAAGCCCGTTGACCTGGATGAGCTGCTTTTTAAAATTGAAGATGCCGCAACGCAATGCCGCCTTGAGGCAGAGCAGGGCGACACTCATAAGCCGTCTTCATAGACGCTAGGACACGCTATGACTGCACATAAAAGACCAGGGGCTGTTGCCCTTTTGGCTTTGCTGTTTCTTTTTGCCTGGGCCTTGCTGGCGCAACGCACCCAAGCCGCATCTGAACAGATAACTGAAGAAAACCTGCCGCAGATGCTGGAAAAGCTTTTTCAGGAGCGGCCAGACCTTGTCATAGATGTGCTGCGCAAACATAGCGAGGCTGTGCTTGATATTGCGCAGCAGGGCTCAAATATGCGCCGTCAGCGCAGCCTTGAAGCGCAGTGGAGCCAGGAGCTGAAAACGCCCAAGGCCGTCAAGGTGGAAGGGCGTCCTGTGCTTGGGGCAAAAAACGCCAAGGTACGCATAGTGGCTTTTTCGGACTTTACCTGCCATTTCTGCCAGCAGGCCGCGAGCACTGTGAGCGGCGTCATGAAAGAATACGGCAAGGACGTGAGCCTGGTGTTCAAGAATCTGCCCTTGGACGAAAAAGGCGCTGCCAGCACTGCGTCCAAATATTTTCTAGCGGTGGCCCAGCAGAGCGAAGAAAAAGCCTGGAAGTTTCATGACGCGCTTTTTGCCGACAGAAACCGGCTTGTAACCGAGGGCGAGACTTTTTTGAAAAACACTGCCCAAGGCCTCGGCGTGGATATGAAGCGTCTGGCCAAGGACGTTCACAGCAAAAAAGTTTCTGACATTATGGAAGAAGACCAGCAGGACGCGCAGAAGCTGGGCGTGGAAGGCACACCGTATTTTCTGGTCAACGATCTGGTTGTGCGCGGCGCGCTGCCGCCAGATCTTTTCAAAAAAGCGGTGGATATGGCCAAAAATCACGCTGACAGCAAGGCTGCTAAATAAGGCGGCAGATAGGGCCGCCAGGTAATGTGGCCAAGTTCGGCGCCAAGTTCGGTTCAGGCAAGACGCCAGGCAAGACGTAAGGTATGTCATAAGACGAGCAAGTAAAATATAGAGCGGATAGCGCAAGGCGTTTTTCTGCACGATGCAGCAATAGCACGTTAAGGCCTCACACAATCATGTGTGGGGCCTTTGCTGTTTTGGCAGTGGGCGGTATTTTTATATTGCTGTTGCACAACTAAGGCGAAGGCGAAAAAGAATTAACCGCATACCAAAGAGCAGGGGCATGAACCCGGCCACAGCTGGGGCGGATGCTTTGGCGCTGGCTGTGACCGAAAACAGTCATAAGGTAAAAGCGGATGAGAGCGGTGCGCTGATTAGAGCATTTTGCGAATCGGCGTAGCTTTACTGTGCTTGGTGCAAAGGCCGTTACGCGGCTATTTTGTGGAGCTTACCTTGCGAGGGGAAGGGATGTGTTGCCATGAAGCGTTGGGCTGATGGGGGAAGTTTGGCGGCGGCGGGGCCTCCAGGGCCCGTTACGACTGCCCGGAGCCAGAGGCATTTTTTCTTTGCTCCGGCAATTGCTCTGCGGTTTTTGAAGTTTGGGAATCAACCGTAGCCCTGTTGCGGATGACACGCCCCATCCATTGCCGCAACTGCTCAAGATCAGCCTGTTGCGTTTTTTCAGAGGCATTGAGCAACAGCCGCAGGGTATCGAGCTCTTGCCGTAAGGCCGCATTTTGCTCTGCAGTGTCGGAAATAGCTTGCCCCGATTGCGCGGGCAGCCGTTCCACAACAGCATGCAGCAATTGCGCAATCCCTTCCAGCGCTGTGGTTTGGCGTTCTATGAGCTGCAATGCTGCTGTGGGAAAAAAATCTTGGGCAGGCGACGAAGCAAGCTGAAGGGGGCTTGTGTCCGCAAGGGCCAGGGCATTGCGCGGAAAGCGCGCCAAAAGGGCATCTTCCACTGCGGCAGCGGTGCGAGATTTTTGCATCTGCTCAAGTATGGCAGCGATAACTTCAAGTGTTTCCGGGCGATAGCGCCGCCTTCTGCCTTCGCCCACACTGGGAATAAAAGCAGAAAAGCGTTTGCAGTAATAGCGTGTTGTGGATTCTGGGAGGGCAAAGTGGCGGGATATATCCGCAATGCTCAGCAGGCTTTCACTAATGACAGTTTTGCGTGCCATGTCTCCTCCTGTGCGAAGCGTCAATCTGCATGTTGTTGCGTTGTTGCCTGAGCCCAAAGATTGGCTTGAAAAGGGGCTGGCTCTTGGAAGAAGTCGTAACCGCAACAAGAAAACTGCGCTACGCATTTTCTCACGGGTTACGCGAAAACAATAATAATGGCAAGCAAAAGCGGTAAAAAAGAGGGGTACTGGCCGGGATATTGCGCAATATTGATATTGTGCAAGCAGCGGACAGGCATTGAAGGCCTGTTGTTTATAAAAAAACAATAAAAACAGTAAATAAGAATTTTGAGCGTCCGAGAGGCTAAAAACCGTGCGCAATTAAGGGCGCAAGCCGCAAAGCAGAAGAAGGGTGCCGTAAATTTGCTCAGACATGGCGCGACAGGTGTAATTTTCGTCCTGGCAGTTCCCGATTTTCTCCCTGCAGTTCCTGATTTTCGTTTTATAGCAGCCTGCCAGCGCCTTATCTGCGTGAATATCTGTGACCCGCCTAAGTCTTACCCGCGTGAATATCTGTGTCCTGTCTGCGCCTACTGGGGCGGCCTGAAGGTGGGAGAGCAGATGGCTATGGAGGCTATGCGCTTGCCTCAAGGCAAGGATTTTGCCCCTCTCGCCCGCAAGCCTTGTTGCGGCATTGCGCAGAGGCTAGGGCACGGGCCGTTCATGAGAAGGGGCGTTGAGCCGCATGAAGGCAAGACAGGGGCTGGGAAGAGCCGTTAAAGGCTGGTGGGCATGCGCCCACGTTCTTTGCAAGGTGTCAGCGCACAACGCGGCGCACGGCAATGAGCTTGCTGCGCCAGTAAGGGATGGTCATGCTTTCCATACGAACTTTCTCACCCCGGCGCGGGCTGTGAATAAAGCTGTCACCGCCAGCGTAGATGCCGGTATGCAAGCCGCGTGGGCTTGAGCTGGTTCGGAAAACAACGATATCACCGGGCCGCGCCTGATCCTTGGGAACGGCATAGCCCGCCGAAGCCTGGTCGACTGTGATGCGGGGAACCTTGTAACCGTTCTGCTTGTAGACCCACCAGATGAGCCCCGAGCAGTCAAATCCCTTTTGCGGTGATGCCCCGCCAGAACGGTACTTCTTGCCCATCTGGCTGTAGGCAGTGCGCACGACCTTGTGGGCGGATTCCGGAGCAGGCCCAGGATCAACCGGTCGTTGCAGGCCGCAGCCAGCCAGGAGAAAAAACGCGAGCATGAGCAACGCCGCCCACGGCTTTGAAAAAAGATGTATGTCAGTCAGTCCTTTCATGGCAGCCTCATGCACAAAGCCCCATGCGGGGGGTGGTTTTCTGTGCGGCCCAGGCTTTTATGGTAGCAGAACAAAATACTTTATAACCCGCGCTGTTATCAAAGCATAATACGTGCCATTTAGGTACTGTCTTTAAAAAAGCTCGCTATTTCAGTAGCTAGAAAATCTCTAGAAAGCGAGCGGGCCTTGTGCTGCCCCTTGCCCCGCCCTTGGTGTCTGCATTCTGACGCTGCTTTTGAACGGTCATGCTGCATTGGCGGAACAATGTTGTGCCCACCCCGCACAGATCGCCCCCCTAAAACAGTTACTTTCTTTGCCGTCTGTTACAGGACTTCGTACAGGGCTTCGCCTGCTCTTCAGCGGGCAGAAGGGAAAGGCTGTGCACGAGTGTTTGTTTATGCGGGGTCAGGGCGCTCTGGCGGCAGCAGTGGCGTATCTGCTCAAGAAAGGGCGAAGGCGGCAGGGCAAGCTCTTTCCCGTAGAGCGTGCGCCGGGCGCTGTGACTCACAAAAAGTGCCCGCGCGGCCCGCGTCAGGGCCACATAAAGCAGGCGACGCTCTTCAGCGTCCTGCTCCGGGCTTTCGTATTCGTTGGCGGCGGTGGCGGCAGGTAAGGACGGGGCATGAACTGAAGCGGCATGAAGTAACGTGGCATGGCCGGCGGGGGGCGCGGCATTCGCAGCACTGGCGCTACAGTGACCTGCGTTGCCAGTATCGCTGCCAGTTTCGCTGCCAGCTGCATTGCCAGTTGCGTTGCCAACAGCGTTACAAGTAGCGTTGCCAGCTGTGTTGTTGCCCGTCGCACCACTGTCAGCGTTGCTACCTACATCGCTAGCTGGGCTGCCAGCTGCACCATTGGTCGTATGGCTAGCCGCGCTGCTGGCCGCTTGGTGGTCGCCTTTGCTATTCAGGCCCTCAGGCGTGCCAAAAAGCATGTGGCGCCGCAAGGGCAACAGGCCGTCCTCAAGGCCTGGCAAAAAAACAGCCTGAAACTCTAGCCCTTTGGAGGCGTGCATGGTCATGATCTGCACATGTTCGGCCTTGTTGCGCACCATTTCTGTTTCATGCAACCAGGCCAGATGGTGCAAAAATTCTTGCCAGCTTGCATGTTCTTTCCAGCTTTGCTTCAGCTCGCGCCAGGGCCGACTGCCAAGCAGCACTTCTCCAGCCCAGGCCTGTTGGGCAAGCCAGCCTTCAAGGTCGGCCGGAGGCGGCAGGGAGCCAGAAGCGGCAAAGCGCCCCGCCGCGGCATCCAGGTCTTTTTGCATGCTTTGCTGGGGCGTGGCAGCGTCGAATACCTGCGCCAGAGCGGAAAAGCCGCAGTGAACAGCAGCCAGGGCAAGCAGCCGGGCGCAGGCCGCATCTTGCCAAAAAGCCTCTTCCACCGGGGCGGAGCAGGGAATGCCCGCTTGCTCCAGCGCGGCCTTCAGCGGCGGTATCTGGGCGCGCAGCCGCACAAGCACAGCCACGTCGCCGGGGGCGAGAGTTCCGTCCAGTTCGTGCGCATCGGCGCTGTTTTGCTGCTGATCCAGCAGGGTATGGCTTGTGCCCCCAAGCAGGGCCTGAATACGACGGCTGATCCAGCGCAGCTCGTCCTGTTGGTCTGGGGCGGAAAAAAGGCGCAGTTGCGCATTAAGGCTCAAAACAGCCGTTAGTGGGCCGCATTGCCCTTTGTGGAGCAAGAGGCTGTGCGCCATGTTGAGCACGTCCTGACTGGAGCGAAAACTGCGTCCAAGGCAAAAAACAGAGAGATCGGGCCAAATGGAGCGCAGGCTGGCCTCGCTTTGGCCCGAAACACCGCGGAAACCGTAAATGGCCTGATCCGGGTCGCCAATGCCAAAAAAGCCGGAGCCATCGGGGGGCAGCATGCTGCGGATGATGTCAAGTTGCACGGGCGAAAGATCCTGCACTTCATCGACCAGCACATGCTGGGGCAGCAGCTCGCGCGGCAGGTCATGCAGATGATCCAGCCACCAATCCAGCAAATCTGCGTAGTCCACATAACGAAAATCGGGGCGTTGGGCCTTGCGGGCCGCATAACGGGCGGCGGCTTGCTCAAGCGCGGCATGGCTGTCGTGCAGGGTGTGGCGCGTTTCGCGCGCCAAAGAAAGTTGGCGCCACAGCCCGCTCGCTTCGCGTGGCTGGAGTTGCGGATTGGCAGCCATAAAAAAGCGTAGGGCGGCATCTTCGCCAAGCAGCAGGCATTCTTGCCCCTGGCCCTGAGTAACGGCGCGCATGCGGCCCCAGGCGAGGCCGTGCAGGGTGTCGCAACAGGGCAGATCCTGCATATGCGGCAAGGCCGCGGCAAGGCGATGGCGCATCTCATTGGCGGCGCGGCGGGTAAAGGTAACGGCAAGCAGCTTGTGCGGCGCGGTTCCTTGATCAAGCAGATGCTGGATGCGCCCTACAAGCACGCGTGTTTTGCCAGCGCCGGGGCCCGCCTGCACGAGAACAGGGCCGGGGCCGGCCACAAGGGCCTGCTGCTGTTCTTGGCTGAACGCGCCTGCACCCGCTGACGAAGCCGGGCCGTTTTCCGTTGAGTTGCCTAGATGATTCGAAGTTGTGGCGGGGCGCTCTTTCATGAGTTCCAACATGTTTACCGAGGCCGTTCTGGCCCGGCGTGTTTTGACCGCCGGGGCAGCGTTGTGGGGCGAGCTTGCGTTAGCCGCTGGAACTGCGTTGGCGGTTGTTGCCGTTTTAACGGCTGCGGGGCGGGCTGTTTGGGCAGCATCAGCCATATCCGGCATAGCCGCGACGCCCGCAGTTTCCCCAACGCCCGTCATTTCCGCAACGCTCGTCATTTTCGATACGGACGTGCGCTTTTTGCCGGTGGCAAGTCCGGGCAAGGCCCCGCGCCCAGTGCCCCGCCAGGTTTGGCGTATATCGGCCTGTTCTTCGGGTGTAAAAACATGCACCACACCGTATTCGCCATCGTAGCCGCCCTGGCGGAAAACCTGCCCTCGGCGCATGCGGGCCACGGCCTCGCCCAGCGGTTCCCAGTGGGCGCGAATTTCCTGCTCGGGCATGCGGCAAAGGATGTCCAGCTCGGGGCCGAGCTCGCGCAACAGGCTGCCGTAGCGCTCTTGCACCCTGCGCGAGGTGATGCCCACGCCAAGAATTTCTCCAACCACTTCGGCCAGAGGAATAAGCGGCCGGGCTTCAGGCTCAAGCTCAAGCTGGGGCGGTTCTTCCCTGTCGGCCAGCTCCCATACGCGGTGCAGCACGCCCACCGTAAGCGCCTTGCCGCAAACGGGGCAGATATTGCCGAGCTCGCGCGACTCTCTGGGGTCCAGAACCACATTGCAGGCGCGGTGGCCGTCCAGATGGTATTTGCCTTCGTCCGGGTAGAATTCCATTGTGCCGAGAAAGCGGCAGTCCAGGGCATCCTGCGGTTGCCGACGGGCCGACGTGCGCAGCGCTTCAAATATACCCGCATACGAAGGACGCCCAGCAAAAAGATTGGCCTCGCGGCCCAGATTGGCGCCGGAATGGGCGTCTGAATTGGACACAAGGGCGTAGCCGTCCAGCTGGCTGACAAGGCGGTTCATTTCCGGGTCGGAAGAAAGGCCGGTTTCAAGGGCAAAAATATGTTCGGAGAGGTCACCGTAGCAATCAGTCAGGCGGTCAAAGCCAGACTTGGAGCCGAAAAGCGCGAACCAGGGTGTCCACACATGGGCCGGAATCATAACCGCGTCCGGGGCGCATTCAAGCATGATTTCAAGCAGATCGCGCGAATCAAGGCCGAGAATGGGCCTGCCGTCCGAATGCAGGTTGCCGATCTGTTCAAGGCGCAGTGAAAGCCTTTGGGCATCTTCAAGTGTGCGTACAAAAACAAGATTATGCACCTTGCGCACCTTGCCGTGACGCTTGTAGATGGAGCTGATCTCGCCCTGAAGCATGAAGAGTGGTTTTTCGGCGCTGATGTTGGCCATGCGCCCGCCAGCCATAACGTCGAGCTGTTCCGGCTCGCCCTTGAGGCGGTACAAGCCGCTGGCTTCGTCCATTTCGAGCTGTTCCGCCAGTTCCGCCCGCCATTGCGGATGGGTGAAGTCGCCTGTGCCGAGAACACTGATGCCTTTGCAGCGTGCCCATGCGGCCAGATGACGGGCATTGAGGGCCTTGCTGGTGGCTCGGGAAAAGCGGGAGTGGATGTGCAGGTCGGCGATGAAATTCATATGCGGTTCTCTGTCATGATGCGGTGAAAATAACGCAATTTACCTTTGAGCCACTTAGCCCGTTGAACCAGCTGAACCAGTTGGGCCAGTTGGGCCAGCCTTGTATCACTGGGGTGCTGCTTCTGAACCCTTCTGCCCCCGTTTGTGATCAGGCGAATTCCTGGAGCATATTGAAACAAGGATAAAAATTTTAGGGGGTGGGGGCGTGGGGGAGGTGACCCTTTTGCAAAAGGGTTCCTCCCCCACAAAATCTCTCAAATGTTTAGAGCCCGCAAAAGTTCCTCCCCCACAAAAACTTTCAACTGCTTACAACATGGCGCAAAAATTCCTTCCACCACAAAGCACTTCAAACGCCATTAAATCAAGCGTTGCTGCCGGATGCGCTCCGGTGCAGCCAGGGGCAAAAGCGCAGTGCTTGGGCTGTCCACAGGGTTTCACCGGTGGAAGGGGTGTCATGCAGGTAGAGCGCTGCTTCAAGCGTGGCATCATGCGCCGCGTTTTTGCGCGCTTCCACCAACACACGCAGGGCAGGGCCGCCCGCGCGGGTGTGCACGGGCAAAATGCGCCTGACCCCAAGGCGGGCCGCCTCCAGGGCGGTGCACAACTGCGGCAGGGCGCGCGCGTCATGAATGCAGAAAAAATATCCGTGGTGGCGCAACAGCATGGCGGCGGCACGGCAAAATGTGTCCAGTGGCTTTTCGCTCTCAGCGGCATTCCGGCTGCCGCGCAGGGCGCGTTCACGCATGGCTTTGGGCGAGGGGCGGCCCCCGGTATCGTACGGGGGATTGGCCATGGCCATGTGCAGCTTGCCAGCTATGCGCGTGGGGCCCTCCGGGCTGCTGTGCGCATGGGCCTGCGCGCCACCGGCCAATGCGCCACCGGGCAGCGGGTCAACGGCCTGCGCGTCAATGGCCAGTGCGGCCAGGGATGCTCTGTCGGCAATGTCCAATCGGGCAAAGCGCACCTGCCCGGTGGGAGCAGCAAGGCCCGTCAGGCCCGCAAAATCAGCCAGGCCCGCAAAATCAGTCAGGCCCGCTGAACCAGGCTGGGGCGTTGCCCCTGTTGTCCCTGTTGTCCCTGCGGAGCGGGAAGGGGCGTAAGCCTCTGGCATGTCTGCCCGGTCAGTCAGGTTAGGCAAGCCTGCCAGGCCCAGCAGGGCGGCATTGCGCCGCGCGGCCAGCACCAGTGCCTCTTCGCGCTCAAGACCTAGCCCCGCCACCTGCGGGCAGCGCAGCACCAGAGCCAGCAAGGCCGCGCCACAGCCGCTGCCAAGTTCCGCCACGCTTACTGGCTGTGAAACAGGCTGCGATTGCGGGTGCGGCACCGAATGCTGTTCCAGATGTCGCGCCGCAAAGGCCGCCAGTAAAAGCGCGTCCGCCCCAAAGCGCAGGCTACCCTCGGGCTGCTCCAGCCCTGCGGGAAAGTGCGCGCGTGCGTTCATGACATCCTGTGGCGCGGTTAATAGCGTCATGGCCTCTGTGTGCCGCCGGGCGGCATTTTGCCGCCGCGCTGCGGGCGTATGCTGTGTTGCGCGCCGGGCAGAGGTTTGGCCTCTGCCCGGGCATATTCCGTATGGCCTACAGCAGGGAGCCGTCCCAGTTGAACAGGCTCTCGCGGCGCATGTCGGGCAGGCTGGCCGGGGGATTCTCTTGCATATGCGCAAAAAATCCGTAGCCCGCGGCGAGCATTTCCTGCTTTTTGGCAGTGAGGTCAAGGGGCCAGCCGGGGTATATCCAGATATTGCCGCCATATTGCCGCGCCCAGAAAGGCTCGCCCTTGGGGCTCAGGAAAGGCTCGTTGGTTTTAACGCCAAGCAGGCCAAAGCGGCTCAGACCCACAGGCCAGAAGCCCGAGATGATCGCGCCCAGGGGCAGGGGGCTTTGGCGGGGCAGGGCCAGCATTTCTTCACGCGGCAGTTCGGGGCTGACAAAGGCGCCGGTAAAGCCCATGCTCGCCAGTATGCCCAGGGCAGGGGCGTTGGCCGCGTTACAGAAAGGCCCAACCAGCAGGTCGGCTTTTTCGTCCAGACTGTCGGGGAACAGGCCGCGCTGCCACGGTTCGTTACAAACAAAGTGGCGTGCGCCGTCGCGCCAAAGGCGCGCAACGCTGCGGCGCAGAACGTCTTCTTCACCGGGCCAGACCACGGGCGGCAGCCACCAGCAGATGCGCTGCACCACCGTGCGCGATATGTCGGCGCTGCGGGGCGAAAGCCAGAGGGCCTGCAACTGGTTTTTGCCGCCGCGCATTTCTTTGCCCTGCGGAATGGTGGAGCGCACGTACATGTCCGGGCGGGGCCTCGGCTTGACGGGTACGGGCATGCGAGGGTTGGATTCCACAGCCTTGCTCTGGCGGCCGGGGAACTGGTCAAGGCGAGCCTGCCAGCTTTTGAGAATGCGCATAAGCTCCGGCTCGCGCCGGTCAATAAGAAAGACAGACGTTCCCGCTTTGGGCGTTTTGTGCTTGGGCAGGCGAATGATAAGGCTGCCGCCCTTGGGAATGCGCCGGGTCACGGGCAGGGTGGCATGCCAGCGCTCGTCCTCAACGCCTACGCGCAGGTAGTCCTGCGGCAGCAGCTCCAGATGGGGCTTGAGCACAACGCTGCCGTCCTGCTCGATGCGCAGCTTGCCCGCCAGAAGGCCGGAGTTGGTCTGACCATCGGGGCTTGTGGGCACGATATTGTCTTTTTGCGGCAAAAAGCGCGCCCGTGTGGCCGGGCGGCCCAGAGCCATCTGAAGAATTTCTTCGGCGGTCTTGCGGGCCTTGGGGTCGCCGGGATTGTCGCGCAGCATGCGATAGGCTGTCACCACATGATAGACGTAGTGGGGGCCTTTCTTGCGTCCTTCTATCTTCCAGGAAACAAGGTGGGGGATGTCCAGCAGGGTTTTAGCGAGCACATCAAGGGAAAGGTCAAGGCACGAAAACCAGCGCCCGCTGTGTTCCTTGCGGCCGGGCGCGCGCATATTGCCCTGCCTGCCCGAACGCCCGCGGCCCTGGGCAAAGGCGGCTGATTCGTGGCGGTCTTGCCGCCCGTCCTGCCGTCCATCACGGCGGTCGTCGCGGCGGTCGCGGGGATCACGCGAACCCCGGCGGTCTTTGCGCGCAATATCCATGCGCGACTGTTCCTGTCGGGCGCGATCCATTTCTTCCCGTTCCGCATTGCGGACAAGAGCCTGCGCAGCGGGGCCGCCCTGGCGGTAGATGCGGCGGCAAGGCTGCACACAACGGCCGCGCAGGCCACTTTTGCCGCCCATATAGCTCGACCAGTAGCACCGACCAGAAACGCAATAGCACAACGCGCCGTGCACAAAGCACTCAAGGTCAAGCCCCTCGGGGCAGGCTTCGCCCATGAGGCGTATTTCATCAATGGAAAGTTCGCGCGGCAGAATAACGCGGCTGGCCCCCAGTTTTTTGGCTTCCACAAGGGCGCCGGGATGGGTGAGGTTGGCCAGAGTGGAAAGAAAAATGCCGCCCTCAAAACCGGCCTGACGCGCCAGATCAAGTATGGCAAGATCCTGCACAATAAGGCCGTCAGGGCGCACCTGATTCGCCAGCCGTTTGATAAGGCGATAGGCGGCGGCGGGCTCGTCGGGCTTGATGAGCGTATTCATGGCCACGTAAACGCGGGCATTTTCAGCATGGGCCAGGTCGGTCAGGCGTGAAAGTTCGGTCAGGCCGAAGTTTTCGGCCTGCATGCGCGCCGAAAAATGCTTGAGCCCCAGATAAATGGCATCCGCCCCGGCCGCCAGCGCAGCCAGAAAAGAGGGGGTGTCTCCTGCGGGGGCCAGAATTTCGGGCCGGGCGGGAGAGGGGATAATGCCGGAGTCAGACGCCGGAATAATTAAGGAATCGCTCATATTTTATAATACTCTTTATACCATTCCACAAAGCGGGCGATGCCCTCGCGCAGGGGCGTCGACGGGGCAAAACCCGTAAGGGCGGTGAGGTCGTTGATGTCGGCCCAGGTGGCCTTTACGTCGCCGGGCTGCATGGGCAGCATGTCCTTGCGGGCCTTCATGCCCAGCGCGTCTTCAAGGGCGGCGATAAAATCGTTGAGTTCCACTGTGTTGTTATTGCCAATATTATAGATACGCCAGGGCGCGGAACTGGAGGCCGGGTTGGGGGCTGCCGGGTCAAATGCCGGATCCGGGCCGGGGGCCAGGGGCAGCAGGCGTACAATGCCTTCCACTATGTCGTCAATATAGGTGAAGTCGCGGCGCATGCGGCCTTCGTTAAAAACTTTGATGGGCTCGCCGCGCACAATGGCGGTGGTAAAAAGGTGCAGGGCCATGTCCGGCCTGCCCCACGGGCCGTATACGGTAAAAAAGCGCAGCCCGGTGCAGGGGATGTTATACAGATGGCTGTAGGCATGGGCCATAAGCTCGTTGCTTTTCTTGGTGGCCGCATACAGGCTTACCGGATGATCTACATTGTGCTGCACAGAATAGGGCTGGGCCGTGTTGAGCCCATAGACCGAAGAAGATGAGGCAAAAAGCAGATGCCCCACCTTGTGGTGGCGGCAGCCTTCAAGCAGATGCCCAAAGCCTGTCAGGTTGGCGCTGAGGTAGGATTCGGGATTGATGAGGCTGTAACGCACCCCGGCCTGTGCAGCCAGATTGACCACATGGCTGAAGCCTTCGCGCGCAAAAAGAGCGGCCATGCCCGGCCCATCGGCCAAGTCCAGCAGTTCAAAGCGAAAATGTGCGGCCTGAGGCAGGGCGGCCAGTTGCGCCAGGCGGTCTTTTTTTAACTGCACGTCGTAGTAGTCGTTGCAATTGTCTATGCCCACCACGCTGTGCCCGTCGGCCAGCAGCCGCGCAGCAAGATGGTAGCCAATAAACCCTGCCGCACCGGTTACGAGAACGTGCATATGATTTTCCTCCATATGTGCATGCAGGCAAGGTAAGCCAGATGCCGCCCGTGAGCAAGCAAAGGCCGCAGGCCGGGCCCGCTTTGTGCGCACCAGTCAAGCCCGGACACCTGAAAAAGCTCTGGGGGCTTGCGGGATGGCCCTTGGCAAAGTATGCTGCGCGCCAGAGGTAAGCATGCACATATTTGACAAAAAAGAGCGCCGGGCCTCATCCGGAAGTCCTGATGCAGCGGGCGCGGAACGCCAAGCTGACGGCCCCCAAAACGCCGGAAAATCCGGCGCAGCAACCGCGTCCGCCAAGACGGGAAAACGCCCCGCAGGCCGCTCGGCCTCTGCGGGCGCGCAGCCCTGGTACGCCGGACAGAATAACGACGCCCTTTTATACCTCATGATAGCCATTTTCTTTGTGGAACTGGCCGTGGGCGGCGTGGCCTTTTTTTATGGCGTCATGCATGCCGCGCCAGAAGTGCCGGGCGGGCCGCCCATGGCGCGTTTTCCCTGGCTTGGCTGGGCGCTGGCCGCCATTCTGGCCCCTGTGGGCCTGATACTTATCGTACACCTTGCCGGAACCTGGGTTGCGCGTTTTCTCGGGCGCGAAGCCGCGGATGCGGCCCCCTCGGGCGGGGGCGGCAATGCTGCCGACGCTGACCAGGTTCCAGAACGCCTACAGCGTTTTTACGCCATTATCCGCAATACTCCCACGGTGGTTCTGCTGCTGGGCATTCTGCTGCTCGGGGCAGTGCTCTTTTTTGTGGACGGAGCCTTTACAGCCCTTGTGGCCCTGGGCAGTTCCCTTGTGCCCTATATTCCCTGGATCGCGGGCAGCGTGGCAGCCATGATTGCCATATGCTACCTTGTGCATCGCCTGTTTGTTTATCGCCATCACCGCATGCAGCAAGAATTTGCCTACCGCCGCGAAGTGCTGGAACGCACGGGTATTGTGCTGGTGGACAAAAACTGCATCCCGTTGCCGCAGACCGAAGAACAACGCCTGGCGCTGGGTGAGGCCCGTATTGTGGATGCGCAGGCTGCCTTGCCGTCGGCCACTGGTGGCGGGGCGGCGGCAGAAAATAACGAAGACGGCCAAGACGGGGCCAGAGGGCGGGATGCCTCGGCCAATACGGGTTTTTCCGCTGCCGGCAGCCCTGAAGACGAAATTACGGACGCCGAAATCATCACGCCCGAAACATCTGGCGATGCACCCGGCGACACTTCCGCCAACGCACCCGCCGACACGGACGAGGACACGGCCGCCGCGGCCCCGCGCCCTGGAGCAGGGTAATTTCGAGTTGGCGCCTGAAAAGCTTTGTGGGGGAGGGCCCCTTTTGCAAAAGGGGCTCCTCCCCCACGCCCCCACCCCCCAAAACCTTTATCTCTGTTGCAGTATAGTGCAGGAGTTCTCCTGACCTGATGCGAGCTCCAGAAGCAGTGCCTTTCTGGCCCCTGCCACAATGCCTATCTCTCCCCCCCTATAGTGCCGCCGCCTGACTCAGCCCACGCCGCGCCAGAGCAATGTCCGCCAAAGCGTTAATGCAGGCCGCCGCCACCGCCGAACCGCCTTTGCGCCCCAGCAGGGTAAAATGGGGCCATGACGTGCGGTTGAGCATCTCCTTGGATTGCGCCGCATTAACAAAGCCCACGGGCATGCCCACAATAAGGGCCGGGGGCGGCGCGCCCTGTTCCAATACATCCAGCAAGCCCAACAAAGCCGTGGGCGCATTGCCGATAACCATGATATGCCCCTGCATCTGCGCGGCCAGAGATTCCAGCCCCGCACGGGAGCGCGTGGTTTTTTGGGCCCGCGCCAGTTCGTCAAGTCCGGGCAAGGCCATGATGGGGGTTACAGTAACCCCAAGGGGCGTCAGCCGCCGCATGGGCAGCCCCGCCGCCGCCATGCGCGTGTCGGTATAAACGGTGCAACCCGCCAGCAAGGCGGCTACGCCAGCTTCAAGGGCGGCGGCGCTCAGGCGCAGGTCATGCACAATCTCAGTATCACCCAAGGTGTGCACGCAACGGCGCGCCACCTGCCACAAAAGACCGTCAAAAAGGCGCGGAGGCGGCATTTCTTCGTCAATAATGGCAAAAGAACGGTCTTCAATGGCCTGCGGGGTGCTGGCCGGATCCAGTTCTACAAAATGCTCCGGCGCAGGAATATGGGTCATGTGTCAGCCTCGATTAGAGCAGTTAGTGTTTGAAACGCCTCGTGGGGGAGGGGCCCTTGAAAGCCGTGAGGGGGAGAAAAGTTTTGTGGGGGAGGGCCCCTTTTTGCGCTGTTAGTGCTTGAAATGCTTTGTGGGGGAGGGCCCCTTTTGTAA
>CAZFCC010000005.1:80001-105098 GCA_964517635.1 uncultured Desulfovibrio sp. | reverse complement strand
GCGTGGGGGAGGCGACCCTTTTTCAAAAGGGCCCCTCCCCCACAAAGCCTTTCAAACGCCAACTGCTCTGAAGGGCCCCTCCCCCACAAAGTCTTTCAAACATACTCTGCCTACAGGGCCCCTCCCCCACAAAGCCTTTCACCTATCATCAGGACTAATGGGCGGAGCCCCAGTTTTCGCCTACCCCCCAATCCACCACCAGTGGAACCGAAAGCGGTTCGCCACCGGGGGTCACGGTGCTCATGAGGTCTGCCATCCGCGCGCCAGCAGCCCTGGCCGAAGCTTCCGGCACTTCCAGCAGCAATTCGTCATGCACCTGCAACAGCAGGAGGGCTTCATGCCCGCGCAGTTCTTCGTCCGCGGCTACTGCCAGCATGGCCAGCTTGATGATATCCGCGGCGGATCCCTGAATAACCGTGTTTATGGCCTGCCGACGGGCCAGAGCATATGCCTGGCCGTTGGGCGAATGGATGTCTGGCAAAAGGCGACGACGCCCGCCGAGCGTGGTCACATAACCCTGGCTTTTGGCGGTTGCTTCCACCAATTCATAAAACTCTTTCAGCCCTGTGAGGCGGGAAAAATAACGCGCTATGAATTCTTTGGCCTCATTGGTGCTGATTTTCAGATCCTGGCCCAGTTTTTGGGCTCCCATGCCGTAAATAAGCCCAAAGTTGATGGTCTTGGCATTACGGCGCTGATCCGGGCTGACCTGATCGGGGGCAAGGTCGTACACCAGAGCGGCCGTGCGGGCGTGGATGTCTTCCCCATTGCGGAAAGCCTCCAGCAGCGCCTTGTCTTGCGACATGTGGGCCAGCACCCGAAGCTCCACTTGCGAATAGTCTGCCGACACAAGGGCATTGCCCTGGCTTGCGATAAAGCAGGTGCGCATGCGCTTGCCCAGATCACCACGCACAGGGATATTTTGCAGGTTGGGATTGCTGGAAGAAAGCCGCCCTGTGGCCGTGGCCTTCTGGTTAAATGTGGTGTGTATGCGGCCTTTGCTGTCCATGAGGCGCGGCAGCGGATCAAGATAGGTGGAGCGCATTTTTTCCAGCTTGCGAAATTCAAGAACACTGTCCACCACAGGGTGACGACCCGCCAGTTTTTCAAGGGTTTCCTGGCTGGTGGATGCCTGACCGCCTTTGGTTTTCCGGGGCGAAGGCAGGTCAAGTGTGCTGAATAGCACATCGCCCAGTTGCTGGGCGGAGCGGATGTTGAACTCCCTGCCTGCCGCCTTGTAGACAGCCGCCGTGAGCGTATCCAGCCTGCCCTGCACATCGGAAAGAAAGGACTCGAATGCGGCGGCGTCGATGGCAATGCCGCGCCGTTCCATAGCCGCCAGTATGGGCGTGAGGGGCAGTTCGAGGCTTTCATACAGCTCTGCAAGCCCATCCTGGCGCATGCGGGCCTCCAGCACGTGGGCCATGCGCAGGGCAAGCCGGGCCGGGCCGGGGCCGTCATCGCGCAAAGACGCGCCCCAATGCACAGCAAGACGCGGCCAGGCATAGTCGCTCTCTTCGGGATTCACAAGATAGGCAGCCAACCCCAGATCCATGAAAAAGCACGGCTTCTTGTCCTGCGCCAGGCTGCGCCAGCAGGCAGCCTGCGAAAACAGCCCCTTGAGGTCGGCCGTCACAATACGTTGTGCCCCGGCAGCCCAGGCACACAGCGCGGCCATGCTCTCGGGGCCGCCGGCCCAACATATTTCAGGGCAAACTTCAGGGCAGGCGCCAACGCCCTCGCCAACGCCCACGGCCACATGCGGCGCTGCATCAAAACCCCTGACCCACACAAGAGCCACGTCCTTGCCGCGGCAGTCCGGCAGGTCTTCGACGCGGCTCACCTGCGGAGCCGGTTTTTCTTCCACAACCTCAAGCAGGCTCATCTGCGCGCCAGCACCTCTGGGAGGCAAGGACTGTGCGCCAGCCCCCCGGCCGGGGCCATCGCCCGTTTTTTTTGCCTCGGACGCTGCCGCGCCAGCGGAAAGCAGGGGCAAAGATTCGCCCCGAGCCCGAGCAGCCCGGTCGTTGCCCGCATAATCCGCCGGAGCGGAAAGCTGCATGCGCTCCAGAGAGGCCATCTCGCGCCGCAGGGCGTGCAGCTCAAATTCTTCGGCCAGACCAGCGCAACGGGCGGCATTGATGGGCTGCACCAGCAGATCGTCCAGCTCAAGCGACGCGCAGACGTCCAGCGACAGGGTGGTCAGCTTACGCCAGGTGAACATTTCGTCCAGATGGTCGCGCAGCTTGTCCTGAATCTTGGGCGGCAGCAGGGCAAAATGGTCGCGTATGTCTTCAAGCGTGGGGCAGATTTCAAAAATCTTCGCTGCCGTCTTGGGGCCGATGCCGGGAACACCGGGGATATTATCGCTGGTATCGCCCACAAGCGCCTGCACATCGGGCCACTGGGCAGGGGTCAGCCCGCTTTCTTCTGTAAACTTCGCGGCTGTGAGCAGTTTTTCATCCTTGAACGCCGGATCCCACATATACACATTGGGGCCAAGGCATTGCCTGAGGTCTTTATCGCCGCCAACAATGACAACAGGCCGCTCCCGCGACAAGCGGGCCGCCAACGAGGCTATGCAATCGTCCGCTTCGCAATTGTCGGAAATTTCAAGGTTCATGCCCAAAGCCGTCACCATGCGTTCGATGGGCTGCATCTGGCGCAGCAGGTCTTCTGGCGTGGCATCGCGGTTGGCTTTATAGAGCGGAAAAATATCATGCCTGAAATTCTTGCCTTTGCCGTCTTTGACAAAAAGAAAATACTGCGGCCTTTCTTCGCGCAAGATGCGCAACAGCACGCGGGTGACCACCACCAGAGCGTTGGTGGGAAAACCGTCAGAGCGCTGCATGCTTCTGTTGGCGAAAAAACCCCGATAAATAAAGGCCGAACCGTCCATCAGAAAGACAGGTTCAGTGGCAAGATCAAGACGTTTCTTTAAAGACATGGCTAACCGTATTCTTTTAAGTGTGGCAAGTCCGCAGGTTTCCCGGGTACGGCTCTTGCGGATAAATAAAGCTATGCGTATACTATAGTGATGGAAACAAGTCCGCAAGTGACAGCTTCCATTCAGGGGCCGCTCCTGCGCGTCAGCGTTGGTGGCAGCTGGAATATCAACATGGCCTGGCCCCCTGAAGCCAAGGCCGCCCTGGAAAAGCTGGCAAACCAGAATGTCCAAGAAGTTCGCCTGGAAAGCGACAATCTTGGCCCTTGGGATAGCAGCCTGCTTGTTTTTCTTGTACAACTGATGCAGGCAGCCAACGAGCGCAAGGCAAGCCTGCACACCAATCTGCCCGATGGTTTGGAGCGCTTGCTTAAGCTCGCCTTTGCCGTGCCCGCCAAGGCCGGTTCCGACCGCCAGAAAGCAGACCTCAATTTCGTGCAGCGCGTGGGCCAGAGGGCCATTGACCTGCCGCCGCGCGTGGCCGACTTTCTGGACTTTGTGGGCGATGTGACCCTGGCTGTGGGCCGCCTGTTTGTGGGGCGCACGCAGATGCGCACGCAGGATTTGCTGGCCGCCATGCAGGAATGCGGCGTGCAGGCTCTGCCCATCATCTCCATAACCAGCATGCTTTTTGGCCTTATTCTGGCCTTTGTGGGCGCGGTGCAGCTTACCCAGTTCGGCGCGCAGATTTACGTGGCCGGGCTTGTGGGCATCGGCATGCTGCGCGTTATGGGCGCTGTTATGGTGGGAGTGGTCATGGCTGGCCGGGTAGGCGCGGCCTATGCCGCCCTTATCGGCACCATGCAGGTCAATGAAGAAGTAGACGCCCTCGCCACCCTTGGCATAGCTCCCGTGGACTTTCTTGTGCTTCCCCGCGTGGTTGCGCTTACGGCCATGATACCCCTGCTCACCCTCTACGCCGACCTCATGGGCGTGGTGGGTGGCTACATTGTGGCCACAACCATGCTGAAGATCAATCCAATGGAATATATCAACGCCACCATGCAGATGGTTCCCTACAAACACGTTTTTATAGGCCTTGCATATGGCACGGTTTTTGGCGTTATCATCGCCATAACGGGCTGCTACCAGGGCATGCGCTGCGGCCGCAGCGCCCAGGCCGTGGGCCTTGCCACCACAACCGCCGTGGTACACGCCATTGTGGGCATTATCGTTGCCACTGCGATTATCACCGTCATCTGCAATGTGCTGGACATCTGACATGGCCCCAAAAAACACCATCGCAGACAGCGCGCCCGAAACAAACCCTGCGGGCACCAGTTCTCCTGAAAAGAGCCGTCAGCCGGTTCTGCCGACCGACGCAACAGGCACTGTGGGCGCCGTAAGCACTGTGGGAGCCGTGGGCACTATGGGCGCCGTGGGCACTGTGGGCGCGGCCGAACCGGCCACGCTGCCCAAAACGGAGCCCTCCAGCGCCCCCGCCACCCCTGCCGACAAAAGCAGCGCTCAGATGCGCATCAAAGTTAATAATTTACAGGTGGGCTACGGTTCGTTTGTTCTCATGCGTGACGTGACGTTTAACGTGCGCGCCGGAGACATCTTCTTTATCACCGGCGGCTCTGGCTGCGGCAAAAGCACCTTGCTGCGGGTGCTTATGGGGCTGAAGTCGCCGCAAACAGGCCAGGTTTTTTATGGCGCCACAGACTTTTGGGCCTGCGGCGAAGAGCAACGCCGAAAAATGGGCCGCGATACGGGGGTGCTCTTTCAGAGCGGCGCCTTGTGGAGCTCCATGACGCTTGCGGAAAACGTGGGCCTGCCCTTGCAGCAGTATACCAGGCTCAACGACGCGGCCATACGCGAACAGGCCAAGCTCAAGCTGGCCCTGGCCGGGCTTGCGGGCTTCGAAGACTACTACCCTTCCGAAATCAGCGGCGGCATGCGCAAACGCGCGGGCCTGGCGCGCGCCCTGGCCCTTGACCCCAAGATTCTTTTTCTGGACGAACCTTCCGCCGGGCTTGACCCTGTAAGTTCGCGCCTTTTGGATGACCTGATTCTGGAATTGCGCGCAAGCCTGGGCACGACCTTTGTTATTGTTTCGCATGAACTGGCAAGTATCTACTCCATTGCCGACAGCCTTATCTTTCTGGATGCCCAGACGCGCCAGGTGGCTGCGTGCGGCAATCCGCACCAACTGCTGCAAGACCCCCATACAGCGCCCAGCGCCATGCTCTTTCTAACCAGGGGCGAACGCAGCCACGCTGAAAAAGAGCAGCCGGAAGCAACCGCTTCCGCTGCACCGGACAAGGAAACGAAGATATGAACGCGCAAAAATACAGAACCACAGTGGGAGCCTTTGTGCTTGGCGGCTTGTCCCTGCTGGCTCTGGGTTTCATCCTGCTGGGCGGCGGTCGTCTGCTCAGCAATGACATGCAGTATGTTCTTTACTTTGACGGCTCTGTGAGCGGCCTTTCCACGGGCGCCCCGGTGGTGTTTCGCGGCGTGCCCATGGGCAGTGTCACCCGCATCAACCTTGTGGCCAACACCAAAGACTCCAATGTCACCATCCCCGTGTACATTCGCATAGACGAGCAAAGCTTCGTGCGCGCCCGCGGCTCCGCACCCATTTCAGAAACCGTGCGAGAAGAAATAATACGCCGCATGGTGCAGCGGGGCCTTCGCGCGCGCCTGCAACTGCAAAGCCTTATCACCGGGCAATACCGCATCGAACTGGACTTTTTCCCCGGTACACCTGCTGTTTTCCGCTCTGGCACGCCCGACACGGAAATTCCCACCATCCCCTCCCCCATCGATACGCTGCAAACCACCCTTTCCCAATTGCCGCTGGAATCGATGGCCCACGCACTTGAAAGCATTTTGCAAAACCTGGCCCACTCCTTGGCCGACGACAGCCTTGGACGCGGCCTTCAAGCGTTTACGAACACGTTTGAAGAAATGAATAGCATCCTCAAAAACAGCTCCATACAGCAAAATGCCGAGGGCATCTTGAAAAGTCTTAACGTCACCGCAGGTACTATTGAGCGACAAATGCCGGAAACTCTGGCTACCCTGCGCACCTCTCTGGAGAGCATGAGCCTCGCGGCCGAGCAGTTACGCGTGGTCACGGCCTCGGCCCAAAGCCTGGTGGGGCGCGACTCGCCCACTGTTAACGACGTGCGCCGCCTGATCAAGGAAAGCATTGAAACCCTGCGTAGTATCCGCAACCTTACACAGATGCTTGACCGCAACCCTGAAGCCCTGCTTATGGGCAGACAAGGAAAACGCTGATGCAACGGTATGCCCTGTACACTCTCCTGACCTTTATCATCTTGCTAGCTGCCTGCAGCCGCAGCGCGCCCACCAATTATTACCTTCTGGAAAGCCGCCTCGCGCCCGTTTCGGCCGAGAGCCTGCCGGGCAAGAGCCTGCGTGTGGCGCCTGTGAGCGTGCCGGAATATCTTGACCGCGATGGCATAGTCAGCCGTGTGGGCGAGTCCACCCAGCTTGTGGTGGCTCAGTTTCACAGCTGGGCAGAACCGCTGAGCCACGGCGTGCGCCGCGTGACCCGCGAAGTGCTCACCCGCCCCATGCTCGACAACGGCATCAACGTATTGCCCGCCGGGGACGAATCCACCGCAGATTATATTCTGTATCTGGATGTACAGCGCCTGGACGGCAACTTTGATGAAAAAGCCGTGCTCGATGTGCGCTGGACACTGAGAAACAAGTATAATGACGTGCTTGCGCGCGGCATTTACGTGGATGAAGAAAAAGTCAACGGCAAAACCTACGATACGCTCACTGCCGCCGAAAGCCGCATGGTACAACGCATGGCCGAACACCTGACCCAGCGCCTGCCGAGACTTACCGGGGGCAAGCAGTGAATGAAACGGTAGCCCAGCGCAGCCGCATTTTGCTTGTGGACGATGCACCAGAGAACTTGCGCATCCTGAGCGAAAGCCTGCGCGAAGACTATACCATTATGTTTGCCAAAAACGGGCCAGCCGCTCTGCGCCTGGCCATGGGCGATCCGCCGCCGGATCTCATCCTGCTTGACGTCATCATGCCGTGCATGAACGGATACGAAGTTTGCCGCAGGCTCAAGGAAGAGCCAACCACCCGCGACATACCCATCATGTTCATCACTGCCCAGAATGAAGAAACAGATGAAGCCACCGGCCTTTCCCTGGGCGCGCAGGACTATATCGCCAAGCCTTTTCGTGTTTCTCTGGTGCGCAACAGGGTCGCCAATCAGCTGAAATACAAACGCTATCGTGACCACCTTAACGACCTGGTGCATGAGCGCACCCGCCAGCTGGCCCTCACCCAAGAGGCCACCATTCATGCCATGGCAAGCCTTGCCGAATGGCGCGACACCGAAACCGGCGCGCACATTAAGCGAACGCAAAACTACGTGAAGGCGCTGGCGCTGCATATGGCCGGGCAGCCCCAATATCAGGAGCAGCTGGACGCAGACGTTATCTCCTGGCTGTATCTTTCGGCCCCGTTGCATGATGTGGGCAAGGTCGCCATTGCCGATACCGTGCTGCACAAGCCCGGCCCCCTTACCGATGAAGAATACGAGGCCATGAAAACGCATGCCCTGTATGGCAGAAATGTTCTGGCCGCAGCAGACAAATTTTTGGGCGAAGACTCTTTTTTAAAAATGGCCTGCGACATCGCCTATTGCCATCATGAGCGCTGGGATGGGCGAGGGTATCCACAAGGACTGAAAGAAGAGGAAATTCCGCTTTCGGCAAGGCTTATGAGCCTCGCCGATGTGTACGACGCCCTGCGCAGTCAGCGCGTTTACAAGCCTGCCATGCCACATGAAAGCGCCGCAGACATTATTTTTGATGGCCGGGGAACCCAGTTTGACCCGGATGTTGTCGATGCCTTTATGCTCATTCAGGAACAATTCAAAACCATTGCCGAACGCTATAAAGATCTGGAAGGTTAAAGCCGCAAGGCATGGACACCGCCAGGAGCAAGTAACGCTTCAAATAGTTCGCCAACGGTGGGCAAAGCCGCCCTGCAAGCTTTTGGCCACAAAATTTTGAAGACAAAAGCTTGTAGAAAATCTCAAGTGTAAAGTGCCCTAACCAGCGCAAGCTCCGTGGCTCGTGGCGCGCTGTGGCTGAAATAGCAAAGAGGCCGTAATCACCGGATTTCCCGCGATTACGGCCTCTTTGCTTTCATTGAAAAAGTCACTGGTCAGGGATTGACCATAACCTTTGCTGGGCGCAACAGACGCTCGCCAAGCTTGTAGCCGCGTTGCAACAGGCGGGCCACAGACTTGGGGGCAAGCTCCGGGCGGGCATCAAAACCCACTGCTTCGTGTATGGCAGGGTCAAACTCTTCGCCTTCTTCACCCACCGGGGTGAGCCCATGCCGCGCAACAGCTTCAAGAAGCAGCTTGCGAGTCATGGCCACGCCCTGCAGCATATCTTTGCAAGCCTCGTTGGTACTGCCGTACTGCAAGGCCAGGTCAAGGTTATCGAGACTGGGCAAAAGGTCGCCCAAAACCTTTTCTCCGGCGTAGCGCATTTGCTCTTCATGTTCACGCTTGAGGCGCTTCTGAAAGTTGTCCATCTCAGCAGCCATGCGCAAACGCATTTCTTCCACTTCGGCCTTACACCGTGCCTCAACTTCCGCCACAGAAAGAATATCTTCCTGTTCAGCCATTACGTCAGGCATGTCGCCCGGCAGGGTGTCGTCCATCTGGCCGGGCATGTTTTCCATGCCGTCCGGCCCATAAAAACTCAGGCTGTCTTCCGAAAATTCGTCTTCCGGTTGCGCCGCCCTCTCATAAGACTTGTGCATCTTGTGCCGCTGCATGATTCCTCCTGAGTCGCCCCGCCCGCAGGCGGCCGCGTTCATTCGTTGTAACTAAGTTCGCGTTCCCCCTGTGTCAAGGCCATAAGAAGCTTGACGTATACACCGATTGGAATATAAACTTATTAATAACAGTTGCTATATTTATAAGCCATACCGCCAATATGCCCCACCTTGGTAATTCGGTTTTGTAAACATGCATATTTCTCTTTTGCGCCATATTTCGACATCTCAAGATAGGCAAGCCAGAGATATAACTTGTGATTTCAGGCCTGCCGTTGTGCTGCCCCACAACGGCTTGATTTTCCCTTATATGCAGGAGGGTGTACCATGTCATGGCGCAGTACTATCATCCCGAGCATTGCCGCTCTTTGCCTAATTTTTGCGCCTCTGCGTCTTTTTGCCTGCGACATGGACTTCGCGCCGCAACTGGGGCTGCGCTCTCTGCCCGAGCTTTCCTGCACTGACGAAAATACAGCCCACTGCAACCAGGCTTTGCCCCAAACGCTGACCATCACCTCGCCAGTGGTGGAAGACCCGGAGTGGTATGCATTCTCCCAAGACAAAACTCTTGCTGCTCCCCCCTATGTCGGCTGCCAGACGCCGGGCCAATATCTGCCCGTGCTGCAGAAGGCTCTTGCGGGCAACCCTGTGGCCATGGCCGACCTTATCATCCGCATTCAATGCGACCGACCGGGACTTATAGCCGCGCACCCGGACATACCCGACTTCATGCATTCTGTCCCTTTCTGGCTGGAATGGGCCGCGCGCTATACCTCGCCGGGCTGGATATATGCCCGTCTTGCCCTTTATGATGACGGCATAGGCCACACCCGCAGCGCCTACACGCGAGGAGCCTTTCTAGGCGATCCAAAATCCATGCATGCCTACGCCACGCGCTGGAGCACCGGATCCAACCTGCACTGGCTGCTCATGGCCGCTGATGCGGGCTACGGCCCGGCCGCATATGAGATATCCCGCTGGTATCACTTCGGGGGACAAAACAGCGGCTACAGCCTTCCCCATGCTCCAGACGCCGACATGGCGCGGCGCTATCGGGCCGTAGCCATGAGCAAAGGCTACCCCCAGGCCTTTGCGCATGCTGCCTTTGAAGCCCTCGCTGACGAACATGAGCCCCAGGCTGTGGAAGACGCCTGCATGTATACGCATATCGGCCGCGTGCTTGAAAATACCGATAACGGCCTTTTGCTTGTCAGCATGCCCCTGCCCCAAATGCAGCCTCTAGCCTTTGAACAGGTGGTGGCGTACGCGCTTTGCGCGGCTCTTCCCCCCCGGCAACTGCTTTCGAAAGAGGAAAGAGTACATTTTCACGCTTCGAAAAAGGTCAGGCGCCACCGCAACATTAGTGCTGCTATGCAAAAAAGAGCAATGGAACGGGCCACTGCATGGCTGCTTACTTTTCAAGCGCAACGCCAGGCAGATATTGATATTGAGCGTGAACGAAGGAATACTTTGACAGCACAGCTGCAAGAACAGTGCATTCAGGCCCTTATGTATATCGCCAAAATGCAAAACAATGAGTCCAAGCCTCACCCTGTTACAGCGAGCCATGCCAAGCCCTACATCTAGAACAGCGTACGATAGCGCACTGCCTGAAAAATTCGGCTTCTGACCTTCGTTTTCTTTGCTGCCCTTCCGCTTTCTTTGCCGCCCCAGGCATCTTCGCGGCCGCCCCAGGCATCTTCGCGGTCGCCCCAGACATCTTCGCAGCCGCCCCCGCATTCTCCATAGTTCCTCCGCCGCCCCGTCTTCCCGGCTTCCCGGCTTCTCGCCGCTGGCCCCCTTGTTTCTCCCGCCGCCTCCCCTCTGTTGCAGGCCGGGGCGTGGCTCTGGCAGATTGTGCAGAGATAAAAGTTTTAGGGTGCATTACAGGGGAGCGATGCTTTTTCACAAGGATTCCTTCCCATAACGCACTTCAATGTAAAAACATTCTTTTTCCCACGCCATGTCGAGCTACATTTCTTACATTTTCTTGATCTTGTCAGCTTGACGGGCTTGGAAGCTAAAAACCGTCATACCGTTTGTGCCTTCAAGCGGCGGCGAGTCTCGACATTCATAGGAGCCTTCTGTATATTCCCTCAACCGAGGTGAGGAAAATACTATGACATGCCGGACTTTGACTCTGCATAATGAGCAGGAGTGGCCCAAGCTTGCCCAATGGCTGCTGGGCCGCAACAACCCCGGTGACGGGGTGGAAAACGCTGTGCGCGACATTATCGCCGCCGTGCGTGAAAGGGGCGATGACGCCCTGGTGGAATATACCCGTAATTTTGACTGCCCGGATTTTGCGCCTCCCCTGCTCGTCAGTGAGCAGGAAATTGCTCGTGCGGCTGTCTCTGTTTCCATTGAAGACAGAGAGATTATCAGTCAGGCCGCTACGTACATCCGCTCCTTTCACGAAGCGCAGACGGAAAAATCCTGGTTTACCACGCGCCCTGACGGCAGCATTCTGGGCCAGCACGTTCTGCCCGTTGACGCTGCCGGGCTTTACGTGCCGGGCGGGCAAGGCGGCAACACGCCGCTGATCTCTAGCCTGCTCATGACCGCCATTCCGGCGCAGGTTGCCGGAGTGCCACGTCTTGCCATCTGCACGCCGCCCCGCAAGGACGGCAGCGTCAACCCCCATATTCTTGCTGCAGCGCATTTGCTGGACATTGAAGAGGTTTACCGTGTTGGCGGGGCCTGGTCTGTGGCGGGCATGGCTTATGGGACGCAAAGCATGGCCCCGGTGGACGTTATCGCCGGGCCGGGCAACATATTCGTCACCACAGCCAAGCGCCTGGTACAAGGGGCTGTGGGCATCGACATGATCGCCGGGCCCAGCGAAGTGCTTATCCTGGCAGACTCTTCGGCCAATGCCGAATGGCTCGCAGCGGACATGCTTTCTCAGGCCGAACACGACACACTGGCATCGGCCATCTGCGTTACCGATGACCCGCGCCTGGCCGACACGCTCTTGCAGGAGCTGAGCAAACAATGCGCCGCCCTGCCCAGAGCCACTACCGCCGCCCGCTCGCTTGAAGACTGGGGGGCCATCGTGGTTACGCCCAACCTGAGTGTAGCTGTGGCCGTAGCCAATATGGTCGCCCCCGAACATCTGGAAATCTGCACGCGCGATCCCTGGGCCGTTCTGCCCCATATCCGCCATGCGGGAGCCATTTTTATGGGTCAGCACAGCCCAGAGGCTGTGGGCGACTATTTCGCTGGGCCCAACCATGTGCTGCCCACTTTGGGAACGGCCCGCTTTTCTTCGGCTCTTTCTGTGCAGACTTTCTGCAAGAAAACCAGCATCGTGGCTACGTCTCCCGCTTTTTTGCAGCATAATATGCAGTCCATTGCGGCCCTTGCGCGTATGGAAGGATTGGAAGCCCACGCGCGCAGTGTTGAAGCGCGCGCCAAAAAATAATCGGGCTGACACATCAGGAGCCCCCATGAAGGTTGTGGTCAAAACTGACATTAGCGCCTACCCGCTGCTTTCGCGCGGCAAGGTGCGCGACATCTATAGCGTGGACGAAAAAACACTGCTCATCGTTACCACAGACAGAATGTCGGCCTTTGACGTGATCATGAACGAACCTATCCCCTACAAAGGGGTGATCCTCAACCAGATCACCCTGTTCTGGATGGATAAGTTTAAAAACATTATCCCCAACCATCTGCTGGAAAGCGACGTAAACCGCTTTCCAGCCCCCTTGGCCCCCTGGAAGGACGAGCTCCAGGGTCGCGCCGTGTTGGTGCGCAAGGCTAGCCCGCTGCCCGTGGAATGCATTGTGCGCGGTTATATCACGGGATCTGGCTGGAACGACTATCAGGCAACCGGCACCCTTTGCGGCTACGCGCTGCCCCCCGGCCTGCAGGAATCCGACAAGCTTGAACCTGCCATCTTTACGCCCTCCACCAAGGCGGAGCTGGGCAAGCACGACGAGAACCTGAGCGTGGCCGAGGCTGCCCGCCTGCTGGGCACTGACATGGCCCGGCAAGTTGAAGAAAGCTCTCTGGCCATTTATGAAGCCGGGCGCGCCCATGCCGCAAGCCGTGGCATCATCGTAGCGGACACCAAGTTTGAATTTGGTTTTATTGATGGTAAACTTCACCTCATTGATGAAGTTCTTACGCCCGACTCTTCGCGCTTCTGGCCTGCGGATCAATACAAAACCGGACAAGGGCAACCCAGCTTTGACAAGCAGTATCTGCGCGATTGGCTGAAAGCGCAGCCCTGGAACATGCAGCCTCCGCCGCCGCCCCTGCCCGAAGACGTTATAAAAATTACTGCAGAAAAGTACAAAGAGGCCTACGAAATCATTACCAAGTAAAAAATAAAAAGCCCGTACCACTCAAGGTATAGGCTTGCAGCTTTGTAGCTGCCGTGCGAAGAATCATCGCCACCGGTAAGGCAAATCTGGCATGTGGCAGATACAGCCAGTTGCCCATGCGCGCCCCTTGAGCCACTACTGCGAGAAGGGCACGCGCGGCATATTGCCCCATAAACCCGGCCTGCGCGCGAGCGTGAACCGCGCGCCTGTAGCGCGCCTGCACTCCGAACCATGTGCTTCGGGCCATGCGCTTCGGGCCAGTGCTTCGGGCTATGCGCTTCGGCTACCGCTGGTTGATCAGGCGAGTTTTGTCCAACATTTTCTTTACAGCCCCCAGCCGCAGAAGCGGACAGGCGGCGCAATTACAACCTCACGCGGCCAGTGCGGCCGTATTTTTCAAGGAGGCTCCATGCTGCTGCAAGGAAAGAAAGCTCTTATAATGGGATTGGCCAACAACAGAAGCATCGCATATGGCATTGCCGCGGCTCTGAAGGCTCAGGGCGCGCGTCTGGCGTTTAACTATGTGGGTGATGCCATTAAAAAACGTGTTGAGCCTCTGAGCGAAGAGCTGGGCGGCGAATTCACCTTCCAGTGTGACGTGTGTGACGATGCGCAAATTGAGAATGCCGCATCCATTGTCAAAGAACAGTGGGGCGATCTGGACATCCTGATTCACTCCGTGGCTTTTGCCAACCGCGATGACCTCACTGGCCGTTTTGTGGATACCTCTCGTGAAGGCTTCAACCTTGCTCTGGAAGTTTCCGCCTATTCCCTCACGGGGCTTTGCCGCGCTTTTGAGCCGCTGTTCAACGAAAATTCCTCGGTGCTCACCATGACCTATCATGGCTCCACCCAGATTATCCCCGGCTACAATATCATGGGTGTGGCCAAGGCCGCCCTTGAAGCGTCCATGCGCTATCTGGCCTATGACCTTGGCCCCAAGGGGGTAAGAGTCAACGCCATCAGCGCCGGGCCGATCAAAACACTGGCCGCCTCGGCCGTGTCCAGCCTCAAGGATATTTTCACCATGGTGGAAAGCAATTCGCCCCTGCGCCGCAACGTGACCACAGCCGATGTGGGCGGCGTGGCGGCTTTTCTGGCGTCTGATCTTGCCAGCGCCGTGACTGGACAGATCATTTATGTTGACAGCGGCTTCAGCACGGTGGGGGTAACCGCCTAAGGATGGAACCATGGGCTACCTGACGCTCAACGCCATAGCGATCACCTTGTTGTCCGCGCTGGCGCTCTGGATTTTTTACCGCTCGGCCAGGATTGAAAAGAAACGCACAGAGCGAGAAAATAAAACGGGTGACAAACCTGGGCAGGACTAGGCAATGGTAATCAAAATCTTGCTGACTGTGGTCATTGTTGGCGCTCTGTTCTGGATGCTCACAAAAACAGGCGGCGGCCTTTGTTGAATGAACTTCCGACTACCACCCCTCCGGCGGAGGAGTGAAAAAAAGACAGAGACTGAAAAAACACCGCCCGAAGAGAAAAAATAGGCAAACAGAGCAGCTCGGCGGTATCAACCCATAATTTTACCATTTTTTGCTTGCATTCTCTGTGGATATGCCATATACAGTTTCGGCTTTGCACGAATGCAAAACATGCGGAGAGGTGTCCGAGCTGGCCGAAGGAGCACGATTGGAAATCGTGTGTACGTTAATAGCGTACCGAGAGTTCGAATCTCTCCCTCTCCGCCACACTGAATGATAAGAAGGTTTCATGAATGCCCACAAGCACTCATGAAACCTTCTTTTTTGTTTTATTCAGCCTGTTTGTTGTGGGCGGTTGGAGTTGCCAGCGCGCAACCCGCCCCTGCCAGCGCTCGCCAGGCCGCACCAGGCCTGTAATTGTCCATATTCGTCCGTGTTCGTCGGTGTTCACCCGTCTTCACCAGTACCTCGGCCAGTGTTCGCGAACCTTGGCCCGTATTCATCAGAACCGATGGCAGCCTCTGTTTTTGGGGCAACTCTTGGGGCAAGCTTTGGGGCAACTCTTGGGGCAAGCCCAAGGCATGCAAGAAGCGCTATCTCCCCTCAACGCCGCCATGCCGCTCGTCTAAGAGCCGCCAGCTCCTCTCAACGCGCCATGCCGCTCGTCTAAGAGCCGCCAGCTCCTCTCAACGCGCCATGCCGCTCGTCAGAGCCGCCAGCTCCCCTCAACGCCGCCATGCCGCTAATCAGAGCCGCCAGCTCCCCTCAACGCGCCATGCCTTCTCTAGCGCGCTCCAAACCCACAAGCTCCCCGCCCCAGGACAGCTACCCTTTTGCTTCGCGCAACAAGCGACTTTTCGAAAAACCCATGCAAGCAGCTTTTTGATACCGCCGTCAGCCCAGTTGGGTAACCTGCCCCGACGAATATGTTTATAAATATCTCTAATTAAATATGCGCGTTTGGAAATAACCTGTACAAAAATGCCCATCATAAAAAGTCTGAAATAATAAAATATCATAGTAAAGCATATGCTTAATAGTTAGGAATTTCTTTGGTCTGCTTTTTGTTGCTTGATACTTTATAGAATACATATATTCTATATAGAAATTTTTATCATTTCCGCAGGCTGAACAATATCCAGGAAAGGCTTGAAAAATGTCACCACAAACTTGGAGAGAATTATGTTCAAAAGAATCTTTCTAACCATCGCGCTGACTGTGGCCCTGGCAGTACCGGCCTTTGCTCAAAACTCTGGGTTCTATCTGGGCCTCAAATTCATTGATTCCATCCAGAGCACCGGTAATGTCTCCACAAGCAAGGGCGCAAACTTCTTTGACACTGGCGAGTACAGCCAGAACACCGTTGGCGGTGGCGCTTTTGTCGGCTATGACTTTTATCCTGCCAATAACATCCCCGTGCGCGCCGAAATTGAATATGCCATCCGCACCAATTCGGAAACCGATTGGGACGCCAAGGGCAACCTGGACGCGACCCTCAAAGGCCGCTGGAACCTGCAAACCCTGTTCCTTAATGCTTATTGGGACTTTCATAATGACACAGCCTTTACTCCCTATATCGGCGCCGGGCTTGGCATGGGCTTTATTGAAAGCAGATACAAGGTAGAAGAACAGGGCCTGAGCATGAGCACTACCGATTATAATACGGTATTTGCCTGGAATGCCGGAGCCGGTGTTTCTTATGCCTTTACCGACACAATTTCCGCCGACCTGGCCTACCGCTTCGTGGGCCTTGGTTATTACCAGCATGAAAAGTCCTTTGCAGGACAGAAGGCCAAGGTGGGCATGGCTCCTTACGCCAATGAATTCAGCATGGGCATTCGCTTTACGTTCTAGATGCAGACCTGATTCCTTTTTCGGATATATGTTCGGAATTTCAGCGGAAATACATGCAAAAAGGCCCGCGGCATTGATATGCCACGGGCCTTTTTGCATGAGAGACGCCGTTATTTTTCCGTCTTTTGGCGAGCGCGCCGCCGAAGAGAGGCGCGCCATATCCACGAAAGCACCAGGCCCACGACAATGCCCGCAAAAGCATAGCTCGTACGCGCCGCATTCGGAGCCGCGTTGAGCCACCAGTTGGCCGAATGGCTCCATGCGGTGTGATACAGCGTCCAGCCGAGCGCGCCGACCAAAACGAGCACGCCCATGGCCCCACCAAGCCAGAACAGGGGGATGGGCTCCTGCCAGAAAAAAGAAGCACGATAAAAACGCCTGCGAGCCATGCATACGGCCAGCAAAACCACGCTCACCATCCCTGCCGTGAGCCAGGAAAAGCCATTGAGCAAGGCTCCGGCAATGCCGAGACAGAGAAAAACCACGGCCATATAAAAAGCCCGCGCCTGGCGTCGCTCCAGCCCGTAAGAAACAAAAAGCAGGGCCGCGCCCGACAGGCAACTCACAAAGTGCCCTATGGCCGTAACATGGTAGGGTTCCATAATGCGCAGCATGTTGAGCGCATGATGCCCCAGGGGCAACGTGGATGAAACCAGCAAAAAAACCCCGGCAGAAAAACACATGTAGGCCGAAACCGTGTGCGAAAGCACCGAAAGCCAACGGCCAGCCCCGCGCAGCACCTGGCGCCGCTGGCGCACTTCGTAGAGTGCCAGCAAAAGCGCCGCAGCCAGCAGCGGGATAATGAAATAAATAAGACGAAACAAGAGCACTGCGGCAAAAACCATCTGCTCGTGTGTGGTGTGGGTAAGGTGCAGAATAACAAGTTCAAACACCCCGACCCCGCCAGGAATATGCGTCAAGACCACAGCCACCTGGGCCATAAGATAGCTGGGCAGAAAATCAATAAAACTGATGCCCATGTCGCCCGGCAGCAGCACATACATGCAGGCAGCGGCGGCTACGAGATCAACTCCCGCCACAACGGCCTGGGCTATGGCAATGCGCGGCGGGGGAAAAACAAATTCCTTGCCGAAAATATGCACTGGCTTGCGGATCAAAAAGCACAGGGCAAGGTATGAGCAGGCTATGGTAAAAAGAATGACGCCCAGTATACGCACGTCTTTTAACGGCATTTTGACCAGCAGCTCTTCGGGGATAATGGGCGGCGCCACCATAAAGATGACCCCACACAGCCCAAGCGCCCCTACCCAAAAAGTCACCGCCAACATAAGCACAAGTCGCACAATGTCCGTCAGCGAAAAACCCCAGGCAGTATAAAAGCGGTAACGCACGCTTGTGCCGCCGAGCAACGCGCCAAAATTGTAACTTACGGCCTGCCCCACAAAAGAAACCAGCCCCACACGCGGCAAAGGAAGACTTTTATGGATAGCCTTGAGCGCAAGCCAGTCATAGCCCACAAGGATCATATAATTGACCACCATGAGCAAAAGAGAAAAGGCGATGCGTGTATGAGATATTTGCGACAGGCTTTCGCGAATTTGTGCGACGCTATAACTTTTCAGCTTGTGGTACAAAAGATACACCGCCAGCAAAAAAATGGCGGAGATCAGTAATGGGCCGAGATAACGCAAATATTTTTTCATAAGCTGCCGTTGGTTGAATGCGGCTGACGATCAGCTCGGTTTATAGCAATTTTTTTACCATATACGCAGGATCAGCACGGCGCAAGTGTCAACTGTATGTACCCATTCGATATACGCCCAACAGGGTTGGAATTTTTTGTTTAAAGCTTGACCGTAATCTGTGCAGTGGTTAGAGTTAAAGCGCTATCACGGTTTTTGATTCCGGCCCGCTTGGCCGGAGAGGTTTTCGGGCCTGCAAGGTGCAGTTGCCCGGTGTGTATTTTCCGGCAAAATTCACACAGTGAAATAGCCGTAGGGCCGATTTTTTTCTGGCAGCTGGTAGCGCTCAAAGCGCTTATGCAAGCCCAACCAAGGCCCCTGCCGGAATACCAGATTTTTTTCATAAAAACCACTTTTTGGTAAACGCATGCTCCGCTGCCTGGGCAGCGGCGTTTTTTTTGCGTTGCGAGGTTCGACATGACGAGTATTCCCATTTCCGTACAAGGCTACAAGGCGCTGGAAGAAGAACTGGCCCGCCTAAAAAGCGAACGGCCGGAGATCATTCAAGCCATCAAGGAAGCCAGAGAAGAAGGCGACCTGCGCGAAAATGCCGGTTATGACGCCGCGCGAGAGCGTCAGGGCATGGCCGAGGCGCGCATAAAATACATTGAGTCGCGCATGGCCCTGTATCAGGTCATTGATCTTGACACCCTCAACGGTGACAAGGTGATCTTTGGCGCCACCGTAGACCTGGAAGACGTAGACAGCGGCGAAGCCAAAATCTACACCATTCTTGGCCCGGACGAAGCCGACCCCAGCAAGGGTTCCATTTCTTTTCTTTCCCCCGTGGGCCAGGCCCTGCTTGGGCGCGAGGAAGGAGACGAGGTTTCTGTTGAGATTCCTCGCGGCCGCGTCACCTATGAAATCATCGGCGTCAGCTTCAAGGGCAGCATAAACCTCGGATAAGCAACGCGCCCCTCAAACAGAGCAGGCAAAAGCTCAAATGATTGTGTAGCGGCGCGCAAAGCCGCCCTGCAATCCTTGGGCGGCGAGAATGCGAAGACACGCCCTTGCGACATTGGCCTTGCGGCGGCTGCGTAAACAACGCCCGGCCCAAAGGCTCAAGTGCGGCTTACGAGCGTGACCTTTGCACGGCCCAAAAGCTCAAGTGCGGCTTATTTGTGTGAGGGACGCCCGGCGCGAAGTCTAGGTGCGGCTGGTTTGTGTGGGTTTTGCGCGTTGCCCAAATGTGCTCGCGAAGCTGCGTTGTTTCAGACTGACAAACTATACTTTTTCTTCCATTATCAGAGTCCAGCCCTGATCAGGCGCAGCGCGCAGGTTTCTGTTGCGCAAGCCGTTTTTTTGAACGGATTCGCCCCAGAGCGCGAGAAATTCCTCCAGCGCCTGGGGCGGTTCTGTTTCCCGCTCAATGTTGCGATCCGCCCCCATACCCTGACTGGTTCCCTGGCTGGCCCACTGGCCGGCCCTGCCGTCCACAGCACCAAGGCCCTCCGCAGGAACCTGCCACCACGCCCAAGGACACACAAGGCTGTGCTGCTTGGCAGATGCCATGCGCAAGGCCAGGTCAGCACCGGCCCAGGCCCCCATGGCCGGGTTCAGGCCATCATGATCCAAAAACAGCCGCCGCTTTATGGCCAAGGCCTGCTGCGGGGCTGCCAGCACTCTGCGCGTCAGCAAAAGCTGTCCGCTGCAGAGCGAAGGCAGAAGAAAACAGTCCGCACCGCGCTGCAAGGCAAAGGGCTGTCCGCTAACATCCGGCATCAAACCCGCATGCCAAAGAAAACTTCCGTGCCGCAACATGCCGCCCGCGGCCCCGACATCGGCCTGCAAGGCCAGGGCCAGCAACTGCTCCGGCTGACAATCGCCATGCGGCAACAAGGCAGAATCCAGAAAAAGCACAGCCTCCCCTCGCGTCGTGCTGGCGGCCAGATTGCAGGCCGCGTTCCAGTCGCCCTCCCCCAGCCCCCGAGGCGAGGGCGGTGGGGGCAAAAGACGGGCCGACAATGATGCCGGAGCGGCGGAAAAAGCGGCTCCGCCATCTTCCCTCAAAGGCTGGCAAAGCACCTCCACTGGCAAAAGTGCAGCAAGCCGCAGCAGCGTCTGCCACAATTCGGCCCGAACGGGCCGCCCATGCCGGGCCAGTAAAACAACGCTACACAGGCAGCTTGGTGCGGCAAAACGCAGGGCGTAAAAATTATTGCGCCCCGCAGGCGTGGCAACAGCAGAAAGCCCTCGGCGTGTTGCACTTTTGCTCAGCGCGCGGCGCGTTGCCGCAAGCACATAGGGTTTCGCTCCCACAGCGCCGCTTGAACTGCCCTCGTGTACGCGCCAGTGATAGAGCACATGCGGCACATGAACAATCTGCTCCGGTTCGAGACATTCCGTGGCACGCAAGCTGAGATCAAAATCTTGCGATCCTTCGAGACCAGGCCGCAAACCGCCAAGACGCCGCAGTAATTCCGTGGAATATACTGAAAAATGCTCGACATACTGCGTCCAGGGATCCAAGTCCGCCTTGAAAATGGGCGAACGCCGAACGCCACGCCAGTCCACCTTGTCTTCATCACTGAACGCCAGCCCCAGATGGGGTGTAGCCGCGGTTACTTGAGCCATCTGCTCAAGCGCTGTGGGAGCCAACAAATCATCGTGGTCAAAAAAACCAGTCCAGGGCGCGTCAACCAGCTCCAACGCGCTGTTGCTGGCCAGAGAAATATGCCCGTTGCTTTCACGCCGCACATGGCGCAAGCGCGCATCGCAAGCGGCATAGGCGCTCAATATTTCAGGCGTATGCGGGTCGGGGGAAGCGTCATCAGCAATGCAGAGCTGCCAGTGGGGATAGGTCTGGGCCAAGACAGAATCCAGAGCCGCGCGCAGATATTCGGGCTGCGGACTGTACACGGGCATGACCACGGCCAGAGTCGGCCATTGGCGGCCAACCAACAGATCACTCTTGCTCTGGCGCCGTTCTTGTTTTTCCCCTTCTAGCGGCGCAGACTCTGCACCAGAACGGTCTTTTTCCGCCAGCTCCAGCCATGCATCATAAATAGCAGGACAATTGTCCAGGCTGCAGGCATATAGCCCTTCATTTTGCAGCGCGCGCATGCCGGGGCGCAAATCTCTGCGCCTGAATTCTGCCGTTTGCTGCATCCATGCCCCAGCCTGAGCCGCCAGCGCCGGATATCCCTTCTCATGCCCAAAGGCATGCAACGCGCGGGCTGTGGCTGCGTACCAGGACAATGTGCGCGGCAGGCTGTCGGGCCAATCGCGGCAAAGGGTCAAGGCTGCCTGCCTCTGGCCCAGGGGCAGGAGCCCGAGCAGATTTAGCAGGCTTTGCGGCTGGGGATCATGCCGCCAGCGGAGCCATGCGGCCATAACGGGTGTGGCGGGGACTGCGGAAGCTGCGGGGGCCGAGGATTCAGAGGGGAGTGCGAGTTCGGCCTCGCCCTGTTCCAGCCCCAAGGCCAGGCTCGGCCCCGGATGCAGCCAGGCCGTGCACGCATAATCCAGGCCATCTTGCCGCGCATGCTCCGCCTGATCGGGCTGCAACAGCCCAGGATGCAGCTTGCCGCGTAGCAACAGGCTGTTCCACATGCCGCAGGTCTTCCAGCTGTCAAAGTCGTCAGCCATAACTGCCAACGCGTCCGGCTCGCTGCTGAAAAAACGCCGGGAGACCTGCCCCGAAGCGGTGGTGTGCGGAGCAGCAAGGCGCAAGCAAAAATCCTGAGACGCCAGTTCGTCCAAAGCAACCGTAAGGCCGCCCATGGCCACAAAGTCCTCCCGCCGCAGCAAAAGCGCCCCCATATGGGCAAGCTGAAAAAACCTCCGCTTTCGGGCCAGATCATGTTCCAGGGGTAGACCTTCATAAAGATACTGCAATTGCCCAAGGCAATCCCCCACGCTGCCCAGGTGGGCAATGCGGGCCCCATGCAGCGCGTGCTTTTCTGCCGATGAAGCTTGCTGGGCCAGGGCCGCCTGTCGATAAAGGAACAGAGGATTGACCCCGGCAAGCTGGTCGGAGTTTTCCAGCCTATGGCGCATGGCTGGCAAACTGCCGGGCAACAGGCGCACCGCAGAGGAAAGGAGTAAAAGATAGGGAGTTCGCGCCTGACTGGCCGCCAGATTGAGCGCCTCAAGGCAGGATTGCCCGGCGGGCGGGCTATAACAACGAAAGGCGTGCATGGCCTGACGGCGCACCATGTCCTGCCCCAAAGGCATGATAGGGGGGCGCATTTTTTCATGACATGCTGCCATGAGCACCTGCCCGGCTGCTCCGGCATGCTCAAGGGCAGCGCAACAGTCCTGAAAAGAAAACTTCGGCATTACGCGAAGTAAAACAGTCAGCCAAGGTCTGCTACGTGCTTCGGTCATCATGGGGCAGGCTAGCACAGGGCATGGGGTGGCGCAACGCGCTCATTGGCGCCGTACGTCACACGCAACACACCACGCACCACGCAACACACCACGCAACACGCAACACACCACGCAACACGCAACACACCACGCAACACGCAGCACACCATGCAGCGCACCATGCAGCGCACGGCACACAACACACCGCAGCGCCCGCCACTTGCCCAAGGCAAGTTCCCCGGCAAAGAATGGCCGCACTTTTTTGCTAAAGCTGAGCCCCTAAAGCAGCAATCTTGGCTAAAAATCCATAACTCACTAATAAAAAAGAACTTTTTTAAAACCCTTCTTTTTGCCGCACTGCACCGGAAGGCTTGGCAGACCAAGCATTCATTTGTTAGTCTGTCTGCGCTCACGCCTTTGACGGCCACAGCTTGTCATACGGACATGCTCGTAGCGTAGGCCGCAACCGCCACATTAACCGCATCCAGAATTATGGGGCACGCAACCTAAGGTTTACTGCATGACACAAACAATGCCCCGCCTGCTTTACCTGCTGGCCGTACTGGCCTGGTATCTGCTCTTGCTGCCCAACCCGGTTACCATCTTTATGGCGGCCTGCCTGTCATGCCTTTCCCTGCCCTATTACCGCAAACTAAGGCAAAAAGCCCGGGCCTGGCGAATCCGCATTGAGCGGGAACAGCCGGATTCACGCAAGCGCCACATCCTCGTTTCCCTGATCAGGTCTTCGCCGCTTTATGGATATATCGCCACGCTGCTGGCGTCCCTTATTGTTCCCATTGCCGTGCTGGTGCTTCTGGTATCGCCGCAGGCGGCGGCCGGCTTTACGCGACTGCGCGAACTGCAAGCCAATAATTTTCAGTTGCCCGTTGAATGGGTGAATTACATTCATCAATGGAGACAGAGCCTTACGGAACATCCTCGCATTGAGCGCGCCTTCAATGACCTGCTCATGCGGCTGGACAACTTCTTTGACAGTGCCATGGGGCTCCTGCTATCGCGCGGCGTAGATTTTCTTGGCGGCACCATGACGGTGCTCTGGACGAGCTTTCTCTTTGTCAGCCTCACGGTGATATTTACCATTTATTCCCGTCGTGTGCGCAAGATCACGGGCAGGATATTCCACATTTCCCAGCCCATGCTGCGGCGCTTCATCACAGCCATACACCGGGCATTGCGCGGCATAATGCTGGGCATTGTTCTGGTGGCGCTGGCTCAAGGCTTTTTATGCGGCATCGCTTTTGCCGTGGCGGGCGTCAATCAACCGGCCTTCTGGGGCTTGCTGGCTACCCTGGTGGCCCCTATCCCCATGGTCGGCACGGCCATTGTGTGGCTGCCCCTGTGCATTTCGCTCTGGTTTACCGGTAAAGGCATGGCCGCCATAGGGCTGGGGCTCTGGGGCATGCTGGCCGTAGCCGGTGTGGACAATGTGCTGCGCCCTCTTTTTCTGCGACAGGGCATCAAGGCCCCGTTCTTTGTGCTGATTATCGCCATTCTCTGCGGACTTTCCAGCTTTGGGCCCGTGGGGCTTATTGCCGGGCCCGTGCTGCTGGCTTTTGCCATGCAGGCTGTAGAGGAAGGTAACCGCATCTACAAGTATACTGCTTAGCAAACGATAATGGTTAAAAAAGATTCTTACGCTACGCTCTCGGTAAACGAAGAGCCTTGCTGCCCCAAGAACAGCCGCAAACAACGGCCCGCGATAAGCGCCAGTGCTCCTGCATGCTCGCACCGCGCATACGCCCGCCACAGCACAGCGCCGGGCCCAGCCGCACGCCCTATAGTCTGTTTTTTATGGCTTTGGCTGCTTGTTCTGTGCGCCGTTCCCGGCAGTGCCCAGGCGGCCATGCCTGTACGTTCGGCCATTCTCATCAATATGGACACCGGCAAAGTTCTTTATGGCAAAAACCCCGACATGGCCATTCCCCCGGCCTCACTCACCAAGGTCATGACCATGTATTTGACTATGGATCAGGTGCGCGCGGGCAAAATCAAAGCGGCTGAAAAAATCAAAATCACGCAACAGGTGGCTGCCGTGGGCGGATCGTCCATGCACCTGCGGACTGGTGAACGCGTTGCGCTGTCACAATTGCTTACGGGCATGACGGTGGTTTCCGGCAACGATGCCGCCACAGCGGTGGCCCGTCGGGTTGGCGGCAACGACCGCCAGTTTGTGCGCGCCATGAACCAGAAGGCCAAGGCCCTGGGCATGAGCCGCACCACATTCAAAAACCCCACAGGCCTTCCAGCCGCCGGACAAAAAACCACCGCCAGAGATATGGCCCAAATGACCAGGGCCTACCTGCGTGCCCACCCATCAGCCCTGCGTTATCACAGTGTGCAGCTGTTTACCTACCGGGACAGAAAAACACGCAATACCAACGCATTGTTGGGCACGGTTGCGGGCGTCAACGGCTTGAAAACGGGCTGGACTGTGGCCTCGGGCTACAACCTTATTGTGACGGCCCAACGAGGTAAAACCCGCATGCTGGCCGTGGTTATGGGCGGAACCAGCAGGGTTGGACGCGACAATGCCGCTCGCAAACTCATTGAGGCCGGATTTCGCCACCCCACATCGCCCCAAAAGGTGCAGCAAGTGCTTTCGCCCAAAAAGAAACGCTGACCGCAGCTATCCCCCGAGAGTTTTTACCAGAGCTGCTGGCGCTTGAAATGCTTTGTGGGGGAGGGGCCTTGCAGAACTGTT
>CAZFCC010000005.1:75245-79975 GCA_964517635.1 uncultured Desulfovibrio sp. | reverse complement strand
GGCCCCCCCCCCCCACGCCCCCACCCCCCCCAAAACCTTTATTTTTGCTGCTGTCTGTTGCAAGGCTGCTTCTACCTGGGAAGCAAGGCAAAAAGGTCAAAATCGGCGCCATTTGGGCAATTGTCTCAACGATTACCTGCTCTAAAAAGAGCATGCGGTGCAGTGCTGCTGTGAACGGCGCACAGGACAAGCAGGCAAAGCCATAAAAAAAACAGACTATAAAGCATGCGGCTGGGCCTGCAGCAGAAAAAATTCATGCGCAACTTGCGAGCAGATCATAAAAAAGACGGCGGGAATTCCCGCCGTCTTTTTTATGATCATTGAGGCATCATTTAGGCATCATCTAAAAGTCATTTGAGCGTCATTGATGGCTCTTTTATGGCCATGTGTGCTTCTTGTATGCTCACAGGCTAAAGGGCATGCCAATGAGGCTAGGCCTGCTTGAGGGCCTGATCCAGATCAGCAATAATATCATCTACATGTTCAAGCCCCACAGACAAGCGCACCGTGCCGGGATGTATACCCGCCTCGCGCAATTGCTCATCGCTCAACTGCCGGTGGGTGGAACTGGCCGGATGCAATACGCACGTGCGGATGTCAGCCACATGCACCTCAAGCGAAACCATTGTCAGGCTGTCAATAAAGCGCGCTCCGGCTTCTCGCCCGCCGCCAAGAGAAAAGGCCACCACGCCGCAGCAGCCGTCAGGCAAATATTTGTCGGCAAGCGCCTTGTTGGGGTTGCCCGGTAAGCGGGGATAACTGACAGACTCGACCTTGGGATGATCCGCAAGATAGGCGGCCACCTTTTCGGCGTTGCGGCAGTGGCGTTCCATACGCAGGGGCAGGGTTTCAAGCCCCTGATTGATATAAAAGGCCCCCTGCGGGCTTTGGCAGCAGCCCATGTCGCGCATGAGTTGCACTCGGGCCTTGACGATAAAGGCTGCCCGGCCAAAGGCTTCTGTATAAACCAGCCCGTGATAGGAAGGATCCGCCTCGGTAAATTCGGGAAACTTGCCGCCAGTCCAGTCAAAATTTCCGCTGTCCACGATTACGCCGCCCATTTGCAGGGCATGACCGTCCATATATTTAGTGGTGGAATGGACAACAATGTCTGCGCCGTATTCAAAGGGGCGGCACAACACGGGCGTAGCAAAGGTGCTGTCGACAATAAGCGGCAGCCCATGCCTGTGCGCCAAATCGGCAAAGCGCTCAATGTCCAGCACATCCATGGACGGGTTGGTCAAAATCTCTCCGAATACCGCCTTTGTATTGGGCCTGAAAGCTTTTTCAAGCTCTTCGTCCGCGGCTGTCTGATCCACAAAGGTCACTTCAATGCCGAGTTTTTTTAAGGTAACGGCAAAAAGATTGAAGGTTCCCCCGTAAATGCTGGAAGCGCTGACAATATGGTCGCCGCTGCGAGCCACGTTAAGCAGGGCAAGCAGGTTGGCCGCCTGACCGGAGGATGTGCAAAGCGCGCCCACACCGCCCTCAAGGGCCGCGATCTTGCGTTCTACCGCGTCTACTGTGGGATTGCCAAGGCGGGTATAAAAAAAGCCCGCATCTTCGAGGTCAAAAAGCCTGGCCACGGCTGCGGTGGATTCATACCTGAATGTGGTGCTCTGGACGATAGGCACAACACGAGGTTCGCCATTTTTGGGTTCATAACCGGCGTGCAGACAAAGAGATTCCGTTTTCATGCCATCCTCAATGCGGTGGAATTTAAAGATCATGGCGGCCATACATTCGCGTCGCGCCGCACGAAAATAGCGCAAGCGCATCCGAGTAGCAACCAGACACGCGCAATCCAGATTATTATTTCAATACCTCCGCCCTGCGCCCATGGGGCGGCCCCCATGGCCAGCTATGCAAGATTTTTCACAAAGCGTTTAAATATGCGGCCTACCGGGCCGGATCAACGCTGTAAACGCCAGCAAAAAATAACGAACCTATTGACCGTTTGTTTCTTACTGTATATAATTTTTCGCAAATGACGGCCAGCTGGTCGTGCGGAAACATGAGGGGCATGACCACCGCACACGCCAAAGCCAGCAGCCTTTTCGCATCATATCAGTTCCTGAATTATGCACAGGCAGCGCTGCAAGGCGCACGGCTGAAAAGCCGGACGTTTCCAGGTCGTTGTCTTCGACACGGACGGCGTGACTTTTTCACGCCGCACAGCAGGCCCCAGTGGCAGGGGGACTGCGCCGCAGATGTTCATTCACTCTTGCCAGGAGGCTATTATGCGTATTGCCGTGGGTCTGGGCAAAGAAGGCGGAGAAGAGCGTTTGGAGCGCCAGGGCGTCAGCCGCCGCGATTTCATGAAATTTTGTACAGCAGTGGCCGTTGCTATGGGCATGGGCCCGGCTTTTGCTTCCGATGTGGCTGCCGCCCTCACCGGGCGTCGTCCTTCGGTAGTGTATCTGCACGCCGCAGAATGCACGGGCTGTTCCGAAGCGCTGCTGCGCACCTATCAGCCTTTCATCGACACCCTTATTCTTGACACCATCTCTCTGGACTATCACGAAACCATCATGGCCGCCGCTGGCGAAGCCGCTGAAGAAGCGCTTCAGGCCGCGGTTAACGGCCCCGATGGCTTCATCTGTCTTGTCGAAGGCGCCATCCCCACGGGCATGGACAACAAGTACGGCTATATCGCTGGCCACACCATGTACGACATCTGCAAAGACATTCTGCCCAAGGCCAAAGCCGTTGTCAGCATCGGCACTTGCGCCTGTTACGGCGGCATTCAGGCGGCCAAGCCCAACCCCACTGCCGCCAAGGGCATCAATGAATGCTATGCGGATCTTGGCGTCAAGGCCATCAACGTGCCTGGCTGCCCGCCCAACCCCCTGAATATGGTCGGCACTCTTGTGGCCTTCCTCAAGGGGCAGAAAATCGAACTGGACGAAGTGGGCCGCCCCACCATGTTCTTTGGCCAGACCGTGCATGACCTCTGCGAACGCCGCAAGCACTTCGACGCCGGTGAATTTGCCCCCTCCTTCAACTCTGAAGAAGCTCGCAAGGGCTGGTGCCTCTACGATGTTGGCTGTAAAGGGCCTGAAACTTACAATAACTGTCCCAAGGTTCTTTTCAACGAGACCAACTGGCCGGTGGCTGCCGGGCATCCCTGCATAGGTTGCAGTGAGCCCAATTTCTGGGACGATATGACGCCGTTCTACCAGAACTAGGGGGATAAAAAATGAGCCAAGTCACTAAAACGCCCCAGAGCAACTACACCGGGCCCATTGTGGTGGATCCGCTGACCCGCATTGAGGGCCATCTGCGCATTGAAGTTGAAGTTGAAGGCGGCATGATCAAAGAGGCCCGCAGTTGCGCCACCCTCTTCCGCGGCCTTGAAACCATTCTTAAAGGCCGCGACCCCCGCGATGCGCAGCACTTCACCCAGCGCACCTGCGGCGTCTGCACCTATACGCACGCCCTGGCCTCCACACGCTGCCTTGAAGACGCTATCAACAAGCCCATCCCGGCCAACGCAACCTATATACGCAACCTGGTGCTGGGCAATCAGTTCATGCACGACCACTTGGTGCACTTCTACCATCTCCACGCGCTGGACTTTGTAGACGTTACCAGCGCCCTTCAGGCTGACCCGGCCAAAGCTGCCAAACTTGCCAACTCCATTTCGCCCCGCAAGGCGACTACGGAAGAGTTCGCCGCCGTACAGACCAAACTCAAGACCTTTGTGGCAAGCGGCCAGCTCGGCCCCTTCACCAACGCCTACTTCCTGGGCGGCCACCAGGGCTACTATATGGATCCCGAAGCCAACCTTGTCTGCACCGCTCACTACCTGCAGGCCCTGCGCGCCCAGGTGGAAGTGGCCAAGGGCATGGCCGTCTTTGGCGCCAAAAACCCGCATACCCAGTTTACCGTTGCTGGCGGCGTAACCTGCTACGAAGCGCTTACGCCCGAACGCATCAAGCAGTTCCGCGAGCTTTATGTGAAAGCGCGCGCCTTTATTGAAGAAGTTTACATCCCCGACCTTATGCTGGTGGCCAGTTACTATAAAGACTGGGGCAAGATCGGCGGAACCAACAACTTCATGGCCTTTGGCGAGTTTCCCGCTCCTGGCGGCGAACGCGACCTCAACAGCCGCTGGTATAAGCCCGGCGTTATCTATGACCGCAAGGTGGGTTCCGTGCAGGCCTTTGATCCCAACAAGATCGAAGAGCATGTGCGTCATAGCTGGTACGAGGGCAAGGCCCGCGCACCCTTTGAAGGCGAAACCAATCCCCACTTTACCTTCATGGGCGACACGGACAAATACTCTTGGAACAAGGCCCCGCGCTACGATGGACACGCCGTGGAAACCGGCCCCCTTGCTCAGATGCTGGTGGCCTACGGTCATAACCACAAGACCATCAAGCCCACCATTGACGCTGTGCTCGGCAAGCTGAACCTCGGCCCCGAAGCCCTGTTCTCTACCCTGGGCCGCACCGCCGCCCGCGGCATCCAGACGCTGGTCATTGCCCAGCAGATGGAAACCTGGCTCAACGAATACGAGAACAACATCATCAAAGACAAGCAGATCGTTGAAGACTACGCCGTGCCCACTTCCGGGCGTGGTGTGGGCTTTGCCGACGTTTCGCGTGGCGGTCTCTCGCACTGGATGACCATTGAAAACGGCAAGATCGACAACTTCCAGCTTGTGGTTCCCACCACCTGGAACCTGGGCCCCCGGGACGAAAAGGGAGTGCCCAGCGCTGCCGAAG
>CAZFCC010000005.1:0-75235 GCA_964517635.1 uncultured Desulfovibrio sp. | reverse complement strand
CGAAGCCGCTCTGGTCGGCACGCCGGTGGCCGATCCTAAGCGCCCGGTGGAAATCCTGCGCACCATTCACTCCTTTGACCCCTGCATCGCCTGTTCTGTGCACGTCATTGACGGTGAAACCAACGAAGTGCATGACTACAAGGTTCTGTAGTCTGCCTTATCCGGAATAATAGATGAGGGCGGGGGGCTTTGCCCCCGCCCTTTTTTTCACTTTTCAAGAAAGCGAGCAGGCACATGGGCAAAGAAAAAGTTCTTATCCTGGGTGTGGGCAACATTCTGCTGACCGATGAAGGCTTTGGCGTGCGGGCGGTGGAACACCTTGAGTCACAATACCGCTGGCCGGAAAATGTGACTCTTATGGATGGCGGCACTCAAGGGCTGATGCTCATGAGCAGATTGATGGAGTGCGATTTTCTGGTGGTTCTGGATGTGGTGCTGGGGCGCGAAGCGCCAGGAACCGTATATCTGCTGGAAGGGGAAAAGCTACGGCAAAGCCTGAGCTTCAGAGACTCCATGCATCAGACCGACCTTGTGGATACCTTGGTGACCTGCGAACTGGCCGGACACCGGCCAAGAGCGCTTGTTTTCGGCATGCAGCCTTATGATTACAAAACCATGCAGGTTTGCCTGACACCAGAGGCAGAAGCCAAGCTGCCGGAATTTTGCGCAAAAGTGGTTGCTGAACTTGTCCAACATGGTATCCACGCCGAAAAGATCTAGAGCTGAAGCTGTGCTAACGTCCGTGTAGCGAAGGCCCGCTCACGCAGCCGCCAGGGCAATGTAAAAGCCATATCGCTTTACTCTCTGGCCCGCCAAAGCAACTATCCCGTAACGACAATGCGCCGTTACGGGATAGTTGCTTTGGCGGGCCAGGGACTGACTCTCGCAGATTGAAGCAGAAACCAAGGTTTTGCGGGATGGGGGCCCTCCCCCACAAAGCATTGCAAAGCCCATCGGCCCTACAAAATCCACTCCCACAGCTTTTCAAAACCCAGCTGCCCTACTTCACTCATCCTGCGGCAGGCTTTCTTCGGTGAACAGGCTGATGCCGGCCCGTCTCAGGTCAACGGCCCATAGCCCATCCCCTTCCCGTAAAGCGCCGCGAAAGGTTCCGTCATATATCTGACCACAGCCACACGAAGGCGAGCGGCTTTTGAGAATGGCCGCGGTGCAGCCATGCTGCCGGGCCAGGGCCGTAGCGGCCTGTGCCCCCTGCAAAAAAGCCGTGGTCACATCTTCTCCCCGGCTGTTTATAACCCGCTTGCCCACCAGCTCACACGCTGGCCTGGGCGTTGGCAGCCCCCCGAAACATTCCGGGCAGGCAGCCACAGCCCGGCCCTCTTCCATCAAGCGCATGACTGTGGGACAGGGCGTGGCGCGCCCATCATAACGGCAGGCAATGCCTGCCAGACAGGCGCTGACGATGTAGCGGGAGCGCATGGTGCTTATTTCTCTTCGGGCAGAAGCGCGGCTTCCCACATTTCCTGATAGTAAACGCAGGTGCCGGGATTCCAGGCGGTAGCAGTGGCGTGATCGTAGCTTTCTGTAATAGGCCAGTCAGTATGCGGGGCCAGGGCTTCTTCAAAGGAGGCGGCTTCTACCACAGCCTCAAATTCAAGGTTAAGCGTATAATTAGGCCCTTTCATAAAGCGCAGATGATAGCGCGGCATGGCAAATCCTCTCAACGCGAACACCGGGAAGGGCAAACCCTTCCCGGTGTGTTTAGTCAATTACACAAGGCAAAGCCTAGTGCGCGGTCATCACATACTTGCTGACGATGAAGAGCACCACCAGCAGAAAGAGGCCAAGACCAATGCCGCCCTTGATGAGCTTCATTTCAACGGGGTCCAGGGGCTCATACTCCATTTTCTCGATTTCTTCATGGAGTTTTACTTCATTACTCTTTTCCATATCTCACTCCGAATATGCTAGCCGCCGATAACAGGCGGGGTCATGCCGTGGAAGAAGGCGTAGGAAATGAACAGGCCCACCCAGATGATGAAGCCGAACAGGCACACCACGTACACAACAGCCAGACGACCGATGCCTTCTTCGCGCAGCTTGCGGAAGTTGGACACCACACCAATGGTGAAGAAGGTCATGAGGAAGAACAGCACGCGGAACCCGTTGATGGTGCCGGACAGGCTCTTGCCGAGCTTGTGCAGCTCGGGCGAAGACAGGCACATGAGCAACAGGATCAGGAAGGTGCCGATGTAGCCCAGCACGAAGCGGGGGAAACGATCCATAACGTCGCCCCAGGTCATGGTGCGTTCGCCACGGGTCTTGTCAAACTTGGCAGTCCAGACGTAAGCGAGCACAAGAGCCCACACGCCGATGAACACGTCAATGAAGATCTTGACGGTAGTGGTAACCATCACGACCCAGCCCGGCTCCCAGTTGATGCCCTGACCGGCCATTTTGGCCAGAATGAGGGATTCGGTGATGGCACCACTGGCGATGGCGCCACCGTCAGACTTAACGGCAAGGCCCATCCAGGCACCGGCCACCAGGGGCTCGGTAGCAAGGAACTGCTGCGCCACGAAGGGCAGGATCAGCATTTCGATGCAGGTAAACACCACGACCAGCGAAGAAACCATGATCGGAATTACAGGCCGGGCGCGGATGGCGCCGCCGGTAGCAATGGCCGCGGAGACGCCGCAGATGGAGATACCGGAAGCAAGAGGAGCAGCCCACTCTTTGTTAAACTTGAAGTGCTTACGGGCAACGTAGTAAACAACGCACCAGTAAAGCAGATAAGCTTCAACAATGGCGCAAAGACCGCGGAAGATGATGTGACCGGCAAAACCGGCGGCATCAGCGGCTTTCACGCCCAGTTCGGCGCCCATGATAACAATGGCGATTTTAACAAAAAGCTCGGGGCGGCAGGCTTCGCGCAGGCTTTCGGCAAACTGGGGGGTAAGGTTACCCACAAGAATACCGACAACCAGAGCCACGATAAGACCGGCTTCGGTGCTGAGGCCCAGAGCCCACGGAATGCCCTGCTTAGCGAGCTGGGTGGGGTTGGCCGCAATGTAAGCGTTGGCCCCGGCCGTGTAGCAGGCAATAGCCATGAAGAAAATAATGGTGAAGCCACGGATGAAGCTGGGCACGTTGCCTTTGATAAGCTTAATACCCATAGCCATCACGGAGGTGATGACCACGTAGCTGACCAAGAGTGAGCCCCAGCCCGGCAGCCACTTCCATGTGGCGGCCTTCCAGGCGGTAAGCGGGTTATCAACCCACATGCCAACGCGCACGACCCAGCCCATCGTATCCAGGCCGACCATTTTGCCGAGCGCTAAAACGAAGACAAGGCAGCCGATAAGCAGGGCAACTTTGTCTTCGTTAAATGCTGCCTTTGGTGATGCCATACCCATAGTCCTCCATGCGAATAATGCAAGTAATCATAAACACACCTCCCCTACCGACACCTATTGTCCTTGGTAACCTTGTACAAACGAGCACATGGCGCACCAAAAAAACAACATTTGCCGTAGTGTCCGGCAGGGGAAACCACTCCAACATGGTGCGGCCTTTTGAAAAAAAACAGCTGCACCGGTGAAAAGATACCTGTATGAGCTGGGTTGTCAAGCATTAGTTCAAAGTTTAACAACCTGTAATTCTTCTCTGATTTTGGTATGTTAAGAAGTATTTTTCACACTGTATAAATCATAAACAATTACTCTGAAATAAGTATATATACGACACTTCACACAGTATTTATAATGAGAGACAAAAAAAATATTCTCATAATTTTATTAAAATAAACGTGTTTTGATTTCATATCACGTTACAATTCACTGTATTCTAAAAAAAATTATATCAAAACAGTTAACTGTATATAATAACCTTGACCTAAAAGAGTAAAAAAGGATTTCAGCTCTTGAAAACACTTTTTTATCCATCGCCACATCTCGTTTTGGGCTTTATAGTCCCAAACGCCATATGCGACACACAAAGACAAGCATCGGTTTAATAAAATATTCATTACTATGCAACAACTCACCCACCGTCAGTAACTCCCCACATTCTACGCTATGAAACACAAGTAGACCGCCTTAGCGCGTAATTGTCTTTGCCTGCTTTCAGGTTTGCGCTGCAAGGGGCGACGCCCGGCTTGCTTGTTAGCTTTGCCCCGCCCACCTGTTCGGCTTTTTTGAATAATCTGCACGGGGCGAGCAAAGGGCCTCAAAGCCAAACAGCTTTCAGTGGTGCGCGCTGGCGGCAAAAGCACAGCCCTTCGTGTCACGTTTTTTTAAAAGTTGACACCCAAATATCATATAGATACTATCCTGAAACCTTCATAACCCCATACAGGACAGGATGATGAACAGAATCTTCAACGCGTTTTTTTTGTCCTTCCGCCATACCTGTGGCGGCGTTCTGGCTCTGTTTTTCCTTTTGCTTGCATTCTCCCCCGCATCTGCAGCCAACGGCTGGGACAAAGACACGCTGGTCTACGCCTGGAGCAGCAACGTGGGCCCTCTTAATCCACACGCCTACGGCGCCAACAAAATGTTTGCCCAGGCCCTCATCTATGAACCCCTGGTACAATATTCCGAAGGCGGCAAAATCATTCCCTGGCTGGCAGAAAGCTGGGCAATCTCGCCCGACGGCAAAGTCTACACCTTCAAGCTGCGCAAGGATGTAAAATTTTCAGACGGAACCCCCTTCACGGCCCAAGCGGTAGAAAAAAATTTCGACGCCGTGCGCATGAACATCAAGCGTCATGATTGGCTGGCCACAGCAGACCTGATTGATTCTTACAAGTCCGTAGACGCGCACACCTTTGAACTGACGCTCAAACAGCCCTATGCGGCAACCCTTCAGGAACTGAGCCTGGTGCGCCCCCTGCGCTTTCTTTCTCCCGCAGCCATGCCCGAAGACGGTAATACCGCCCAGGGCATCAAAGCGCCTGTGGGCACTGGCCCCTGGATTTTGGCCGAAAGCCGCAAGGGCGAATTTGACCGTTTTGTGCGCAACGATAACTACTGGGGCGAAAAGCCGCTGATGCGCCAGCTTGTGGTCAAGGTCATCCCTGATGCAGAAACTCGGGCCATAGCACTTGAAAGCGGCGAAGTGGATCTTATAGCCACGGTCATTGCCGATCACGGTTCGGCCGGGGTAAACCCTGATGCTTACGCCGCCCTGTCCAAGGATCCGGCCTACGCCACCCACGAATCTTCGCCGCGCAATACCCGCCTGCTGGCCATGAATACCGCCCTCTTCCCCACCAATGAGCTTGCTGTGCGTCAGGCCATTGTGCGCGCCATTGACCGCCCATCCATAATAAAGGGTGTGCTGCTTGGGCAGGAGGCCCCGGCCGAAGAGCTGCTGGCCAAAGACATTCCTTTCTGCGACGTTGCGCTGAAACCCTACCCCCACTCTCTTAAAGAAGCCGCCGCCATTCTGGACAAAGCCGGATGGAAGCTCAAATCCGGCGAAAAATTTCGCACCAAAGACGGCAAGACCCTGCGCCTTGAACTCAAATTTATTGCCAATGAAAGCATCATGCGCTCCATTGGCGAAGTGGTGCAGAGCAACCTGGCCCGCATAGGCGTTGACGTTAGCCTTGTGGGCGAAGAAGCCAACGCCTTTGGCGCATCACAAACCAACGGCGCATTCAACATGATCTTCTGCGAATCCAACGGCGCGCCCTACGATCCGTTTTCCTATGTTGCGGCCATGCGCGTGGCAGGGCATGCGGACTACCAGGCCCAGCGCGGGCTGCCGCAGAAAAAGGAACTGGATGCGACCATTAGCAAGGCTCTTGCCACCACAGACAGCAAAGAGCTCCAGAGCCTGTTCACCAGCATTCTGTCCACGCTGCATGATGAAGCCGTTTACGTTCCCGTAAGCCGCACCATCGACAAGGCCCTGTTCAAAAAGAAAAACATCAATAACTTTACCTACGGCCCCGTTTCTTACGAACTGCCCCTGGCAAAGGTTTCACGGCCATAGGGCCAGAGCGGCGCGGCGATCTTCCGTGGTCGCCTCCGCTCGTCTGTGGCCCATGCTGTATGGCCCATGCTGTGGCAATCCTCGCGGGTTCCACAGCATGGGCGCAGTGCAGTATGACGACATGGCAGCATGGCGGCAAGGCCGCATGGGAGCATGACGGCATGGCAGCAAGCCAGCGCCACTGCGCCCCCCCTGCAATCTCAACGCGGGCCAGTTCATGATACGCTTTTTGTGCCGCCGTCTTCTTATCCTGTTCCCTCTGCTGCTGGGAGTTTCTGTTTTTGTTTTTTCCGTCCTGCGCTACGGCAAAACAGATCCGGCCATGGCATACCTGCGCTTATCCGGCCTGCCGCCCACGGAAAACCTGCTGGCGGCCACCCGCGAAAGCCTGGGCCTGAATCAGCCGCTCTGGAAACAATATATAGACTGGCTGGCCTCTGCCCTTCAGGGGGATCTGGGCCTGTCTTATGTAACAGGCAGCCCGGCCCTCAGCGAAATTCTCTACTATCTGCCCGCCACCATTGAATTGACCATGTGGGCCATGGCCGCCACCATGTTCATCAGCGTTCCCCTGGGCATCGCGGCTGCCCTGTACAAAGACCGCTGGCCGGATCACCTCACCCGTATTTTCGCCTTCAGCGCCGTCTCCATGCCTTCATTCTGGCTGGGATTTTTACTGGTGCTCCTTTTTTCGCGCCATCTGGACATTCTGCCCGCCATGGGCCGCGGCGGCCCGGAATTTCTGATTTTGCCCGTATTCACGCTTTCTTTCATGTCCATGGGCATCAACATACGCCTCGTCCGCGCCAGCATGCTGGAACATATCCATAGCCGCAGCGTCGTGTATGCCCGCTCAAGGGGCCTGAAAAAATGGCGCATCATCGGCCAGCACGTGCTGCGCAATGCCTTTATCCCGGTTCTGACATCCATGAGCATGCATTTTGGCGAGTTGCTGGGCGGAGCTGTAATTGTTGAAAACATTTTTAACTGGCCCGGTGTTGGCCGTTATGTGATTTCTGCCATCTACAATCATGACTATCCTGTTATCCAGACGTTTACGCTGGTGACCACCCTTATTTTTGTGTTTGTCAACCTGCTTACGGACGTGCTGTACGCGCGGATCGACCCGCGCATCCGTCTGGGGGAAGGACGATGAACAAAAAAACTCTCGTGGCCCTTCTTATTCTGCTGCCGCTTATGGCCTGCGCCCTGCTGGGGCCCTGGCTGGCGCCCCACGATCCCCAAGCCGTGGATCTGGCAAAAAAATTTCTGTCGCCCGGCGCGGAGCATCTGCTGGGTACAGATCACCTGGGACGCGATATTCTCTCGCGTCTCATGGTTGGCGCGCGCTACTCCCTGGCCACAGTGCTATACATCATCGTCTGCATCGTGGCGGCAAGCCTTGCCCTTGGCTCCATGGCCGGTTATCTCGGCGGCAGGGTCGATTCCGCCATCATGCGCGTCTGCGATGCCATGATGGTCTTTCCAACCATCGTATTGGCGCTTTTTCTCATCGGCATTCTCGGCGCCGGACTGACCAACCTTGTCATCGCCATCGCCATCACCCATGTGGCATGGTACACGCGCCTTGTGCGCAGCCATGTGCTGAGCCTGAAAAGCCGCGGGCATATTCTGGCAGCACAGGCCATGGGCCTCAGCCGCACGCGCATTGTCATCCGCCATTTTCTGCCCGCAATTCTCGTGCAAATTATGGTGCTTGCAACGTTGGACGTGGGGCATATGCTCCTGCATGTGGCCGGGCTTTCTTTTCTGGGCCTGGGCATACAGCCCCCCACGCCGGAATGGGGGCTCATGATCTCTGAAGCCCGCAATTACATTCGCTCGCAACCCATGCTCATGTTCTATCCCGGCCTGATGATCTTCATGGCCACTGCCGCCTGCAACCTTATGGGCGATACACTGCGCGACCGCCTGGATCCCGCCTTGCGCGCCGAGGGGGCCTGATATGGAACACATGACAAAAACGGCCAACACAACGGCCAACACATTGTCCAGCCCACTGGCAGCGCATGAGCCAATCACACCTGCGGCTGACGTACTCCACACATTGGCAACCCCAGCGGCCAGCCCACTGGCAGCCCCGTGCGTTCTTGAGGTTCGCAAGCTCTGCCTGAACGCCACAGGCACAGAAACATTGCGCCTAGTGGATCAGATCTCCCTGAGCATCCGCGCAAGGGAAACGCTCGCCCTTATGGGCTCCAGCGGCTCGGGCAAATCCCTCACGGCCATGGCCGTCATGGGCCTGCTGCCGCCCGGTGTGCATCAAGAAAGTGGAAGCATCCAGATTATCGGGGGCGCTCCAGCCCTGATCATGCAAAACCCCGGCGACTGCTTTGACCACCTTTTTACGGTGCGGCATACTTTTCGCGAAACTTTCAGAGACACAGGCTGCGTGCCGCGCAAGCGCGAAGAGGCCGCCATGCGGCGGCGCTTACGCGAAGTGGGCTTTGCCGATCCCGAAAGCATATTGTCCCGTCACCCTTTTGAGCTGAGCGGCGGCATGCTCCACCGGCTTATGATAGCCTTGGCGCTGGTTCGCAAAAGCCCGCTGATTATCGCTGACGAGCCCATTGCGAGCCTTGACCTACCCGGCAAGGCGCGCATTCTTCGCTTGCTGAAACACCTGCAGGCCCGCCACAACTTTGCCTTGCTGTATATTGACCACGACCTGACCACCGCCGCCAACATGGCCGACAGCATCGCTGTTATGCAGGACGGGCGCATTGTGGAACAGGGGCTGGCCCGCGACGTGCTGCGCCGCCCCAGGCATGAACATACCAAAGAGCTGCTGCACGCCTTTCATGTATCCAGGCTTTGCCCCCCCGGTGAAAAGTCCAGCCCGAAAGCGCCCCACAAAAAAGAAAATACCCATGCGCAGCATTCTGTTTTGCTGGAATGCCGCAATTTGAAAAAAAGCTATGGCGCATGCCGCTGGCGGCGGCAAAACGGCCAGGAAGTGCTGCGGGATATAAGCCTGCGCCTGCACCGAGGAGAAAGCCTTGCCGTCATGGGCCGCAATGGCGCGGGCAAAAGCACGCTTTTTCGCCTGCTGCTGGGGCTGGAAAAGCCTGACAGCGGCAATGTTCTGATCATGGGCAAAGACATCGGCTCGCGAGAAGCCCGCCAAAAAAATTGGCGCAGGCATGTGCAAACGGTCTTTCAGGATTCGCGCGGCGCGGTGAACCCGCGCATGACTGTCGGAAGCATCATTGAAGAACCATTGCTGGCTCACGGACTGGCGTCTGCCGCGGAACGCAAAAAGCGCGTGGCAGAGCTGCTTTCGCTGGTGAACCTGCCCCAGTCATACGCCCGCAGATATCCGGGGCAATTGAGCGGCGGGCAATTGCAAAGGGTTTGCATCGCCCGGGCCCTGGCCCCCAAACCGGACATCCTGCTTCTTGATGAAGCACTGACCGACCTGGATGCCGTGGTGCGCGCGCAATTACAGGATCTGCTGGAAAGCCTGAAAAACAGTCTTGGCCTGTCGCTGCTTTATGTGTCGCACGACATGGCTTCTGTTTTCCGTCTCTGTGACCGAGTGGTTGTTCTCAACGAAGGCTGCCTGGTAGATGAGTTTCGCCCCGACCAGCATCTTGATGCGGGCAGGCACGAATCCTTTGAGCGCCTGCTGCGCGCCGCCACAGAATTGACAGAAGGCCAGCAACTGGCAGTCTGACGCGCAGAAAAGCTCCCGCACGGCGGCCCCGGCACTCCACGGCGGCCCCGGCACTCTACGGCGCCCCCCCGGCACTCCACGGCGCCCCCCCGGCACTCCACGGCGCCCCCCCCCGGCGCACCCCACACGCCCCCCCAGAACTTGCCGCCTGGAACAGGCCGCGCTGGCATAGTTACTAAAAATACCGCCATAAACTTGGCCTCATGCCTGAAAGCTTGCTTCCGGCAGTGTTTTTTCGTCCACTGTGTGAACAGACGCTGTCATCGCCCGCAAATTCTTCCTGTCATCGCTAGCAGATTTTTCCACTCTGAGCCCGCAAAATTTTCCTTTCTGCGCCTACAGCCCATGCCCGACGCGTCAAATTTTTCGCACATAAGGGGCGGAAAAAAATTCCTACGCTCACAACACACACATAACCTACTAAAATTATAAAGTAATTTTTTTTGGCACATGGATTGCAAAGCCGGGGATACAGCTTAGTAACCACCAGGAGGTGTCCCATGTCTTTGGTTATTAACCACAACCTGATGGCCGCAAACACGGCCAGAAATTTGAATGCTCACTATTCGCAGCTGAGCAAGTCAGTGCAGCGCCTTTCCACAGGCCTGCGCGTCAACAGCGCGGCGGACGACGCCGCCGGCCTTGCGATCCGCGAACTGCAAAGGGCCGATATCGCCACCCTGCAACAGGGCGCGCGTAACGCCAACGACGCCATATCCATGATTCAGACCGCTGACGGCGCTCTGGGCGTTATTGACGAAAAGCTCACCCGCATGAAAGAGCTGGCAGAACAGGCCGCTACCGGCACCTATGATTCCACCCAGCGCCTCATGATCGAGTCCGAGTATCAGGCCATGGCTTCGGAAATTACCCGTATCGCCAATGCCACGGACTTTAACGGCATTCACCTGCTCAACGGCTCCCTGTCCAGCGACACGCACGATGGCAGCGGCTTAGATGCCAAAGGCAAGCTCAAGGTTCACTTCGGCACAGGCAACGACTCGGCCGAAGACTATTACTACATTAAAATCGGTAATAGCACGGCCTCTGCCCTTGGCGTAGGCAACCAGGCCATTGACAGTACAACGGGTGAATTGCGTGACGGCGGAACAGTTTCTACACAGCAGGCCGCCCAGCGCGCCCTGGACGCCATCACCAACGCCATTGTTTCCAAGGACAAGATACGCGCTCACCTGGGCGCCATGCAAAACCGCCTGGAAAACACCATTACCAACCTGAATATTCAGGCGGAAAACCTGCAGGCAGCCGAATCGCGCATTTCCGACGTGGACGTAGCCACGGAAATGACGCAGTTTGTGCGTAACCAGATTTTAAGCCAGTCTGCGGTAGCCATGCTCTCACAGGCCAACTCGCTGCCCCAGATGGCCATGCAGCTCATCGGCGGCTAGGTCATCTTATACTAGGCTGTGGCAGACCAAAGATGGGAGGCCCGGGGGCAACGCCCCCGGGCCAGTCAAAATCGCGCCACATCCACGCCATGCAGCCAATGCATATAAAAAAGATGGCCCGCCGCTTTCTGGTGGCAACGTTTCTTTCGTTGCCCGCCAAGCGTTGGCGGGTATTATTCTGTTTGTCCGAGGGCATCCAGCGCAATACGCGCCGCCTGCTGCTCGGCTTTTTTACAGCTGCTGCCGCTGGCCGAAAATTCGCTGCCGTCGGGCAGCCGCAAGGCAACCTCAAAAACCTTGGAATGCTCCGGCCCATGACTGCCCACGCGCGTATACAGCGGAGCCTGCCCGAAGCGCTGCTGTGAACTTTCCTGCAAGCGGGTTTTGTAATCCTTGGAGGCCTTGCCGTCTCCGGCCCTGTTGGGCCACTGCCCGGCGAAAATGCGGCCAACGGCCTCTTGCGCCGCGGCAAAGCCGCCGTCTTCGTAAATAGCCGCCAATACAGCCTCAAGAGCATCGCTCAACACCGCGTCGCGCTTTCTTCCCCCCTGGCTTTCCTCCCCCCGGCCCAATTTCAGCAAGCAGTCCAGGCCCATCTCCCGTGCTCTTTCCGCAAGACTTACGGCACTGACAAGGCCGGAACGCATCTTGGTCAGCTCCCCTTCACGAGCGGCGGGAAAACGCCGGTATAGCTCCCACGAAACGCACAATTCCAGCACGGCGTCTCCAAGAAACTCCTGCCGTTCGTTGTGTTCCTGTCCCGGCCCACATTCATTGGCCCAAGAACTGTGGGTAAGGGCCAGCTCCAGCAGGTTCTTACGAATAAAGCCGTAGCCGAGCTGCTTTTTCACAAGCTCAAGCGCCCTGGACAACGTGTATTCTGATGAGACTTCAAAATTATGCATGGCGATATTTTAGTCTTTTCGGCAGCCAAGGCAACAGAAAATGCCTTGACATGCGTTGCTTCAGTGCCTACCTACAAGCCACTAACATTCAGGAGCATAGCATGGCTTACGATATTCGTTTGATGAAGCTGGTTACGGGTGAACTGGTCATTGGCAAGTATGATGCCGAAAAAGACAGCCTTAATGATGTGGCCGCCATCCAGAGCATACCCACCCAGCAGGGCGTACAGATGATGATGTTGCCCTACGGCTATCCTTTTGAGCCCGAATTTAACGGCAGCCTGGAAGGAAAAAATTTCCTCTACCGCTACGCCAACACCCCCAAGGAACTTCAGGACAAGTACATCGAAGCCTGCACCAACCTTACCGTGGCTGGCGGACTTGGCAGAATGCAGTTCAGCTCCGAGCCGTTCAGCGGTTCCGGCAGCGGTCTTATAAAATAAGTCCGTTTTTCTGTCAGGCTTTTTTTCAAGGGCGGCCCATGTGCCGCCCTTTTCATACTCTGCTTTTACTTTCGCGCCAGAGCGGGCTATCATCACACGTTGGCAGTTTGGAGAATACCTGTTCCCGGACGGCAAGGCTGACAAAAGCAATGCCGCCGTTTTTTTATTGCGCGTAGCAAAAGCTGCCGCGCCTTCAGCAAGCCCGTGCAGACCATGTCTGTTGCAACACTTTCAATGAGGAAGTCTATGCGTTCCCTTTTGCCCCTATTGCCCAAGCCCAGCCGCTATGCGGGCATTGAAGACAATGCCTGCCGCAAGGACCCCAGCCAGGTGCGCTTGCGCGTAGCACTGGCCTTTCCCGACACCTATGATGTCGGCATGTCCTATCTGGGGCAAAAAATTCTCTACAATATTGTCAACAGCCGCCCCCAGTGGTGGGCAGAAAGGGTCATGGCCCCCGAGCGCGAAGCCGCAGAAATCCTGCGCGCTCACAATACGCCGCTGGCAACACTGGAATCAGACACGCCCCTGGCCCAAACCCACTGCCTGAGCTTTTCCATAACGCACGAACTTTGCTATACAAACGTGCTTTATATGCTCGATTTGGCGGGCATTCCCCTGCGCACGGCCGACAGGCCGCAAGACCTCACGGCCTGTCCCCTGATTATTGCTGGCGGCGGAGCCCTGCTCAGCGCCGAACCTTTGACGCCCTTCATAGACATCATGGTTCTTGGCGATGGCGAAGAAAGCCTGCCCGATGTGCTCCAATTGCTCGAAAAAGCCCTGGAACAGGGCTGGCCCCGTGAACGCCTGCTCCTGGAATCGCGCCACATACCCGGCATCTACGTGCCCTCGCTGTTCTCCGCCCGCCCCGAAGCACCCTCCGCTCCCCCTGTTCCCCTGATGGCGGACTATACCCGCCCGGTGCGCCGTATTGTGGCGGACATCAACAACACCCCCTACCCCACCAAACAGGTGGTTCCCGTGGGGGCTGTGCACAACAGGCTGTCGCTGGAGATCGCGCGCGGCTGCACACGCGGCTGCCGCTTCTGCCATGCAGGCATGGTTTACCGCCCGGTGCGCGAGCGCTCGCTTGAAACCATCCAGACGCTGCTCGACCAGTGCTTGAATGAAACGGGTTTTGACGAAATTTCCTTCCTTTCTCTCAGCACAGGAGACTTCTCCGCGCTGAAAACACTGTGTTTTGGCGTGCTTGACCGCTGTTCCCGCGAGCAGATCGGCCTCTCCCTGCCTTCCTTGCGGGTAGGCTCCATTGATGACGAAATCATCGAGCGCATGGCCGACCTGCGCCGCACGGGTTGCACCCTCGCCCCGGAGGCTGGCAGCCAGCGCCTGCGCGACGTTATCAACAAGGGCATCACCGAAGAAGAGCTGCTGCTACACGCCCAAAAGCTGCTTGAACACGGCTGGCAGCAGGTAAAGCTTTACTTCATGATCGGCCTGCCCACAGAAACCGACGACGACCTTGCGGCCATCACCGAAACCTGCCTCAAGGTGCGTGATGCTGCCGGGCGCGGCAGCCCGCGCCTTCAGGTTACGGCTGCTCTTTCGCCCTTCGTGCCCAAACCCTTCACGCCCTTTCAGTGGGTCGAGCAGATAAGCCAGGAAGAAATCCAACGGCGAGTGCATCTGGTGCGCCAGCAGTTCAAGGGACAGAAGTTCCTCAAACTGCGCTGGCATGAACCCGCCATGAGCCATCTTGAAGGCATTCTTTCCCGTGCGGATCGCCGCATGGCCGATGTGGTGGAAAAGGCCTATCGCAAAGGCTCCATCTTCACGAGCTGGATGGAAAGCTTCGACCTGGCCCCCTGGCTTGAAGCTTTGGACGAATGCGGCCTGAGCGCCGCCGACTGCATAGCCGAACGTACGCCGGGCAGCCCCATGCCTTGGGATCACCTGGAAGCCGGTATTTCTGAAGAATTTCTGCTGCATGAGTGGCAGCGCGCCTTGGAGGAAAAAATTACCGCTGACTGCCGCTACGGCGCATGCCGCCAGTGCGGAGCCTGTGACACAAAAGCGGGGCCGTCGCGCATGCCGCATACGCCCTCTCCGCTCGCTGACGGGCCTGCCGGGCCTTGCGCGTCAACCCTGGCATGCGAAGAAACGCCTGCAGAACGTGCCGCTACAGGCAAGCCCGCAGGTCAGACAGAAGCCGCCGGCCAGGATGCGCCCGTTGACGACGCGCATCTGCACCGCAACAGGCTCATCTTTACGCAGCGCGACCAGCGCGCGCATCAGGTAAATCGCGATGCCGAAGGGCGCCTGGTCTGCCGCCCCCCGGCCAACCGCCCCCCCAAGATAACCCTTGAGCTGACGATCAAGGCCGCCCAATACCGCGTCTGGCACAGCAAAGCAGAAGGCAGCGCCTATCTGAGCCAGCTGGAGCTACAGGCCGTTCTTGAGCGCGCCATGCGGCGGGCGGCATTGCCGCTGGCCTTTTCACAGGGCTTTCATCCCATGCCGCTCATGTCATTCGGCCGGGCTTTGCCTGTGGGCGTTGAAAGCCGGGCCGAATGGTTTGCCCTGACCCTGCACAAAACACTGCCTCTCGAGGAAGTGGCCAGCCGCCTGAATCCGCTGCTGCCACCCGGCATGGAAATTTTGCGTGTGGAGATGGTAGAAGACAAGAGCCGCCGAACAGAGCAGGCCATTGCCGAGTCTTTCAGTCTGAGCCTGCCCACAGCCGAAGAAAACCGCCTTGCCGCGCAATGCTTTGCCGACTTTGCCGCTCTGCCCGAAATGCTCTACACCAGAGACACAAAAAAGGGCCCCCGCACGGCCGATATCCGGGCCATGCTGCGTCAATGGAAGGCCCAGCCCGGAGAGCAGACGGAAAATGCCAGTGAGATCGTGACATTTGTGGCTGACTGGGATAGTGGTTATCTATCGCCTCTGCTGTTTAGCCTGGCAGTTTTACAGCCTATGGGAACACCTGAATTCTTGCGCCCCAGGCTGCGATTGTTGAAAACAGCGCAGTTTTTTGACGATGCGCGTCAATACCCGTAGGCTATCTGAAGATGGAGCCTGCCTTGCAGTCCATTTTGACTTTTGATCCTGTTTTGCCCCCATATGGGAGAAATACTATGGCTTCCTGTATACCCTTTGCTGACGAAGAGCCCTTTACCGAGCGCGTCAAAAGCCTGGCGGACGACGAATTGCTTGAAATCTGGGAAGAAACACAGCAAATCGAAAACATGCTTTGCGCCGAGCTTCATGCCGACTTTTCCATAGCTCCAGATTACGAAAAAGTTATTGTGGAAGAGTTGCGCCTGCGCCACAGCCGCCGCATCAACGCAGCCCCCGCGGAAAAATAGAAAACTTTAATGAAGAAAAGCCGCGCAAAAAACAGCGCAGAAAAAAATCAAGAAAACCTTTTTAATTTTCACTGACCGTTGCGCAATCAACGGCATAGCTGCCGCCAGCCGCGAAGGGCGCAGCAAGACAAAATCCAAAGGTTCATAACAGCGTTTCAGGCAATGCGGCCACCGCATCGCATGCAAAACAGGGCAGGGGCCGCAAGCCCCTGCCCTGTTGTTTTTTCGCAAGGCTTTTATCCGCGCAGCGCAGCTATATGCCGCCAAGCACGTCCATATCGTCATTGGAAAGCAGTTTGTCGAGGTCAAGCATGATAAGCAGGCGATCCTGCAGCTTGCCCACGCCGCTGATATAGTCCGAGTCCACCCCGGCCACCACGGGCGGCGGCGGTTCCACCGTGCTGGCCGGAATGCGCAGCACTTCAGAAACGGCATCGACCACAAAACCCACGATGATATTGTTGATCTCAATAACGATGATCCGCGTGTTCTTGTCGTGCGCCTTGGAGACAAGCCCAAAACGCCGCCGCAGATCAATAATGGGAATAACCTTGCCACGCAGATTGATGACACCTTCCACAAATTCAGGAGCACGGGGTACTTTGGTAATTTCCATAGTGCGGATGATTTCCTGCACTTTCAGGATATTTACCCCAAACTCCTCTTCACCGATGCTGAACGTCACCAGTTGCAGAAGTTCGTCTTCCTGCTTTTTTTGATTCAAATCCATGTGCGCTCCTTGTTGCAGCCAGCAGCCCAACCTGTACAAAGGCCAAAGCGATAACCGCCGGCCCACATCTCTTTACATACTATGCCTTATCGACGGATAGGTAAAGCTCCATAGGCCTGACGAAGAAAATTCCATTATTTCCCAAATGCTTCGCCTAAAGCGCGTTCTAGAGTCTCGCTGCCATACACATCACGGAGCACCAGGGGGGCGGTGGCATCACTTCCGGCGGGAAAAAGCGCCGTAAGGGGAATACTTTTGCTGCCAAGGGCCTCCAGAAGCCGCACCGCATAGGCGTTGGCATTGGTCAAGTCTACCCGCACAAGCTCCATGCCATAACGAGCCTGCAAGCGGCGCAAGCGTTCATCGGTCAGAACCGTGGCTTCCATAAATTTACAATTGGGGCACCAGTCGGCGGTAAATTCCAGCAGCATGGGCTTATGACCCAAGGTCGCCTCAAAGGTTTGCGGATTAAAATCGCGCCATTGTGGTAAAGGAGCTACCGGGCGTAACACCCAGATAACAGAAGCCAACAGCAAGCCAAGAGAGACAAGCCCCACAAGGCGACGGCGCAGAGGCGGCGCCGATATGTCGCAAAATTTGCCCCAAAGCCATGCACACAAGGCCACCACCAAGAGAACGCTCAAGACCTGCATGTGTTTTTCCACGGGCAGGATGGAAAGCAGATACAAGGCCGTGCCCAGCAAAAAAAAGCCCACAATGCGTTCAAAAACATGCATCCATGGGCCGGGCTTGGGCAAAATGCGCGCCAGAACGGGCCAGATGCTGAACAAGATATACGGCAGGGCCATGCCCAGGCCCACAGCCCAAAAAACCACCACAACCACCATGAGGGGCTGGGTAAAGGCCCAGCCGAGCACCCCGCCTAAAAGCGGCCCGCTGCACGGGGTAGCCAGAAAGGTGGACACAAGGCCCGTAAAATAGGCCTGAAGGCAAGGATTCTTGGTATTTGTGCCAGCTTTCAGGTCTATGATAGGCAGGGTAAAAACGCCGAGCATGGAAAGCCCCATGAGAAATACAAGCAGCAACATGACCAGCAGCACTGGCTGGCTCTGATACAATTGCCCCCACATCAGATCCGCAAGCCCAAGCACAAGGGCAAGGGCGCTGAACAAGGTCATGACCCCGGCGGCAAAACAGATGTTATGCCGCCTGAAATTTCTCAACCCTTTCTTGTCGTAGCCGCCCACCATAAGAAGACCGCTGACCTTGAAGGTAAGCACGGGCAGCACGCAGGGCATGGCGTTCAGCAGCAAGCCAGCCAGAATGCCAAACAGCAGGGCTTTGCCAAGCCCCGATATTTCCAAAGATTCGTCCACATAGCGGGGCGTCAGGCTGACAAAACCGTCTGGCGGCGGCAGGGCTTTTTGCCCGTTTTCTGCTTCAACTTTTTTATGGCTCGCCGGATCTGCTTCTCCGTTCTGGGCTGCTCCGCTGTTCTGGGCTGCCAGCCAGCGGGCTATGCCCTCGGACTTGCCCCCCGCGCCCATGCTGCCCTGCCCTTCTTGCGAGGCCTGATCTGAACCGGACACCAAGGAAGAACCCGTACCAAAGGCAGGCAGCGCCTGGGCCGGGCCGCCGTCAAGAAATTGGGGGGGCTTCTTTTTCAGATCACGCCACCGGGCCGCCCAGTGCACATCAGCAAGGGGCAGATCCGCCCGGGGCACGACGCCCTGAATCTGCTGGTTGACGGGCATGCAGTTGCGTGTGGAACAAAGCAGCATGCTTATGTCAGCAATATAAGGCTTGCCCGCATCGACTGCAGGCAGAAGCACATAAAGGGTCACTTCGCTTTCATAAACAAAAATGGTGGCCGAAGGATCGTAAAAATCCCGCTGCACAGCACCCTCAGGGTACCACACAGCCAACGGCGCGCCGCCGCCAACGCTGAACTGCAGCGTGGTGGGGCGGCCCGCATCACCAGGCTCATGCGCATAGGCATGAAAGCCCTGCGGCAAGGTCAGGTGCAAGGCGCCTATAAGATTGCCGCCTTCCGCGGCTGTTTCAAAGCGGGCCGAGAGGCTTTCTGCCTCTACCCGGGAGAAAAAAACAAAAAGAAACAGGCCGATACACAGAGGTAGCAGGCACAGGGCCGTAAAAAACCTGTATGGCTTAAAAAACTTTATCAAATAAAAATCCTTTAATTTCAAAGGGCTAACTCTTTCTTTCCATTTTTTTTTCAAATTTGCTTGACAGTTGGCACCCATAAGCGTAAATCCCTTTTCACGCAATGCGGGTCATTAGCTCAATTGGTAGAGCAGCTGACTCTTAATCAGTTGGTTCGGGGTTCGAGTCCCTGATGGCCCACCAGAAAGAAACAAAGGTTCGTGGTTACACACCACGAACCTTTTTTCGTATATGCAATCAACCAGGCCGCAAAAAATGCCTCGCTCTTCAAGCGCTGCGCGCTGCCAAACATTTTGGCAGCCGTGAGAACAACCCTGGAAAAGACACGGCACAGGTATGCCAGCCCGCGCTCAAACACGGGTTGCAAAATTGAAAAAGACACAATGGGCAGGTTCCGCCAAGCGGATGCAAGGGAGCACAACATTAACGCCATTTTATCCCCACAAGGAACGCAAGTCCATCTTTCCCTGTGGCAGGCGCTCACATAAATAAATCCGCCGCCAATGCTCCGGCTGCGCACAGGCCGCTACCTTCTGCCGGCCTCGCCCCTGACAGTTTTACGATTCAACCGCCACGAAAAAACCCTGCTTTTCACTGCGCGCGGCGCAAGCAGCGGAATTTCTTGCAACTGATGACAGGTCGCGCACGGCACAACATGGGCCGCCAACCAACCACAGGGTGCCAACCACAGGCCGCCAACCATCTGAAAGACCAGAAACCGGCCCTGAGGCCGGTTTCTGGTCTTTCGCGATGAAGAAATCATATGAGCGCATCAGAGCAGTTAACCATTTTCAACGATTAACTGCTCCGGATGGCAGCGGCAGTTTTACACCATAGGAAGCGGCTCTACCTTGGTGCGACGGATGTTGCCCAGCCATACTGTGGCCAGGGCGCTGATGATGCCAGCGATAAGCAGATACCCACAAAGATACCAGGGCTGGGAGTTGTTGGCCTGAATAAGAATTGTGGCGACCATAGGCGTTATGCCCGAAGCGAAAATACCCGAAAACTGATAGACAAATGAAATACTTGAGTATCTCACCGTGGGATCAAACGCGTCGGAGAAAAGACTGGCCATGCTGGCGTAGGCAGCGGAGTAAATGACGCCCAGGGGGATGATGACTGCGGGGTAGACAAAGAAGAAGTTGGTGTTGGAGTAGTGGTGTAACACCCAGAAGGCCGGGTAGGCCGCAACGCCCAGCAGCAGCGCAGAGACACCAAATATTTTTCCTTTACCCAGGCGGCAGGCAAGTGCTCCCCAGAACGGTATGCAGCAGGCCATCACAAAGGCCGCCGACATAACCACCGTCAAGGCCATGGTCCGGGGCACGCCGCACGTCTGCGTCAGGTAGGAGATTGAGAACACCCCAAAGACGTTGAAAGCGATGCCTTCCACAAAGCGGGCCCCCATGCAGGCAAAAAGCGTTCTGGGGTAACGCTTGAAAGCAGTAACCATGGGGTAACGCACTTTTTCCACTTCTTTTTTGGCCGCAGAAAAATCCTGCGTTTCTTCAACTGAATTACGAATATATGCACCAACAAAAACAAGAACCGCGCTCAAAAGAAACGCAATACGCCAGCCCCAGGCCAGAAAATCTTCATTGGAAAGCGAATAGGACAAAAAGCCGATAATGCCTGTGGCCAGCATGAGGCCCAACGGGTTGCCAATCTGGGGCAGAGCACCGTAAAAAGCCCGTTTTTCAGCAGGAGCAGATTCAAAAGCCATAAGAACTGCACCACCCCACTCGCCGCCAAGGCCAATGCCCTGGGCCAGGCGGCAGATGACCAGCAAAATCGGCGCCCATATACCTATCGTGTCGTACGAAGGAATGCAGCCAATGGCCACAGTGGCCACACCCATAATTTCCAGAGTAATGATGAGCATTTTTTTGCGGCCTATCTTGTCGCCAAAATGCCCAAAGATAATGCCGCCCAGGGGACGGGCAACAAAGCCCACAGCAAAGGTGGCAAATGCCATGATGGTGCCCACCACAGGGCTCACCGCAGGAAAGAACAGTTTGTTAAAAACAATACCCGCCACAACCCCGTATAAGAAAAAGTCATACCATTCAATAAGTGCTCCCACGATGGACGATAGTACAACGCGGCGCAGATTTTTTTGAGCAGCAGCATCACTGGTCGTAGTGCTCATATTCCTTATCCTCCTTGTGCTCCCGCACATTGCGGGTATCGTTACAGTTTTTCAGACCCCCTTGAGCACAGCGAAATTTTCCTTGAACTTTCCCGCATTGCGGCTGGAAGTTGTGCCTGAAGCACCAATCGCGGAAATACTTTTCGCCCCAACTGTTTGTGTTAATTAGCACAAAGCATGCCACGCCATTAATTAATAACTATTGCTCCATGTTGCGGTATATTTTTCTAAAAAGCATAGCAATGGAGCATAAATGTGTCTGAAACCTCAGACACCTTGTCCGCGAGCGTCTTGATACCAAGACAGTTTGTCTTATCTCGCACAAGCCAGCATAAACCCAGCGCTATTACCCACGCAGGAAATGCTGCTTTTTTATGAATATAAAAAATCATATCTATTTGAATTATTAGTAGTTATTTACTTTACAGAAAAGTTGGGGCGGCACAGGCCACCGGCTTGGTTCATTATTTGCTCAAGCCAGTGTGAGAAAAGACAGGCTTACAGTTTTCAGTCTGACTGAATATGACACTGCGCCTTCATGCCAACCCTATTAAGGAGTATTCAAATGCCCAAGATGACACCCAGTGAAGCCATGACAGAAGTCCTGGTTCAGGAGGGAGTTACCCATGTGAGCGGCATCCTCGGTTCAGCTTTTATGGATATGCTGGACCTTTATCCCGCTGCTGGCATCGATTTTATTTCAGTGCGTCACGAACAGACCGCCGGCCATATGGAAGACGCTTACAGCAGGCTTACCGGCAGGGCTGGGGTGGTCATAGGCCAGAATGGCCCTGGCATTACCAACTATGTAACGGCGGTGGCTACCGCCAACATGGCGCATTCGCCCATGGTGGTGCTGTCCCCCAGTGCAGGCAGTATTTCCGTGGGCTGGGATGGCTTTCAGGAATGTGATACGTGGAACCTTTTCAAGCCTATCACCAAGGCATCGTTCCGCGTTCCTCACCCCAAGCGTGCCGCTGACATCATGCGCACGGCCTTTCGTGCGGCGTATGCCATGCGCGGCCCCGTGCTCGTCGATATCCCGCGCGACTATTTCTACGGCGAGATTGATGAAGACATCTTGCATCCCTCCCAGTATCGGGTGGCCCCCGGTGGCATAGGCAAGCCGGAACACTTTGCTGCCGCTGTGGAAGTGCTGAAAAATGCCAAGCGCCCCGTAATTTTGGCTGGCCGCGGTGTGGTAGACGCCGACTGTGTTGAAACCGTCAAGCTGCTGGCCGAGTTCCTTGGTGCTCCCGTTGCCACAACCTACATGCACAACGACGCATTCCCCTGCGACCACCCCCTCTGGCTGGGCCCCATCGGCTATATGGGATCCAAGGCAGCCATGCGCACCATTAGAGACGCCGATGTGGTTCTGGCTGTAGGTACGCGCCTTTCGTACTTTGGCACTCTGCCACAAGACGATATCAACTACTTCCACAAGGATCTCAAAATCGTGCAGGTGGACATCAACCCCATGCACATTGCAAAAACCCACCCTGTGGCCGTGGGCCTTTGCGCCGACGCCAAAGACGCCTCCGAGGAACTGTTCCAGCGCCTCAAGACCAATATGACTCCTGCCCGCGACCTGACCAGCGTCTGCAACAAGGTCAAGGCCGAACTGGACGTCTGGTATGCCGAAATAGCACAGATAGCCGAAGAACCAGCCCTTGAAGGCCGCATGCACCCGCGTAAGGCTCTGGAAGTAGTGGGCAAATTTGTCACGGACCACAATGTTATTGCCACCACCGACATCGGCAATACATCCTCCACGGCCAACAGCTATCTGCGTTTCAAAAATCCCAAACGGCATATAGCCACACTTACCTTCGGTAATACGGGCTTTGCCTATCAGGCCGCTTTGGGCGCGCAACTGGCCTGCCCCGAAGACACGGTGCTTTCCATCGCTGGTGACGGCGCATGGGGCATGAGCCTTTTTGAAGTGCCCACGGCAGTGCAGTATAATCTGCCTGTTATTGCGACTGTTTATAACAATGGCGCATGGTGCGCCGAAAAGAAAAATCAGGTGGACTTCTACAATAACCGCTTTGTGGGCGCCGACATCTGGTCCAATTCCTATGCCAAAATAGGCGAGGCCATGGGCGCTGACGGCTATACCGTCAACACTCAGGCAGACCTGGCCAACGCCCTTGAAACAGCCAAGCAAAAGCGCCGGCCCGCCGTTATTGAAATAATGACCGATGGCACCCGCCTTGCTCCCCCCTTCCGGCGTGATGCGCTGGCGCTCCCCACGCGCTACTTGCCCAAATATGAACACCTGGACAAAAAGCACTTTTAAAGGCTTAAAAAACCGGGATAAAATCGGAGCCACCACAATTGTGGTGGCTCCGAAATATTGACAACATCAACTCGACCATAAATCAGGAGTAAATCGCAGCTTGACCGCGCCCTTACGCCTATGTGTTTCCGTGCCTTTCCGCCCGGCTGACTGCCGCCGACGGGCGCAAAGTCCGTAATACGGGTTTTATTATCAGCATGGCAGCCAACCCGATGATGACAGTGGCGGTTTTGAGCATATGAGCATTGAGGCAAAACAAGACGAAATACTGTAGAAAAAATGGGAAAATGTTGCTACCCTCTTTCTTCCGCATATTCTTGTATAAGAGCACACCTCTCTGCCCCCCCACTGCCAGCTTTGGCCGATGCGCACGGTCAACATAAGGAATGCCCATGTCTGAAAAGCTGCCATCTTCTGAATTTGATCTTGAATTTGTTTTGAACAACCTGACAACAGGCATATATATTTGCGATAGCAACCTCCGTGTACGCTTTATAAACCAAGCCTATGCCGATTATCTTGGTTTTACCCGCAAACAAATAGAAGGGCGCCGCATTACAGAGTTCATCCCTGACAGCCGTGCCCCCCAGGTAATTGGACACGGCCAGCCCGAATTTGGCAATATATGCAGAGTCAAAGGCAAAGATTGCGAACGCCTTATTGTGGTTAATCGCGTACCGCTCAAGATGGCCGACGGCTCAACAGGCATGATTTCGCAAGCCCTTTTCAACTCGCACGAAGAGTTGGATAAAACACATAAACGTCTTGATTTTTTAGATAAAAAAGTTTCTGCCTATGCCAAAAAAATGAAAAGCGCGCTTTCTTCGCGCTACAGTCTGCAGTCCATTATCGGCGAAAGTGAAACTACCCGTTGTTATAAGAACATGCTGAGCCGCTTTGCGCGCACCGGCTCCCCTGTATTGATTCTCGGCCCCACGGGCGTAGGAAAGGAACTGACAGCCGGAGCCCTGCATTGCGAGAGCGACCGCCGCGAAGGCCCTTTTGTTTGCATCAACTGCGCGGCCATTCCCAAAGAACTTTTTGAATCCGAGCTTTTTGGCTATTCGCCCGGAGCTTTCTCTGGCGCGCATAAGGACGGCAAGGTCGGCCAACTGGAACTGGCCGACAACGGCACACTCTTTCTTGATGAAATAGGCGACACGCCCTTGGCGGTTCAAAGCAAGCTGCTGCGTGTGCTGGAAAATGGCATCTTCTGCCGCGTGGGCTCAACCAAACCGCGCTCGGCCAATTTCCGCCTTGTGGCGGCCACAAACCGCGATCTGAAGGGCATGATGTCCGAAGGCTATTTCAGAGAGGATTTGTACTATCGCATTAGCCCTCTGGTGCTCAATGTTCCGGCGCTGAACCAGAGACGCGAAGACATACCCCTGTTGGCCCGGCACCTGCTGGAACGCATGAACCGCACCGAAGTGCGCATTACCGAAACGGCCATGCAGGCTTTGATGGCCTATTCCTGGCCGGGCAATGTGCGGGAGTTGCGCAATATTCTGATCAGAGCCCTGAGCCTGTGCAACCACGACACCATAGCCCCCGCCGACCTGCCTCTGGATGTTCACGGCGAGAAAAATTCCACCCCTCTTGAATGGGGCCTGAGCACAGAGCCGGTCGCGGATGGGCAGAGCATTTCCCCTACTGAGCCAGCAGAACATCCAAGGCAGACAGACCTTGCCCACAATATTGCTGAAAGCGAAGCACACCTGATTGCATGCGCCTTGAGAGAACAGCGGTGGAATGTGACAAAGGCAGCCAAATACCTTGGTATTTCGCGCGCTACTCTTTATGAAAAGATGAAAAAACACGGTATTGCCAAAAAACGAGCCGAAACAGCACCCCGCGAAGGAGCCCCCGCTTATGCACCAGACACTACCCGCTCGTAGCCTTTTAGATCTGCTTGAAAAATTTGAAGGTGAGGCAGGAGAAGGCCCCCCGGTCTGTGTGGCCATCGTTAATGCCAGTGGTAAACTGGCTGCCTTCTGGGGTATGGACGGCACACCCGACAGAGTGGTGTCCATAGCGCAAAACAAGGCCTATACGGCCATGCGTATGGAAACAAGCACCAAGGCCTTTCGCGAAAGACTGCTGCGCGAACAACTTGCCGCCACAGATTTTTGCGATGCCTCTTTTACGCCTCTGGAGGGGGGGGTGCCGCTCATGGGCGCTCAGGGCCGTTGCCTTGGCGGTCTTGGCGTCAGCGGAAGAAAAACCAGTGACGACCACGATCTGGCTGTAAGGCTGGCAAACATGTTGCAACCTGTGCTCGCAGGCTGATCTGCACAGAAAACAAGCCGCGACTGCCTGCATCACTGTCTGGCATCATTATCACTGCCTGGGCGTCTCTGCCTGGGCGTCAGCCGCATCCAATACGCGCCACAATCTCTGAATTCGCGTGTATTCTCAAATAGTATATGGCTTACGGGCGAAGACAGCAAAAACGCTTCGCCCGTAAGCAACTATTTTAAAACAACAATGCGCCACATCTAGAGAATATACTGTGTCAGATCCTGATCGCGGCGCACATCCTGCAAATGCTCAACCACATAGGCCCTGTTGACCACAATCTGCGCGCCCGGCATATCGGGGGCGTCAAATGAAATATCGGCCAGAATTTTTTCCATAATGGTATACAAACGTCGCGCGCCGATGTTTTCAGTGCGCGAGTTGATATCCTCAGCAAAGGCGGCGAGTTCTTCCAGCCCGTCCAGGGTAAAGCTCAGGCGTATCTGCTCAGTGCCGAGCAAGGCTTCATACTGCTTGGTAAGCGCATTGTCGGGCTCGGTGAGGATGCGCAAAAACTCCTCGCGCCCCAGGGGCTGAAGCTCCACGCGCAGCGGAAAACGCCCCTGCAACTCGGGAATCATGTCTGACGGCTTGCTGAAGTGAAACGCCCCGGCAGCGATAAAAAGGATGTGGTCAGTGCGCACCATGCCGTATTTGGTGTTCACAGAGCTGCCTTCCACTATGGGCAAAAGGTCGCGCTGCACACCCTCGCGCGAAATGTCCGAGGTGCGGTTTTGTGAAGAGCTGGCAATCTTGTCTATTTCATCAATAAAGATGATGCCCGTCTGCTCCACCCTTTCTTTGGCGCGTTGGCTCAGCGCGTCCTGATCCACCAGTTTGCCGGATTCTTCCTGCACCAGCACGGTGAAGGCGTCGCGAATTTTCATTTTCCGGCGGCTGTGCTTGGGGGGAAAGGCCTTGCTGAACATATCCTTGACCTGGCCGCCCATCTGCTCCATGCCGGGGATGGCAAAAATATCCACACCGCCGCCGCCCTGCTCCGTCACCTCCATTTCCACTTCGCGCTCATCCAGAAAACCCAGGCGAAATTGCTGCAAAAGCTTTTCGCGGGTAGAGGCGCGGTCTTCCTGACCAAAGGAACTGGGCAGCAAAAGATCCATAAGGCGCGACTCCGCAGCGGCCTCGGCGGCCTTGCGCACGCGGGCGTTTTCTTCGTCGCGCACAAGGTTGATGCCGATCTCCATAAGATCGCGCACCATAGACTCCACGTCGCGCCCCACATAGCCCACTTCGGTAAATTTTGTGGCTTCAACTTTGATGAAAGGCGCGCCAGAGAGCCGGGCCAGACGACGGGCAATTTCTGTTTTGCCCACGCCGGTGGGGCCCATCATAATAATATTCTTGGGCGAAACTTCGTCGCGCAGCTCTGTTGGCAGATGCTGCCTGCGCCAGCGGTTGCGCACGGCCACGGCAACCATGCGCTTGGCCTGCTCCTGCCCCACGACAAATTTATTCAGTTCGGCTACAATCTCACGCGGTGTCAAAGTGCTCATCAATCGCTCCTGATTTTGGGCAAGCCGGTATGAAAACAGCGATCATCCCCGGCGCCATCAAACCCGCCGCCGCAAAAATGCTACTCGCTCATGCGCGGCACAACGCGCATAAGCGCTTCGGCGGCTGTGCGGGCAGATGGCCGCAAAAAAACGCAAGCATCATTTGCTTGCAAGATACAAACAAAACGACAAGGGCAACCTCGTGCGCAAGGCCTCAAGCGGCCTGCTTCAGACGCTCAGGCTACGCGCCCATGAAAAAATCTTTATGCGGCTGCCCTGTCTGTAAATATAGGCATTGCCCCCGTGATGGCAATGCCGGCAAACAAATTTACCGCGCGGCAACTGTGGGCTTTGCCTGATGCTTGCCCATCTTTACAAAATAACGGATACTGGCTGCTCACTGGGTATGGTCTTTTGGGCCCGCCAGACGAAGCCGCCGCCTGTCGCATGATTGCTACGGCAGCTCAGAGCTTGTTAAGAATAGTTATTGACTGGTGTTTTCTCCTGTAGCATAGTGGTTTTTCTAGAGCAGTTAACGTTTAAAATACTTGCTTAACCGCCAGCAATGCCGCCCCGCAATCTTTTGGCGGCGGGAATTTGAAAACAAATCTCCGGCGAGCATTGCAGCTTCATATGCTCTCATAAGGACACAAGGAGTTACGCATGAATACCGTTACCTTCAGGGGCACTCCCCTGCATCTGGTTGGCAGCCAGCCTGCCGTTGGACAGAAAGCCCCTGACTTCACCTTGGCCGCCAATGACATGAGCCCGCGCAGCCTTAAAGACTATGCTGGCAAGGTGCTTGTGCTGCTCAGCGTGCCTTCCCTTGATACGCCTGTATGCGATATGGAAGTGCGCCGCTTCAATAAAGAAGCCGCCGCCCTTTCCGACAAGGTGCGTATTGTGGCCGTAAGCTGCGACCTGCCTTTTGCCCAGGCCCGCTGGTGCGGCGCCGCTGGCGTGCAGGCGGTTGAAACCCTTTCTGACCATAAAGAAGCAAGCTTTGGCAAAGCCTACGGCCTGCTCATTGACGAGTTGCGCCTGCTGGCCCGTGCCATTGTGGTTGTGGCTCCGGATGGTTCCATAGCTTACACCCAGTTTGTTTCCGAAGTTTCCACCGAGCCTGACTATGACGCCGCCCTGGCGGCCATCAAAAAACTGGCCTGACGCGCGTGGCGTTTCCTTCCTCGCCCGGCGCATGAATAAAGCCTCCCTTGCCACAAAGCAGGGGAGGCTTTTGTTTTAGCCTTAGCATTTTGAAATTGCCTCCGCGTTTGCCTAAGCAGCCCCCCCACCGTGACAGCGTAAGCGCCCGTATTGTGGCGATTAGGCGGCGTAGCGAGTCTGCCGCAAATCTTGAGACAGCGCCTCCCACAAGGCACGCTTCTGCCCCATAGCCCGTAGGTCGGGAGACTTTCTGTAGCAATTTGCAGCAGAAGTAAAAGTTTTAGGGGGTGGGGGCGTGGGGGAGGCGACCCTTTTTCAAAAGGGCCCCTCCCCCACAAAATATTTCAAAACCACTCTCCATCAGGCGCCCTTTCTGCTGCCGCGCAGCCCTGCCACGAGGGCGCTTATGGCGAACCAGCAGCAGGCCACAAGAATAACCGTGGCCCCGCTGGCCGTGGCCATCCACTCTTGTGCCGAGAGCACCAGGCCCACAAAGGCCGAACTCAAGCCCACAAGCAAGGCCCACCAAAACATGCCGCCCGCCGTGCGGGCCAGATTTCGGGCGGTGGCCGCGGGCACGATAAGCAAGGCCGTGACAAGCAATACCCCCACAGCCCAGACAGAAAACATGACCACCAGGGCCAACAGACCGGCAAAGGTATATTGCCACAAGGCCACGCGCACCCCGTGCACTCTGGCCATGACCGGATTAAGGGCAATATAGAGCAGCCTGTTATAGCCCACCGCCTGAAAAAGCAACATAGCCACAAAGAGCACGAGCAAAAAGACCGTTTCGCCTTGTGTGATGGTCAAAATATCGCCGTACAAAAAGCGCTGCATGTCACGGGCCACCCCGGGGGCGCGGCTGACCACAGCCAGGCCAAAGGCCACCACCGCCGAAAACACGATGCCGATGACCGTATCCGAAGAAAGGCTGCTCCGTCGCCGGACGGCCATGATGCCAAGCCCCACCAGCAGCCCGAAAAGCGGCATGGATATGTGCGGATTTACGGCCAGAATCAACCCCAGGGCCACACCGGCAAACGCGGAGTGCCCGATGGCGTCAGAAAAAAACGCCATGCGAAAGCTGATAACCTCCACCCCCAGCACAGACGCCATGGGCGCCAGCAACAGAAGGGCAAACAGGGCCTGTTGCATAAATCGCAATTGCAGGCAGTCCAGCGGCAGGCGCCCCAAGATGTCATAGGCCCATACGAGATCAGGCATGGTCACCCTCCTTTGTGGCAGGGCTTTTCCCCACGGCCGCAGCATCCCGCGGCGCATACACTGTCAGCGAACCTTGTCGGTGCGCCTGATCACGGCGCTTTACGCTGGCATAGTCCGGCAGCAGGCGCTCCGTGGCGCACACGGCGCCGCATTGCGGGCAAGAAGGGTCGGCGGGATCGCACTGATCAGGATAAAGGTGAATGGGCACGCCAAAAAGCTGCATCAGGGTAGAGGCCCCAAGGGCCTCATGGGGCACTCCCTCTGCGCAAACCTTTTTGTTAAGGCAGATGATATGCGTGGCGTAATGGGCTGCCAGCGACAGGTTATGGCTGACCATCAACTGGGTGAAGCCCTGCTGTCTGCGGGCCTCGTCAAGCACCTCCCAAAACAGGCGCTCGCCCTGCACGTCCACCCCGGCGGCGGGTTCATCCAGCACCAGCAGCCGCGGAGCCCTGTCCAGAGCGGCAGCCAGCAGCACCCGGCGCATTTCGCCGCCGGAAAGGTCGCTCATGCGGCGCTCTTCAAGCTGCTCTGCCCGCACCATACTTAATAGATCCCGTGCCTTTGCGCGTTGCGGGCCGTAGAGGCCAAGCCACAGCGGGCGGCGTTGCCGGTTGAGCGCCAGAAACTCACCCACACGCAATGGCAGGCTGGCGTCCAGATAGAGATGTTGCGGCACATAGGCCGTGCGCGGCAGGCTCGTTCGCCCTGCTGCGGTGATGCGCCCCGTATAGGGCATTTCGCCGATAAGGCACAGCAAAAGCGTTGTTTTGCCCGCCCCATTGGGCCCTACAATAACCGTGCTGCTGCCAGCGGGAACAGTGGCGCATACATTATCCAGAATGGAGCGTCCCCCACGGCACACATGCACATGGTCAAAAACGAGAGCGGGGGCGTTCGTTTCAGCGCGGCTCAAAGTGCTACTCAAGGTGCTTCTCAAGAATGTCGAGGTTGTTGCTCATGGTTTTCTCATAGTAGTCCAGCGGCGGAGAGGCCGGGCCGGAAGCCAGAGAATCCAGCGAAACGGCGGGAACCCCCGTCTCACGCGCAAGGGCCTGCACGGGCTTATCCGTATACTGCGGTTCGCTTATGATGAGGGCGGGCCTGTGCTCGCGAAGAGCCCTGGCCATCTGGACAAGCCGCGCGGCCGATGGCTGCGCATCCTCATTTTCCTGAATGACGCCAATAACTTCAAGGCCAGCATCGCGGGCCATGTAGGCCAGGGCATCGTGCATAAGGACTATGTCTTTGTTGGCTGCCTTGCCCCCCAGATCCTTCAAGCGCCTGCCCAGATCATGCAGAATCGCTGCATATGAGCGGGCGGCGGCTTCGTAGGCGGCGGCATTTTGTGGATCGGCCTTGGCGAGGCCCCGGGCCATATTGTTGACCATAATGCTGGCCTGAACCGGGCTTGTAAAGGCATGCGGATTAAGGCCGCCGTGCTGGTGGGCATGATCGAGGGCATGGCTGCGATCATGTTCATGACCCTGTTCTTCCGGCCCGTGGCCGTGTGCCGACTGGTCAGTATGATTGCGCGGGCCCGGCCCGGCCACCGCGTGTTCAGGCTCGGCGTTTTCAGGCCTGGCGTGTTCAGGCTCGGCCCCGGCCAGGCGCAAGGGCTTGATACCCTCGCTACTGTCAACAACCACGAGCCCCGGCTTGGCAACGGGCAGCGCTTTTTGCAAAAAATCGTCCAGGCCCAGACCGTTCAATAGAAGAACGTCAGCCGCTGCAAGCTTTTTCATGTCGCCGGGGCTCAGGGCATAGTCATGCGGGCAGCCGGTCTGGGCCGGAATAAGCAGATCCACCTGAATATGGGGCTGGCCCTGGGCCACGTTGCGCGCCAGCAGGTAAATGGGATATGTTGTTGCAAGAACGCGCAGGCTGCCCTGCCCTTGTTGCGGAACCTTGACCGGAGCCGCCTGCACCGCCACCAGAGCGCACAAAACAGCTGCCGCAGCCAGAAACGCCACAGCGCCCTGCCGGAACAATGCGAAAAAAAATGTATGCATGGCTACTCCATTTGCGCCGTATCCATATTTCTCGTTAAGCCCGCACCAGAGAGCTGTCAAGCGGGTAAACTACAGAAAAACAACCGCATACATGTAAGGTCATATGTCTTATGCGGAGTGAAACCCGCCCGGCATGGGCCGCTTCACCCCGCATGAACATCCTTTTTGCGTTATCGACCGGCCCCGGCCTGCGGGGCATGCCTGATAAACGTGCCGTCTTCCAGCTCAAAAAAGGCCTTCTTCAGTTCTTCGTCCGTATTCATGACAATGGGGCCGCCCCAGGCCACGGGCTCACCCAGGGGCGCACCCGAAACCAGCACAAAACGCGCGCCTTCTGACCCGCTCACAAGGCTCAGGCTGTCGCCAGGCGTAAACAGGCAGGCATTTCTGTGCGGAATAAGCCCGCCATCACCGGACAGCTCACATTCGCCTTCCACCATATAGGCGAAAACCGTTTCTGCGGCCTTGGTTTCCATGCTCCAGAGCGCGTTGGGCTTAAGGCTTACGTCCAGAAAAGTCACGTCCACATGGTCGCCGCGTGTGGCTCCGGCCACCCCCTTGTATACTCCGGCCACAATGGCGACGCGCGCGCCGCCTTCTTCCACAGCCGGAACCATGCTGGCCGTAATGTCCTTGTATGTCGGCTCAGTCATTTTGCTGTCGCGGGGCAGGTTGATCCACAATTGCAGGCCAAGCATATGGCGTGTAGGCCGGGGCATCTCCTGATGCAAGATGCCGCTGCCTGCCGTCATCCACTGGCAGCCGCCGTCTACAATGGTTCCGGTATTGCCCAGGCTGTCTTCATGATCGATGCGCCCGCGCATGAGATAGGTGAACGTTTCTATGCCCCGGTGAGGATGGGTGGGGAAACCCTTGCTGTAATCGTCGGGATTTTGGGAGTCAAAAGCATCAAGCATAAGAAAAGGGTCAAAAGAGCGGACAGTGGGCGAGCCAAGCACTCGCACAAGGTGCACGCCCGCGCCGTCAACAGCCTTGCGGCCTGTGACCAGTTCAGCGATAGCGCGTTTTTTCATACCATCTCCTTTGGCGGGCACTACCCACCTGTATGTGGAAAACTTGCTGCCACCAGCGGAATGCTGTACCTGAAATCGGCATGCTTTCACCATAGCGACGCGCAAGTTCTGCTGTGTCGTTTTACAGGTAAGCAGAAAACAGCGCAGGAAGCAACCGCACCCCTTTGCGGCGCATGCCGCCCCGGAGTATTTCCACATTGAAAGGCCCCGGCGCTGCAGGAGGGGCAACGCGAGCGGGCAGCGCGCCGCAACGCGATGCAGAGCCTGCAAATAGCCGCATTTTCTACAGAATCACAAGATATATATTTGAATTACTTAAGAATAAAATGCTTTAGGACAACAAAGAGATAGGACAACAAAGAGACATGTTACCGGCGCAATGCGCCGTTCACGAGAATATATGCGAAATGCCACAGCACTGCTCACGCTGCTGCTTGTAACGGCAGCCTGGAACCCGCTGCACGCTTTTGCGGCTGCCCCTACCGGCGCGCTTGCCGGGCAGGAGCACAAAGAGGAGCGCGAGCAAGCTCGCGGCCAAGCTCACGAACAGGCGCTCGGCCAAATTCGCGAACAGGCGCTCGGCCAAGCTCGCGGCCAGCAGCACGGCCAAGCACTCGGACAGACACTCGGGCAGGCGCAAAAGCACAGCCCCCCCGCGCTGCCCTCAGACACAAGCGGGGCCTCACCATCAGGCCCCTCGCCAAAGCCCTCGCCAGGTCAGACAAGTCAACCAGATCAGGCAGATCAGCCAAATCAACCAGATCAACCAGGTCAGCCAGATCATGTAAGTCAGCCAGATCAGGTAAGTCAGCCAGATGAAACAATTGCAGAAGCAGAGCCCGCCGCCTCCCTTCCTGCTGAGCCGCTCGTCCGCCAGTTGCCGCCGCTTGAAACAATGGTGACCTCCCCCTTTGGCCCGCGCCGCATGCCCACCTGGCTGAGCCGCCGGGGTATGGTGGTGCGCGAACACAGCGGCGTTGACCTGCGCGCCCGCCTGGGCTGGCCAGTGGTAGCCAACAAGGGCGGCGAGGTCACTCACGCGGGCGAAGATGGCCTCTCGGGCATTGTTGTGGAAATCCGGCAAGATGACGGCATGACTGCCCGCTACGCACACCTTGAAAAAACATTGGCGCGCAAAGGGCAAAATGTGCAAAAGGAAGAAAAAATAGGGCTCGTGGGCTGCACCGGACGCACCACAGGGGCGCACCTGCATTTCAGCCTGCGTGATGCCGCAGGCAACCTTGTGGATCCCCTGCCCTTTCTGTCCAGGGCCGAAGATGTCCTGCGCCCGGAGCCAGACGCCATCCCGGAGGAACTGACGCCGCAAGCCTGCGGCCCTGTGATGCGAGGCCGTAATGGACGCCCCGCAAGGCCGGGCCGCAGCCTGAAAGAACTGGAAAACTACAGCCCGCCGCCCATCCCAAGCTGGGGGGAAAAATCCCCCCTGTGATGCACGCAGTGCGCGAATCGCAAGAGGTTGAAAGGCTTTTTTTGTGGAAGAGGGCCCCTTTTGCAAAAGGGTCTCCTCCCCCACACCCCCACCCCCCAAAACCTTTATTTTTGGTGCAATCTCTTACAGGGATTCGCTTGGGCTACGGGCGGAAGGGGCGAAGGAGCAGATGGGGCAGGGGCAATCCCTTGCAAACAGAGCACAGGCTCAATGGCAAGCTGCTCTCGTTGCAGAGTGCCGCATGAACGTTAAAAAATCCGCAGCTCGCAGGAAGATTATAGAGAAAGCATTGCGCGGCGGCTTTTGGGGCTTAGGCTTTGGGCGCATGCCTTGAGTTTATGACCTGGGTTCATGCTCTGCCTTTTTCCGCAGGCTGTGGGGCCGGGGTTCAGCAACAGAACCACACAAGCACAAAAGACCCGCCAGCAGCAAAATCTGCCCCACAAACAGGGCAGGATCACGATCCAAAAGGGCCGCAACGCACACAAGGCACGCCCCGGCCCCCAGAAAAAACCTGCGCCGCAGCAACAAAGCCAAAAGCTGCGCAGCCACGCCCAAGCCCAACAGCAGGCCCCATGCCCACAAAAAGGCGCTGTCCGGCGGCAGCCAGATAACTGACTGCCCCGCCGCCCCAAGGCCCAAAGCGTTTTCAGCGGCGGCAAGCATGCCTGCAACAGGCAGGGCAAGCATGCCGCCCGCCATAATTAATCCCACACCAGGGCACACCACTCGCCGTCCAGCACGCGCCGGGGCTTGGGCAAACACTGGGCCGTATAGGCCGCTTCAACACTGTCAGCCTGAATTTCCAGCAGCCCTGAAAGCACAAGGCACGCGCCGGGCTTGCAGGCCTGCACAATAAGCGGAGCAAGATCCATAAGAGGCCGGGCCAGAATATTGGCCAGCACAAGGTCATAGGTCTTGCCCGGCACGGCATCTATGCTGCCAAGGCCCACCGTAAATTCTTCCACCCCGTTGAGGGTGCGGTTTTCCAGGGCGTTTTCCACAGCAAGGATGTCAATATCCAGCCCTTCGCCTCGCAGCCCGCTCTTGCAACAGGCAATGCCAAGCACCCCGGAACCTGTGCCAAGATCAAGAAAAGTCTCGCCGGGCGACACCCGCCCCGCATCCAGCAAATCGCTCAACACCATAAGACACAGGGCCGTGGTGGCATGATGCCCAGTGCCAAAGGCGCTCTTGGGCTCAATGAGCACCTTGACGCGATCGGGAAAATCCTCGCTGTCTGCCAGCCAAGGGGGCAGCACAACAAAACGGCGTCCGCAGGGCACAGGAGTAAAAAACTGCTTCCATGCGGCCACCCAATCCTGCTCTTCAAGGCTTTGCACCGCGCATTTTGCGCCGGGCAGGCGCGCCGCAAAAGCAGCACTCAGGTTCTGGATAAAATCGGCGTTTTCACAATGCACAAGAAAACGGCTGTCGCCAGTGGGCAGGCTTTCTTCTTCCCAGCCAAAAGGCACTTCCAGAGTCAACAGGCCAAGGGCCTGATCATAAGCATTTTCACCAACAATAACTTCAAGCTGAAAGATCTTCTTCATATGGCGTCTCTTTTACTGTAACAGTCCGAAAAGTCAGGCCAGCATGCCAGACTTTTTTCCTGTGGTCGAGTGCGGTTCAAGCATGCTCCCCGCATCAACCCCACCATTCATAGCCCCATCCGCACAGCTTAAACCTGCACCCACTCCGCCCTCACGCCTAAACGCACAGCTTAAACCCGCGTCCGCTCTGCGCTCACGCCCCATGGCCCAGCGCCATTGTTCCATGCCCATGGCCCGGAGCACCTCACGGCAGATTGCACGTTGCCATATGCGAAGATTCTTAGTAAAAAGATAATTTGCATTCTACCAATAATTCGCGTTTTTTAAGGAAAATACATGCCAACAAGCACGGAAGAACTCGACAATATTCTCGCCGTGATCCGCGCCGATTTTGATGTGGATTTCGAGCCCTTGCAGGTTGATGAAAATCCCCTGCATATTTTATCCATCAATAACATGCAGTCACATCTGGACAAGCTGCTGCAAAAGCGTGCCATCCGTGATCCGCTCAAAGACCTGCCCCTGTGGGCCAAGGTCTGGCCGGGTTCATTTGTGCTTGGCCGTCTGCTGCGCAAATATGAGCCGCAGGGCAAAAGCCTGCTGGAGCTGGGCGCGGGCTGTGGTGTTTTGAGCCTTGTGGCCGCCCGTTATGGATTCAGCCGTGTTGTGGTCAGCGACGTGGTGGACGAAGCCCTGCGCTTTGCCAGGGCCAACGTGTTGCGCAACAACCTGCAAGATATCATTGAGGTCGCCCGCGTTGATGTGACCACTCCGGGGCGCGACCCGCGCTTTGCCAATGGCTTTGACCTTATGGCGGCTTCGGAAATTCTTTATCTTGACGATCTGCACAGGCCTCTGGTGAAGTTTGTAGACCGCCACCTGGCCCCGGGCGGCAAGGCCCTGTTCTGCACAGACATGGCCCGCGCCAAGCCCCACTTTGCCAAGCTGGCGGCAAAAACCTTCAAGGTTACTGAAGGACGCATTGGCGTCAAGACCAATGACGACAACGGCGAAGAACAACGCCGCCTCTATAGCATTCTGATTCTGGAGCGCTCATGAAAACGCACCTTCCCCGCATACAGCTGGCCCCCTGCCCCAAGGGTTATACCCGCGATCTGGATAAAACCATGAGCCCGCCGCAGACCATCGCCCGCGTGCGCCAGCGGCTGACCGTGGCCGACCTGGACATTCTGGCCAGCACCAGAAGGGTAGACGTGAACCGGCTGGGCATTCCCGTTTTTCTCAGCATCTGCGGGGCTGATGCCCGGCGCATCATGCCCACGCGCAAACAGATGGGCAAGGGCTCGTCGCCCGAGCAGGCCGAAGCATCCGCACTTATGGAGTTGATGGAGCGTTACGCTTTTTTCAGCTTCTGGCAGGAGCGCCCCCATATGGAACGGGCCACGTGGAGCGAAGCCGAAGAACGTTTTGGCAGCGCCTTGATTCCGCTGGCCGAGATGCTGCGTTCTGTCAATGAAGAGCTTGATGAAAAGACGGCCCGCCGCGTGCTGGATCTTATAAGCTGGAGCTTTTACCCGGCCACGCGCCTGCCCGATGAAAGCACCACATGGCTGCCGCTGGACTGGTTCAAGCTGCTGGGCGAATTCAACGGAACCTCTGCGGGCAACAGCGCTGAAGAATCTCTTCTTCAAGGGTTGAGCGAGCTTATAGAGCGCCACGTGTGCTGCCTTGCTGACCGGGGGCATTCCACCACGCCAACCATTGATCCCGCCACTTGCCAGGATCCTGTGCTACGCCAATTGATTGAGGCTTTTGCCAAAGAAGGCGTCCACCTGGTGCTCAAGGACTTTTCCCTGGGCATGCCCCTGCCCACAGTGGCGGCCATTGCCTGGGATCCGGCCACCCTTGGAGAGAGCTCAGAAATCGTGTTCACAGCGGGCACGGCGGCGTCTCCGGCCAAGGCGGCCATCCGCGCAGTCACCGAAGTGGCCCAGCTTGCCGGAGATTTTTGCACCAATGCCTGCTATGAGGCTTCGGGTCTTCCCAAGTTCAATACGCTTGAAGAGGCCGCATGGCTGCTTGCCGGCCCCGTTGTGAGCCTTGAAAGTCTGCCCACGGTGGAAAACAGCGACATCAGGCAGGAGCTGCTTAACGCCCTTGAAATCATCCGCCCGATGACCATGTATGCGGTAGAAACCACGCACCCGCACCTGGGCATTCCGGCCCATTACAGCATCATACCCGGCATGGCTTTCAGAGAGCGCGACCGCAACCAGAGCCTGGGGCTTTTTGTGGGCCGCAAGCTGGTGGAAGAAGCGGACGCGCCCACCGCCCTTGAGGGGCTGGCCGTGCTTGAGCAATGCTATCCCGACGCGCACTTTTTGCCTTTCTTCCACGGCATGCTGGCCCTGCGGGCCGAAGACTGGAACAGCGCCCGTGCCTTTTTTGCTCAGGCTCTGCCCCTGCAACCGGATGCCGATGCGCAGGCCCTTGCAGCCTTTTATCTGGGATATACCGACACCCTTCAGGGGCGTTGGGCCGAGGCCATACCGGCCCTGGGCCAGGCGGTGCGGCTGTGTCCTGAAATGAAGGAATACGGCAACCTGCTTGGCGTGGCGCATTTTAAAACCGGCGATTATGCGGCGGCGGCCGATGCCTTTGCCACTGTATTGCGCGTGGACAAGGGTTCGGCCATGGATCTTGCCAATCTGGGGCTCTGCGAAAAGTTTATGGGCAAGCATGAAGAAGCCCGCCGCCACCTGACGGCGGCTTTGGAGCTGGATCCCAACCTGGAGTTTGCCCGCCAGCATCTGGCCCAAATGGACTCACAAAAATAGGTGAATTCACAGAACTAGGTGGGCTCACAGAATTATATTCCAAGAAAATACATCTCGTGACGGCCCTTACGGATGTAGAGCAATGTGCCCTTGAGGCAGCGCTCTGCCCGGAAGGCACGGCTGCTGGCCTCCACCTCAGAGCAGAAAACTTTCTGCAACAGGCTGCAGTAAAGTAAAAGTTTTGGGGGGTGGGGGCGTGGGGGAGGCGACCCTTTTCCAAAAGGGTTCCTCCCCCACAAAGCTTTCAACGCTCACTGCCCCAAAGAGCCCTCCCCCACAAAACCGCTTTATATAACAACTCTCTAAAATCCGTAAAATCCCAAAATATCACGCGTAAATACCGTGCATTCCGCCAATGTTCCGGGTGGCGGCAGTGCTGTGCTGCCCGGCTCAATACTGATGCGCACCGGCGTGTATAATACCGCAGTTGCCCCGGCTTCCGTCTTTTTGCCGCCCGGCTTGCCCTGTTGGCCCTGTTGGCCCTGCTGGCCCTGGTAACCGCCGGGCAGGGCTTGTGGCGCAAACACATCCAGCACCGCTCCGCGTAGGGTCTGCCCGCCTTCCAGTGTGATGCGACAAGGCTGGCCCGGCAATATGCCCCCGGCGCTTTCTTGCGCAAAGTACGCCAGCACCCAATAATTTTCGCTTACGGCCGCGCCTTCGGGCAAAAGTAGCACAAGGGCTTCGCCGCTTCGCGCCATCTGTCCTGCAAGCCCTGTGATGCGCAGCACGCGCCCGTCAACAGGTGCATACAGGTTGGCGTCTGCCAAAGGGCTATCCTGTCCCTTGTGCGCCCCCTCCGCCCTGCTTGAAGGCATGGGCGCATAGCGCTGACGCGAAGCCATCTGCTTGTAACGCAGCATCTCTTGCCGTATGCGGCCCAGCTCCTGATCCAGCGCAGCGCGCATGCGGCTGGCCTCTTCGTGTTCTGCTTTGGAGAGTTCCATCTGCCTGCGGGCCTGTGCCTCGGACGCTACCGCAGCGGCATACCTGCTTTTTCCCACAACGCGCTCACCGCCTTGCGCATCAAGCGAGCGCAAATCCAGTTGCAGGCGCACGTGCTGGGCAACGCTGTCTTGTTGCAGGCGCAGCCTGGCGTCTTCCTCGTTACGGGCCAGGGCCAGACGCCGCACCATGTCCTGCTCCGCCTCCTGCGCGGCTTTAAGGCGCGCTGCGCTTTCCTCCATAGTGGGCGGGCCAGCAGGCTGCCCGGCCATGCCCCGCAAGGCCGCGCCCTCGCGGCCGGCTTCGGCAAGGCGGTCGTGGTAGGCGCGGGCATTCAGGCGCAACAAGGGCTGCCCGCGGCGCACGCTGTCACCTTCGCGCACAAAAAACCCTTCCACAGGCGCGGAAAATTCCGGCGCGACCACATGCACCATGGCGTCAAGCATGGCGCGATCGCTGACAATGCGCCCCTGAGACAGCCACAGGCAAACGCCGCACAAAAAAAGCAGCGCAAGCACCCATAATGGCAAAAGACGCAGCCACAGGGATTTTTTTCCACTTTTTTTATGTGGGGGCATTTCAATATACAGGGCTTCAGACATATTTTTTCCTTGGCTTGAAACATATGCTAAACAAGCTGTACAAAATATGCAGATACCATACCATACGGAGCAGAATGGTAGGACAACCCACTTTACAAGGCGCTTGCCTGCGCATACAAAGGCTGCATCGCCGCACACCCCGGCTTCATGTCAAAACTCCGCCAGGAGAATACCGTCACCATGCTTATCACGCGTTTTTGCACCCTGCTCTGCCTGGGTGCTCTACTTTTTGGCTGCTCCACCCGCCCTGTGGTCGTGGTGGAAAAAGATCAATTCATCCGCATGGCCAGAGCCATGCCCAAAGAACTTCAAGCCCGCGATCTGCTGGACGACAAAGGCTCCTACGTGGCGCCCCTGTCTTTTGCAGGTTCGCGGAGTTATGGCGAAACGCTCTTTCGGCGGCTTTCCCCTTCGTTCATGACTGGCGAAACAAGCCACGACGTGTATCTGGGCACTACCTTTGCCGCCACCGTGCAGCCCGACAGCCGCGTTAACCACTGGGACAACGGCTTTCGCATCAGGCATGCCACACAAACCCTTACTGTCAACATGGTGGCCATCGCAGACTGGAACGGCGACGGGCAGGACGAATGGATAGTGGCCTGCACCGTTGAACCGCGCATGGGCGGGCGCACGCGCACCTATTACCTTCTGGTTCCCCCGCCGCAGAATGACCAGGAAATGCTCAAGGGAACCGTGGCCGCCATCAATGAATGCTTCGGCCTGTCCTGCACGGTCTTTGTGCGCGACAGCAAGATTATTGAGCGGGCCGCCTCCAACCCGCTGGCACCAGCTACCGAGGTGCACGATGTGGTTCCTGGGCTGCAACCCGTAACCGAGCCGCCGAAAAAAGGCCCAGCCAAGGGTGGCCTTGAAGAACGCAGCCTGTAGCCCCTGCGCAACCAAGAGCTAGCAGCATGCGGCGCGTGCCCCTGTTGCGCCACGCACTGTTGCGCCCCGCACTGTTGCGCGTGGATGCAAGCAGGCTTTGTGATAATTGCAAAAATATCGTTGCGCCCCGCCCTGTTGCGCGCATATAAAAGAACCCCGGCCAAGGCCGGGGTTCTTGCATTCATAGACAATTCATTCCCAATCGTGCGCCCTAGTCGCACACACCACCGTTTTCAGCGCCAACGGGCACTGTGCAGGCGCACTGCTTTTTACCGGTTCCGTGGCATTCAAAGCACTGGGTATTATCCTGATTTTTTCCAGTACCGGAGCAGGCAGGACACACTGTATAATCGTCGTTAACTTTTTTATCTGCCATAGGAATCCTCCTTTTACGGCTAAGTGGCAGCCCTGAAACAGGAACTGCTTTTTCAAAAGCACATTTACAAAACTGAATATCAGGGCAGTTTCAAAATAAAACCGCTTTGGCGGCACGGGCACGACAATCAGCCAAGCCGTAGCTGCCTGTGCTGACCGCGTTTTTCGCTATCGCTGGCTAAAAAGCCCCAAGGCGGCCAGTACCGACCTTTAAAAAATCCTAGCACGCTTGCCGGAAAAGATACAACCCGCCAGGCAGCCTTATGCCACCCGGCGGGTTGAAAAACATGCGCCCAATGGCGCGGCCCGCATAAGCGCCACGCGCAGCGTGGAATGCTTTTAGGGCTGGCAGACAGAAACTCGGCGCGGGCAAGCTGAAAGTTTATACCAGTTGCAGCGCCACGCGCCTGTGCTGCATCATGCCGCCGCCAGTGCACTTTTTTTGACGGGCGGCTGCCGCAACGGGCGCGTATTTTTACATCAGCTATCGTTGCGACTGCGCGGCAAAAAGAGATTGAGCGCCACGCCCGTTATAGCGGCAAGGCCAATGCCGCCCAACTTGAAAGAGCCGATGCTGAACTGCATTCCGCCCACACCGAAAATAATGATAAGAGCCACAATAATCATATTTCTCGGCTCCATCAGGTCTTTTCCGGCACGAACCAGAGTATTCAGCCCCACCACCATAATGGCCCCGAAAAGCAGAATCATGATGCCGCCCATGACAGGAACCGGAATAGACGACAAAAAAGCCCCGATCTTGGACACAAAGGAAAGCAAAATGGCGCATAAGGCCGCCCAAGTCATGATTGCCGGGTTAAATACGCGGGTCAGGCTGACCGCGCCGATGACCTCGGCATAGGTGGTGCAGGGCGGCCCGCCCACAAAACCAGCGGCCATGGTGGCCACGCCGTCGCCAAACATGGTGGCGTGCACGCCGGGATCTTTGAGATAGTCGCGTCCGGTGATGGAGCTTATGGCCACCACGTCGCCAAAATGTTCAATGGCCGGAGCAAGGGTTATGGGCATGATAAAGAGTATGGGTTCCCAGGCAAATTCCGGAAAGGTGAACTGGGGCAGGCTCATCCAGGGGGTCGCCGCAACCTTTGTCCAGTCGCCCAGCCCCAGATACATTGAAACCAGAAAGCCCGCCAATATGCCGCACAATATGGGCATGAGGCGCAAAAAACCCCGCCCCAGCAGCGAAACCAGCACAGTGACCAGCAATGAAGTCATGGAAACCCACAGGGCCATTTCTTCGGGAATCAGCTGCACCGCGCCGTCGCCAGTTTTTCCAAGGGCCATGTTCACAGCCACCGGCGCCAGAATAAGGCCGATAACCATGATCACAGGGCCAGTCACCACCGGCGGCAGCACGCGCAAAACAACATCAATGCCGCGCCAGCGGATAAGACCGCTCAAAATAAAATAGACAAAACCGGAACATACCAGCGCGCCCAGCGTCTGAGCCATGCCCCAGGTCTGCACCCCGTAGATGATCGGCGCGATGAAGGCAAAGGACGATGCCAGAAAAATCGGCACCTTGCCCCTGGTGCATATCTGAAAAAGCAACGTTCCAACCCCTGCGGTAAACAGGGCAACGTTGCTGTCCAGACCGGTAAGAATGGGCACCAGCACCAGTGCGCCAAAGGCCACAAAAAGCATCTGCGCGCCAATCAGGCAATCCCTGAAGCGCAGATTGTAGTCGGTGGGCGCAAATTCCCGCCTCGAACCGTTCACGCTCATACCCTGCCTCGATTTTTCTAGAACAGATTGCTGGGAATACATATTCACAACAGTTACAAAAAGCCCGCTTGGCGTTTCATGGCGCAGCCGGGCTGCACTTACGCGCTGTAGCGGGCGCCTGACGCTCAGCCGCCAGAGCAATGGAAACAACATTGCTCCAGAGCAATTAACGCCGTAAATAATTACGTAATGGTCGGCAAAGGCGCCTACCATTTGACGAAGATTTTGAAGACAAGTCCTAGTAGAGCATGTCAAGAATGAGCTGCTCTAAAAGCCCGCGCGCCTATTTGGTGCCAAAAATACGATCCCCGGCATCACCAAGACCGGGAATGATATAACCCTGCTCATTAAGGTGGTCGTCAATGGCGGCGGTGTATATGTCTACGTCGGGGTGCGCAGCCGCCACCTTGGCAAGGCCTTCGGGCGCGCACACAAGGTTGAGGCTGCATATCTGGTGGCAGCCGTGGCGCTTCAGAAGCTCGATAGTGGCAATAAGCGAACCCCCCGTAGCCAGCATGGGATCAAGGATAATGGCAATGCGCTGTTCCATATCGCTGGCAAGCTTGACGTAATACTCCACAGGCTCCAAAGTTTCCTCGTTGCGATACAGGCCCACAACGCTGATCTTGGCACCGGGTATCATGTCCAGCACACCGTCCATAAGTCCAATACCGGCGCGCAAAATGGGTACAACAGTAACTTTTTTGCCGGAAATGGCGTCAATTTCCACCGGGCCGGCCCAACCCTGCACCGTGTGCTTTTCAGTGCGAAAATTTTTGGTGGCCTCATAAATGAGCAGGCGCGCCACTTCATTGGAAACACTGCGAAATTCACTGGTGGAGGTGGATTCCATACGCAAAATACCAATCTTGTGACGCACAAGGGGATGATCAACAACATAAACGGCCATGGAGCCTCCTTGCAGGCATGAGCTAACCCGCTGTTATCATGAAGCATAAAACTTATTAACGTTATTCTTGAGCGCGCGTCTTGTCAAGCACTGCAAGCGCGCCAGAAGCCGTTTTTTCTGGCTCAACCCGGATTTTTACTTGCGTCCCCCCCTGAGTGCAGCATAAAAAACCTTATGTTACAGCATAAAAAGCCAGCCCTGGAGGACAGCATGCCTACCAAAGTATATTTTACCGATACACATTCCCGCTCACACGAAGAAAGCAAGATGGCCAAAGTGGCCCGCCTGTGCGACGCCCTGAACCTGAAAAAAATTATCAAAAAAAATGAACTGGCTGCCGTTAAACTGCATTTTGGAGAATACGGCAACGATACGCACCTCAACCCCACCCTGGTGCGGCAGGTGGTAGACAAGATTTCCGCCGCCGGCGGCAAGCCTTTTTTAACGGACAGCACAACCCTGTATTCCGGCAGCAGGCACAATGCCGTTGATCATCTGCAAACAGCCTATCTCAACGGTTTTGCCCCTTCGGTGGTGGGCGCGCCCGTTATTATTGCCGACGGCCTGTTTGGCGCCAACGATGTGCCGGTGCGCATCAACTGCAAGCACTTTAAAGAAGTGCATATCGCCACTGAAATACGCAATGCCCCGGCCATGGTGGTGCTCAGCCATTTCAAGGGGCATCAGATGGCGGGCTTTGGCGGAGCAGTCAAAAACCTGGCTATGGGCGGCGCGTCGGTGCGGGGCAAAAAAGATCAGCACGCCACCCGCGTAAGCGTAAACAAAGATGACTGCATTGGCTGCGAAAAATGCGTGGGCTCTTGTCCGCAACAGGCTCTGAGCATGCGCGACCATAAAAGCCATGTGGAAACAGCGCGATGTATCGGCTGCTTTGAATGCATGACAGTCTGCCCGGCCAAGGCCATTGTTATGGACTGGGCAACGGAAATGGAGCCTTTCATGCAGCGCATGGCCGAATACGCCTACGGCGTGGTCAAGGGCAGAGGCAAGCGCGTTTGCTATATCAATTTTGTGCTCAACGTAACGCCCGACTGCGACTGCGTAGCCTGGAGCGACATGCCGCTGGTTCCCGATGTGGGTATTCTGGCCTCCACAGATCCCGTGGCCCTGGATCAGGCCTGCCTTGACCTTGTGAACAGCGCCCCCAGCCTGTGCGGATGCACGCAAAAAGAAAACGAAGGGCAGGACAAGTTCGCCGCGCGCTGGCCGCACACACGCGGCCCCGTGCAGTTGCAGTATGGCGAAGAAATAGGGCTGGGTAGTCGCGCTTACGAACTCGTCAAACTTTAGAAAAATTTACGTTTTTCCATTGCTTTGCTGCACAGCGTGACTACAAACAGCCTCAAGCAAACAGCCTGACAATACGCACAGCCTTTTACAAAAACCGAAGTCGTGCTTGCCTTCCGAGGCAGGCGCGGCTTCGGTTTTTTGCGCCTGCGGAAACTTGCGCCTGCGGAAAATTGCGCCTGCCGAAAATTGCGCCTGACGGGATTTTCGCCTGTCGGTATTTGCACGGGATCAAGCTGCGTCAGCCCAAAATCGGGTCAGAAAAAGCGCACTTTTTATAAGTTTTTTCTTGCCTGCCTTTTTCCTTGGTGTTACGTTTTTTCAATTAGTACTACTGAGCAGATCACTCTTAACGCCGCTGTGCGCCCAAGGCCCAAACTGCGACCAGCCAATGGCTACGGCCATGTTTCGGCCAGACGGAAAAGCGCGCTTACGCCGCCACGCAGGAGACATCATGGATCAGTCCGCTTCAGCCAGGCTCGACAGGGCCGTCGACTTTCACGGGCATCTCTGCCCCGGCCTTGTGATCGGCCTGCGCGCGGTGGAGGCTGTCATGGCCCATGCCGTGCTCGGTCAGGTCGGTTACGGCAAGCTTGTTTGCATTACAGAAAACGACGCCTGTGGCGTAGACGCCATTCAGTGTTTGCTCGGCTGTTCGGCGGGCAAAGGCAACCTTGTTGCGCGCCCGCGCGGCAAGCACGCCTATTCTTTTTTTGACCGCGAAAGCGGCGCTGCCCTGCGCCTGAGCCTGCGCGCGAGCAAAAACGAACAGACCAGCAGAGAAGAATGGCAGCAAACCCTAATGGATATGCCCCTTGAAATAATGTTCAGCGCGTCTGCTCCAGAGTATGAAGCGCCCGAAAAGCCGCGCATTTTCACCTCCATAGCCTGCGAAATTTGTGGCGAAGCAGTGGCCGAGCCCATGCTGCGTTTTGATGACGGTAAAAAAGTTTGCCTGGACTGCCACCGGCACTACGCTCGGCGCTGGTAATTCAGTGATCTACGGACGGGCTGCCCGGAGCAGCCCTTTTTTCCAGCCGTTGGTAGCACTTTTTACAAAATCATCACACGCAGCAGCATAACGTCATCCCTTAAAACGATCTCTGCCAGAGGGTATACATGAAACGTATCTTTTGCCTGTGCCTACTGGCTATACTGGTATTTCCCCAGCCAGGCCGCGCAGCCGGTTCCGACAATCTTATGCTGGACGTCTTTGTTCTGGAGCCCATAAGCCTTACCGAGCGTATGGAAGAAGAAAGCCTGAACAGAAGCACAGCTATTGTGGTTGAAAAAAACCGCAGCAATAACATAGCCGACTATCTGGTGCGCGACCCAGAAATATCTTTCAAGCGCAAAGCAGCCATGGGAGACAGCAGCGACATCATTTCCATACGCGGCATGGAATCAAAAAGAATTATGATGAATCTTGATGGGCGCAACATAAGCTCAACCGGCATGTCTGGTGGAAACTACATAGACTTTGGAACTATCCCGCTGGACAATATTGAGCGCATCGAAGTAATCAAGGGCGGCAGCTCGGTTGAATACGGCAACAACGCCCTGGGCGGCGTTATCAACGCCTATACCCGCCGCCCCACCGAACAGCCCTATTTCAGCGTTTACGCCACCATGGGCGGCTGGAAAGATTTTTATGACTTCCATAACGTGCGCGGCAGCTATGCCCAGAAATTCAATGCCGTCGGCCTGAGCGTAGGCCTGAGCCATCAACACGCCGACCCCTTTTTTCGCAACAACGACTATGATTCATTTCACTTCAACCCCAAACTCTACATAGATCTGCCCTGGCGGGCCGAACTCACTCTGGGCTACAACTACAGCCAGACCCGGCGCGGGCTTATCCGCAGCAACAGAAACGACGGCAACCCCGCCAGCGATTCCAACCCCGACCTGCCCGGCTTTGGCTCCGCCATTGATTCCAACTATCCCACAGCCAGCGGCGAAAGCTTTGCCGGGGGCTCTCCCACCCCCTCAATGACCGTTATCGGTGATGGCGCGCACTGGACAAAATATCGCCACCTCATGGACTTCACCTATCGACAGGATTTTCTGGAAACAGCCTATTTTGAAATTTCGGGCTTCAAAAACAGCGAAAGCCGCCGTGAAAAAAACTATGCGGACGTTGACGCCCGCATGCAGCTGAAAACTAAAAACCCCAATGATTTTGATCCATCCAAAACAAAAAATGGCGACCTGGTACTGGATCGCAACGTTATTGTGGACAATACCTACGGCTTCAAGTTCAAAACAGGAGCCACAGTTCACGGCCATGAACTTATGACCGGAGTGGAGTACAAAAGGCTGACTCCCGGCCCCATCACCGTGGAATACGTGGACGAAAACTACAACAAGGCCGGGGCCAATGCATGGACAGGCAAGATGGAATCCGCCAAGGCTGGGGCACCTGCCACGGTTATGGGGGCATTTCTGGCCGACAGGTTTTCCATCACAAACAGCCTGCATCTGGATATGGGCCTGCGCTACGACAGTTTCAGTTACAGCCCGGACGACCAGAACAGAAATTATTTCGGATCGCAGCTTTCCCCCAAAGCCATGATCACCTACGACTTTACCGAAAACCAGTCAGCCTCTCTGGCGCTGTATCAAAACTACAGAACACCCACCATTCCCGAACTGTATTGGAACTCCCAGGCTTCATCACGCGACAGTACCGTTAATGTGCCCTATCTTGTGGGCAAGGACATAAAGCCCGAAACGGCGCGGGGCATTGACGCCGCCTACAAATACAGTTTCAGCGGCAAGGGCTTTCTCAAAATTTCCAGCTTTTACTACAATATACAGGATTATATCGTTCATAAACCCGTTTATGTAAACCGGCCGCAAAGCTATCAGGCATGGGCCGCCTACAATATTGACGCCGAAATATACGGGGCGACCCTGAGCGGCAGCTATGACCTGCTGGACAATGTGACCCTAAAGGCCGCCGTGACCAGACAAGACAGTAAAAAATCCAATGATCCCGCTGACCCGCATGGCGTCATGGAAAAGCTGGAATATATCCCCGATTGGAAAGGAACTCTGGGAGCCGCCTGGAAAATCAATGAGCAATTCACTCTTGATACCGCGCTGACCTATGTGGGCGAACGCAACTATTACGTCAACACGGCCCAATTGCGTAAAGGCACATTGCACGACTACGCCACCCTTGGCGCAAGCCTCAGCTACAAGATGGACGAACACCTGACCCTTGAAGCCTATGCAGACAATATCACCAACACCCAGTATGAAGAAGCCTGGGGCTACCCGGCACTGGGATTCAACGCGGGAGTCAGCATCAAATGGGAACTGTAGACGAAAAACAGCAAAAACAGCGTGAATACTGGAACGCCCGCTCGCGCACCTTCCCGCGCTTTGAAGAAGGCGACAGCACTTACGAGGCGGGCATGCTGCGCCGCGCTGCGGAAAACGGCGTGGACTTCAACGGCAAGCGCGTTTTGGACGTGGGCTGCGGCAGCGGCATGTATACCTTGCGTCTGGCGCGCATGGCCGCCTCAGTCACCGCTGTGGACGTGGCCGACGAAATGCTGCGCCTCCTGCGTGAAGACGCCGCCGCAATGAACATCTGCAATATTACAACCCTATGCTCCGGCTGGGACGATTTTTCCTCAAACGAGCGCTTTGACATTGTTTTTGCCTCAATGACGCCGGCCATTGAAAGCGATGAAAGCCGGGAAAAACTCATGCAGTATACCACAGACACGGTGGTTTTTATGGGTTTTTCCGAGCGCATGCTTTCTGATGTCATGCAGGGCCTGCACGAACATTACGGCATTACGCCAAAAATCTTCAACAATGCCCTCGACATGCGCTCATGGCTTGAGGCCAGGGGCATTCCCTATACGGCCATACCGGTCAAGGGCCAGTGGGCAATAACAAAAAGCCGGGAAGACCTGGTGGACGCCTGCATCACCACCCTGCGCGAATACGGCGCGGCACCTGACCAGCATTTTGTGGAGGCGCACGTGGAGGCCTTTAAAGATGAAAACGGCCAATATGTGGAACACACTGACTATGTCATCGAGATGATCATATGGCAAAAGCGCTGAGTCTGCTCATCTTGGCCCTGGCGCTGCTGGGGGGCGCGGCCCCTGTCGGCGCGCGCGCCGTCACCGACGCCATGGGCCGTATGGTGGAAGTGCCGGAAGCCGAAAACATCAGGCGCATGGTGGCCCTTGGCAGCAGCATGGCCTTTGTGACCTACCTTGGCGCGCAGGACAAAATCGTGGGCGTGGAAGACATCGACAAGACCGCCATGGCCAAGCCCTATGTGCTCTGTAACCGGGAACGCTTCAAAGACCTGCCCGTTATCGGCAAGGCCGGGGCCGTGCGTGTGCCCAATTATGAACGCATTGCGGGCCTCGCCCCGGACGTGATCTTCATCATTTCCACCGACCCGGCAGAGCCGGATCTGCTCCAGCGCAAGCTGCGCATTCCTGTTGTTGCCCTGAGCCTGGGCCTGCCCGCTTTCGACAGTGAGGTTTTTTTTGATTCCATCTTGCTTGCCGGAAGCATTCTGGGCAAGAGTCAACGCGCGCAGGAGTTGGTCAGAGGCATTGGCGCCCTGGCCGCCCGCCTTCCCGCCCCGCCGGAAGGGGAAGAGGCGCGGGCCTATGTGGGCGGGCTTTCCTACAAAGGCAATCAGGACATCAAAAGCACCGCCGCCGAATTTCTGCCGTTCACGCTGTCAGGCGTAAAAAACATGGTCGACGGCATGGGCCGGGCCGGACATTTTTTTGTCAACAAGGAGTTTCTGCTGGCGGCCAATCCGCCCCTGATTTTCATTGACGCCAATGGCCTGCCGCTCATACGGCAAGGGCTTGGCAGCGAATGGGCCTATTACGAGCGCCTTACTGCCCTCAGAGACGGCAAGGCCTGGCTGCTGCTGCCCCATACAACCTATTTCAACAATCCCGAAGTTTTGTACATCAATGCGTTTTTCATGGCCAAGGCCGCCTATCCGCAAAGATATGCCAGCCTTGACCCCGAAGCGCTGGCCGATGAAATATTTACTCTTTTCCTCGGCTGCCCCCTGTATGAAGACATGGTGCGCGTTAGCGGCCGACCGGGCAGGCTGCAACTGACCGATCAGGGGCTGGACTATGCCCCATAAAATAGCCCCGGTGGGCCCGCCCGCCATGCCTCCACAGCCTCACGCAGGCAGCAGCCCGCATCGGCACTGCAACCACGCCACAAACAGCCAAGCCTGCTGCTCCCAGCCGTGGGACAGGCCTTTTGTGCGCGCCTGCACAGCAGCGGTACTGCTGGCCGCTGCCGTGTTACTGGGCCTGGCTGGCATGAAAATCGGAGATGTTTCACGTTCGTGGGCCGACATTTATGGGGCCCTGTTCGATGCTTCCGGCGATGCATCCCTGCGCTATTTTGTGCTCCACCTGCGCCTGCCCAAAATCTGCGCAGCCCTGGCTGTGGGCGCATCGCTGGCTCTTGCCGGAACCATGCTACAAAACGTGCTCAACAATCCGCTGGCTTCGTCTTTTACCCTTGGTCTTTCACAGGGGGCCGCCTTTGGCGCCAGCTTTTCCATGATCATTCTACCCGCGGCTGGCGGCCTGGCCGGGCTGAGCATTGTTGCCCTGGGCGCTTTGGCGGGTTCGCTTGGCGCGGCCCTGCTCATACTGGCCTTCAGCATGGTGCGGGGCATGGGGCCGCAGGGCCTCATACTGGCCGGGGTGGCGCTCTCGACCCTTTTTGGGGCGGCCACCATGTCTTTGCAGTATTTCGCCTCTGACAGCCAGGTGGCCGCCACCGTATTCTGGAGCTTTGGCGACCTGAGCCGGGGAAGCTGGCGCGAGGCCGCGCTGGTGGGCCTTGTGCTGCTGGTCGGGCTTGCCTTTGCCCTGCGCCACAACCTTGACTACGACACCCTGCGCTGGGGCGATGCCCAGGCCAAGGCTCTGGGCGTAGCAGTGTTGCGACTGCGCTGCGCGACCCTGTTCATGGCCTCGCTCATGGCCGCCTTTGCCACGGCCTTTTACGGCGTTATCGGCTTTGTGGGCCTGGTGGCCCCGCACATGGTGCGCCTGACCTTTCCCCATGCCGGGCATTTTTTTCTGCTGGGCTGCTCTGCTTTGTTTGGCGCATGTTTTTTGCTAGCGGCCGACCTTGTTGCCCAGACTGTCATATATCCCGCCCTGTTGCCCATTGGCATCGTCTGCGCTTTCAGCGGGGTTCCGGTTTTTTTGTGCATCCTTTTCAAGGGGGCCAAGGCGCATGCTTGAAGCCGAAAACCTTTCTCTTGTGGCGCGGTCGGGCAGAACCATACTTGAGGGCATATCATTCTGCCTTGAGCCGGGGCGTTGCATGGCCCTCATCGGGCCCAATGGCGCAGGCAAGAGCACGCTTGTGCGGATTATGGCCGGGCTTGACCGCCCCACATGCGGGCGTGTGCTTTACCAGGGGACAGATCTTGCCAGCTTCAGCCGCCGCCAGCGCGCGCAAACCGTGGCCTATTTGCCGCAGGCCGCTCACCCAGCGCCGAGCAGCGTGTTTGATGCCGTGCTCTTGGGACGCAGATCCCGCATGGGCTGGCTGCCCGGCAAGGATGACCGCCTGAAAACACAGGCCATTCTTGAAGAACTGGGCCTTGCCCACCTGCAAAAACAGTGCGTTACCAGCCTCAGCGGCGGCGAACTGCAAAAAACACTTATGGCCCGCGCGCTTGCACAAGAAGCCCCGGTGCTTTTGCTGGACGAGCCCGTCAACCATCTGGACATCCGCAATCAGGTTGAACTGCTTGAAACCATTACTCAACTGGCCGCAAACCGAGGCATATGCGTGCTCATCGTTTTGCATCATCTGAGTTACGCCCTGCGCTATGCGCAAGACGGCATGCTGCTGCATCAGGGACGCGCGGCCTATCAGGGGCTGACAAGGGGCTTGAGCGAAGACGATCTGAGCCGGGTATACGGCATCCCTGTCCGCCTGCAGAGCATCGAAGGCCAGCCCCACGTACTTTTTTAAAATATCCTGCTCCTTTGCCGCTACCGTGCTCGGGCTGGTTCGTCGCGAGCCCATGCTAAACCCACGCGGCGCATTGGCACTCCGCCATAAGCATTTTAATATAACCCATTTAATTTAAATTATTCGCTAAAAGATACTTGCACGGCCATACCCGCAATGATATTTTGCGCCCCATGGAGGTCCTATGGACGTGCCTTTACTTTCTGAAATCGTGACCATCTTTCTTCTCTCCATATTCGTCACAATTACCTGCAACAAAATCAAACTGCCCGCCACTGTCGGCTTTCTACTGACAGGCGTTTTATGCGGCCCTTCCCTGCTCGGTATAGTCAGCGACCGCGAAGCCATTGACCAGGTGGCCGAGCTGGGCGTTGCCATGCTGCTTTTCACCATTGGCATGGAACTCTCCGGCGAAGCGCTCAATCGCCTGAAACGCCCTGTCTTTATGGGGGGAAGCCTGCAAATCGGGCTTACTGTGCTGGCCGTTATGGGGCTAGCCCTTCTGGGCGGCTATTCATATCAGCAAGGTGTGTTTATGGGCTGCCTGGTAGCCCTTTCTTCTTCAGCAATTGTGCTGCGCATCATGCAGGAGCGCGGAACCACCAACACGCCCACGGGGCGACTCTCTCTCGCCATTCTTGTCTTTCAGGACATCATGGTGGCCCCCATGCTGCTGTGCGTTCCACTGCTCTCGGGCACGCTTGACCTTTCTCTGGAAAGTGCTTTTTTCTCTACCTTGTGGGTGGTGCTGGCCCTTGCGGGTGTGCTTCTTTTCGCGCGCTTCGGCCTCAACCGCCTTATGGAAGCCGTGGTGCGCACACGCACCAGAGAAATTCTGCTGCTGACCACGCTGGGGCTATGCCTCGGCATGGCCCTCTTGACCAACACCTTGGGGCTTTCCCTTTCGCTGGGCGCGTTCATGGCCGGGCTGCTGCTGGCCCGCTCCCAGTACAGCATGAGCGTCATTGCGGGCATTTTGCCCTATCGTGACGTATTTATGAGCCTTTTTTTCATTTCTGTGGGCATGATGCTCAATGTGGATTTTTTTGGAAAACACTTTTTTTCCATCATCGGCCTTACTGCCCTGTTTATTGTCATCAAAACCCTGCTCACTCTGCCTGCGGTGCTTGTTCAGGGTTATCCCCTGCGCGCGGCCATCATCACGTCCCTTTCCCTTGCCCAGGTCGGTGAGTTTGCCTTTGTACTGGCGGCATCAGGCCTGAGCGCAGGGCTTTTTGACATGGACGGCTATCAGCATTTTCTGGACGTAAGCGTGCTGACCATGATGGTTACCCCCGGACTGATGGCCATTGCCCCGCGCATGGCAAAATTCTTTACCGGACAGCGCAGCGACGAACCTCAGCAAAAGGCCGAACAACAAGAAAGTGAAAAACGCCTTGAAGATCACCTGATTATCATCGGTTTTGGCATCAGCGGCAAACATCTGGCCCATGTGGCCAAAGAATCGGGCATTGAATACACCATTCTGGAAATGAATCCGGAAACCGTGAGCCGCTACCGACACAAAGAACCCATCGCCCACGGAGATGCCTCGCAACCTGTGGTCTTGGAACATCTGGGCGTTACCCGCGCGCGAGTGCTGGTGATTGTCATCTCCGATCCTTCGGCTGTGCGGGCCATCACCATCGAGGCACGGCGCTTTAACCCCAACCTCCACATCATCGCGCGCACCCGCTTTGTTACCGAGGTGGCACCTCTGCGCAGGCTGGGGGCCGACGAGGTTATTGCCGAAGACTTTGAAACCTCTATTGAAATCTTTACCAGAGTACTGAGCCAGTACCTTGTGCCCAGGCAGGATGTAGACACCTTTGCCGCCCGCATCAGGCAAGAAAACTATCGCATGATACGTCTCGTAAGCTCTTCGGTAGATTCGCTGGAAACCGTTGTAAACCGTCTGCCCGATATGGGCGTACAGGCCATGCGTCTTGCCGGGGCTTCCCCCCTGTGTGGCCTCAGCTTGGCGCAAACAGAATTGCGCCGCCGCCACGGGGTGACCGTTATTGCCATATTAAGGGAAGGGATAACACGGGCTTCGCCCAGTGCGGATGAAATTTTTGAGCCTGGCGATATCGTGTATGTCTTCGGCAAAACCGATAAGGTTATTGCCATAACTCCTTTGTTTTCCGGGCCCATGCGCAAAAACAGCAAAGACGGCAAGGGGGGCATGCCCCTGCCCGCCCGGCCAACAGCTTAGGGCAAGACCACTAAGGGCAGTTAGCGTTTAGAATGCTTTGTGGGGGAAGGCATCAAGGGCAGTTAGCGTTTGGAATGTCTTGTGGGGGAAGGCCCCTTTTGCAAAAGGGCCCCTCCCCCACACCCCCACCCCCTAAAACCTTTATTTCTATTGCAATCGGTCACAGGAATCCCCTGACCGTACATAGTAGCACCGCAAAGCTCGTTTCCTTGGCATATCAAGGGGGCGAGCTTTTATGCTGGGAGCGCGCCCTTGCGATACTCGCCGGAATAAAAAGAAAAGTTTGATGCAAAACACCAAAAAAACGTTCGTGGAAACCTGCCCAGGGGCCACAAGTCCAGCCTTTCGGGCAGAGCACTATGGCAAAGGTAAACTGCACCAGCAGCGCGGCAAAGTGCAAATGCTCTGGTCAGGAACGCTTGCGCATTTTTCGGTAGCCGTCTAGGATGGCAGACTGCCGGTGGAGAGAATCCGCCGGCTCTCTGTCATCTCACCTTTCGGGGATTATATGCAGGATCACAAAGCACTGCGCGCCCAACTTGAGCGGGCGCGACGCATAGCCATTGTCGGAGCCAAAGACAAGCCCGGCCAACCCGTTGACAGAGTCGGCCGCTACCTTATGGATAATGGCTACGAAATTTATCCCGTTCACCCGGTACGCAAAACGGTGTGGGGGCTCACAGCCTATCCCGATCTTGCGTCCCTGCCGGGGCCTGTGGATATTGTAAATCTTTTTCGCGCTCCCCAATATTGCCCGGATCACGCGCGCGAAGTGCTGGCCCTGCCCTGGCAACCCGCAATTTTCTGGATGCAACAAGGCATCCGCTCGCCCGAAGCGCGCATGCTTTTGATCCCTCTTGGCATTACTGTGATCGAAGATGCCTGCATCATGGTCGATCATGCCCGCCTTTTGCCCAACGCTGCAACTATTCAAGGATAATTCATGTCTGCTTCACTGGATACGGTTTTCGATTGCCGCATGTGCGGCCATTGCTGCGAAGGACGCGGCGGAATCGTGGTCAGCCCCACTGACCTTACGCGCCTTGCCGCACACATGGGGCTTGCCCCCGAAACCGTTATCGAAGAATACTGCTACTACGTGGGTAGCAAACTTAAAATCCGCAGCGGGGCAGACGCTTACTGCGTTTTCTTCCAGCAGGGGAAAGGCTGCGGCGTGCACGAAGGCAAGCCCGCCATCTGCCGCGCCTGGCCCTTTTTTCGCGGCAATATTGAAGACCCCGCAAGCCTTGCCATGGCCAAAGAATTCTGCCCAGGCATCAGCCCGGATGCGCCCCACGCAGCCTTTGCACAACAGGGCCGCCAATACCTGCGCGAAAACGGCCTGCTTGCCAGCGACAGCAGCTGCGAAGCCAACGCCCTTATCCTTAAATAAATCATGCGACGCCGTACCCGCCAGATATCTCTCAAGGAATGCTACGAAATTCTCAAGCTTGAGAAGAATGCTGACCTTGCCGCCATAAAAAGGGCGTACCGCAGACGCGCCTTTGAGCTGCATCCTGACCTGAACCCCGGCAATGCCGCGGCCAGCCAGGAATTTCAGCTGCTCAATGAGGCCTATGTGGCGCTTTCTGGCATTCTCAAACACGAAGACGGCGTCAGGGCCACATCAGAAGCCCGCAAAGCAACACAAAAAAACAAGAAAAGCGCCACCCCGGACAACGGAGCCGAGAAACAATCCGCTTCCGCCACCAAGGCCGAACAGGATGAAGCCAAAAAGGCTGAGGCTAGCAAAAGCAAAACCAGCCGTGGTGAGGCCAAGGCCACTCCCCCGCCCGGCGGGGCTGGTGGGGCTGGCGGGGCTGGTGCTGCCAGTCAGCAACAAACAAAAAATGCAGGGCAACCCCAGGCAAACGGTCAGCCAGAACAGCAAAAGAAAAAGCCCCAAAGCGAAAAAGACCCAAAGCCTGAAGAAAATACCACAAGCCGGGACGGCACAGCAGGGGCGGCCTATGCCGAGCAGGACGTGCTGCGCGATCTGCTTAACGATCCTTTTGCGCGCCGCGTTTTTGAAGACATTTATAGCGAACTGAACCGGCAGCACACCCAAAAGCCGCAACAGGAAACCGCCGAGACACATACGGCGGAATCCGCCCCGCAAAGCAGAGCCAAACCAAAAGCCGCGCCCAAAGAAAAGAAAAGCGCCCCGCTGCACAAGAGCAATCTGGCTTGGGGCACGCCCAAGTGGTCATCTGACATGAGCAAGGGCGTTACCGGCATGGTCAAGGGCTGGTTGCGCCGCCAAATTGATGAAGAACAAAGCCTTACCCTGCCCGCTACCAACCTTGCGCCGGGCTGCCGGGTGCGCTTACAGATACGCCAGGGCATACAGGCTGAACTTAAAACCGTTGAAATAACGCTGCCCCCCGACTTTACCGTGGGCAAACCCATACGGCTGCGCGGCCTGGGCAAACACATCGGCCCCTGGCAAGGCGATCTTTATCTTACCTTATATACCGAATAGCCCTTTTCGTCCGCTGCTCCCAACGCACCCCCAGCCGGGTTTCACCGCATACTTTGGCAAATTCCATACAAAAAGGCCCGAAAAACGGGCCTTTTACATTGAATAGCTCTCAATTCCACAGCTTTCAGCAGCGCGATCATGCATCCGGCAGGGGGTCATCCTCGATGTGAAAAGCCATGCCGCCATCCTTTTCTTCCACAACATAACGCAAGCGTTCCTGCACCGTGTTATCGGCATCAAATGTCAGCACCACGGGGCTGCGCGCTGCGATGTCGCTGGGCCCGGCCACATATTCAAAAGCGCTGATGATAACCTCATCCCCTTTCTGACACGTGCGCGCGGCCGCGCCATTGAGAATGCAGCAACGCGACCCAGGCTCTCCGTAGATAACATAGGTCGAAATGCGCTGCCCGCTGTTCTTGTTCCAGATATAAACGAACTCCAGCGGCATGATGCCCGCCAGCCCGCATATCTCCGGATCAAGGGTGATGGAGCCGTGATAATCCAGCACGCATTCCGTAACGCGCATACCATGCAATTTGGCGCGTAAAATCTTCAGCATCTTGATACTCTCTTTCAAAACGTGCCGTGCGCCATGCGCACGGTAGAACAGGCTGCCGCCCCCAGGCGAGCTGCCCTTGCAGGCGTGCATACGCAACTCGTGTAACTGCCTTTGTTCTTTCAAGACTAGAGCAGATTAACATTGAGAATATACACTCTCAAAGTTTAAGGCACGCTCGCTTCGGCGTTAACAGCGCAGATAAACTGCGTTTACGCCTCCGTGCGAACGTCTGCTCCGCAGCCTCTAGAGCAATTTAAAAGTTCATTGCTCTTGCAGAAAACATAAAATGAAAAAGGCCGCATGAGCGGCCTTGAACCTACGAATTTCATGAGCAAAAATCAATACGCCTTGATGTACTCGTCCAGGTTTTCAGCCGAGCAATTGCGGCTGACCCAAAAAGCCGAAGCCCAGACCATAAGGGCTGTGGCCTGCGTATCGTCCAGGCTTTTTATTTTTGATTCAAGGCTTGATTTGCTGGCGCCATGACGCAGATGAACGCCGTTAACATCGCAAGCGTCAGAAACGCGCAAAATGAGATACGAAAGGCGTGTATGATCCGGCATAAGCTTCATATCTTTGTGGGCTTCGACAATGGTTTTGAGTTCCGGCCCGCTGAATATATGCTTTATGCCCGTAATAGCCCGGAAAAACGTGTCCACAGCCCAAGGCAGGATAAACTCCGCTCCGGCGCTCTTGGTGCGAAAATAATCCTTGAGCCAGCGTTCCTGTTCTTCATTGATACGTGCTGCGACTTGCGGCATGATGCCCCCGGGAATAAAGACTATACTTTTATGTTGCGCTCGGCATGCAGAGCCGCCGAACCTTATTTTACACCATGTTCTATAAAGCGTTACATCAATTAAAGCAGATTTTCAAGATAAAATCTAGACTTATTTTTAAAAACATTTTAGGCAGTTCTGCAAGGCGGAACCACGGCGGGCTATCACGGCAGACGTGACAAATGACTGCTCTAGGGAAAGGATTGATCCGCCCGCGATTGCGCACGGCATTTCAAGCGCTGGCAACTCTCAAGGATACCTATGACACCGCCCCCCGCCGAAACACACGGCACAGACACTTCCAGCACCGCCGCACAGGCCGCCGCCGGAGGCGTCAAAGGGTGTGCAGCGCATGCCAGCGCCCCGCCCCAGAGCCGCCGCGCTGCCCTGGCCCGCGCCCATGCCGCCACCCTGCTTTTCGGCGCATCGGGCATTTTCGGCAAGCTCTGCCAGTGCTCCGCCCCTGTGCTTGTTTGTGGGCGGGCCATGTTTGCCGTTGCGGCACTCACCCTTGCAGGGCTTGGCAAAAAGCAGCCCCCCTGGCGCGGGTTGCGAGTTGGCGAGTTGCTGGCTCTTGCCGTAAGCGGCACGTTGCTGGCAGCGCATTTTGTAACATTTTTCATGGGCATACAGATTGGCGGCGTGGCCGTAGGCACGCTTGGTTTTGCCTGTTTTCCGGCGTTTACAACTCTGCTCGAAAGCCTGATCTACCGGGAGCGCCCCAGCGCCGCCGAAATTCGCGGCCTTGGCATGGTAACGCTGGGCCTTGTCTGCACTACCCCATCTTTTTCATTTGCGCATGAAGGCACGGTGGGCTTGCTGTTGGGCGTGGTATCCGGCCTGGCTTATGCCCTGGTGACTGTGGGCAACCGCCGTTTTGCCTCCCATTTACCGGGGCTGCAAACCACATGGTGGCAAAATGTGGTTACGGTTGCGGTTCTTTTGCCCTTTGTCTGGCGGCAGTTCGGCTCTGTAAGCGCGCTGGACTGGCTATGGATCGCCAGCCTGGGCTTGTTGTGTTCTGCTCTGGCATACGTGCTTTTCATCAACAGTCTCACGGTTCTCAAGGCACGGCAGGCCGCCCTGATCATTACCCTGGAGCCGATTTACGCCATTGCCGCAGCCTGGCTGATTCTGGGCGATGCGCCGGGATTGCGTGTTATTCTGGGCGGCGGGCTTATTCTTGGCGCGGTTTTTTTGGCAAATCGGCGCTAAGTTCCCGCCATTAGGGGCACAAGAATTTTCCTTCTCGACGAAAATCCGCTAATTTGGCAAAATTATAAACCGATAGCCATATACTGACATCCTGTTTGCGGCCTTGCGCAAACCATGTTTTGACATGCCGCGGCCCATGCCCGGTGCAAAAAACCGAGAGTATTCATGCAGCATCTGCGTCAGGTCAAAGCCTCTGCAGGGTCTGGAAAAACCTATGAATTAACACGCTGTTTTTTACAGCACCTTGTGGCCTGCGGGGCTCCCGAAACGTCTGCCTCACCGGCCTGTGCCCTGAGCAGCAGCGGCCCCTGCGGCTGGGGCGACATATTGGCTGTTACATTTACCAATGCCGCCGCCACCGAAATGCGCGAGCGTGTTATCCGGCAGCTTAAAAGCGCGGCCTTGGGGCAACCCATGTCTGGGCTGGAGCTTGACCCTGCTTCGGCCAAGCGCTGGGTAAACGCCATCATGCGCGACATGAGCGCCCTGAACATTCGCACCATCGACAGCCTGCTGCACCTTATCGTGCGCGCCGCCGCGCTGGATCTGCGCCTGCATCCGGATTTTCAGCCCGTCTTTGCCACGGAAGAAGCCATTGCCCCTTATCTGGATCAATTGCTTGAAGAAGCCTGGCAGGGCGATGAAAAAATGCGTGACCTTTTGCGGCAGGTTTGCCGGGCCATGGTTTACCACGGGAAAAGCAAGGGTTTTCTAGCCGGAGAAAAGCTGTTGCGCCAGCTGCGCCCCCTGCTGGATAACGCCCTGCTGGGCCGCTACGAAGAACTTTCTGCCTATGAAGACCTTGAGCAAAGGCTGTTTGCCCTTTACCGGGTCGCCCGACAGGCGGCCAATCACTTGCTGCAAGTGGCCTCGGGCGCGCGCCTGCCCTGGTTGGCTCATGCGGAAAATGCTGTCACCGCATGGGCCGGTGGAGAATATAAACAATCGACGTATCTAACAAAAGACACCGCGGCCCAACTTTTTAAAAAGGGCGCTCTTGTGGGCCCCACGGTGGAACACGCCCACGGTGCTTTTTATCAGGCTGTGCAAGCCTGCTTGAAAGACGGGGAATTTCTGCGCCAGGCCCTGCACATGGAGCCGTCCATCCGCATGGCGCGCCTTCTGGCCGGCGCCTTTCTGCACAATCAGGAGCAAGAGGGCACGCTCCCCGGCCTGCTTGTGCCCCATATGGCGCATGAGATTTTGTGCGGCGATCACGGCGTGCCAGAAACGCTCTGTCGCCTTGGCGCGCGCCTTACCCACTATCTTGTTGATGAATTTCAGGACACGAGCCAGGAGCAATGGCGGGCGCTGCGCCCCCTGGTGGAAGAAGCGCTATCGCGCGGGGGTTCCCTCACCTGGGTGGGCGATGTAAAGCAGTCCATCTACGGCTGGCGCGACGGCGACCCGGAACTTTTTGACGGCATCCTTGAAGACAAGGGGCTTGCCGCCATGGCCGCAACCATGGCCCGTGACAGCCTGCCCTTCAACTGGCGCAGTCGCCGCCAGGTGGTGGAACACAACAATGCCCTCTTTGCCCTTCTGGAAGAGGCAGATACGGCCAAAGCCGTCATGCGCGCCCTTTTGCCGGACAACATGGCTGCGGAAGTAGTGGACGCCTCAGTGCAAAGCCTGATGGACGCTTTCGCGGGAACCCGGCAGCAATGCCCTGAGCACACGCCCGACGGCGGCCTTGTGCAGGTGGAAAATATTACGGCAGATTCGGTTCCCATGCTGCAGGAGGCTGTTTTTGACCGCCTGGGCCGCATTCTGCTTGATGATGTGGCCCCGCAGCGCCCCTGGTCGGACGTACTCGTGCTGATGCGCGACAATGTGGGCGCGGCGAGCGTTGCCGACTACCTGGTGCGCCAGGGCATTCCGGTCATTACCGAAAACAGCCTGCTGCTTTCCACCCATCCCCTCATTATTCAGACCGTAGCCTTGCTGGCCTTTCTTGACAGCCCCGACGACAATATCGCCCTGCTGACCGTCCTTACCGGCGAGATTTTTCGCGGCCACCCCGAGGCGGTCGCCCTTGCGCATGCCGACCTGCACGGTTGGAGCGCCCGCCAGAAAAAAGGCTTTTTATACCAGAACTTTCGCCAGCGCTGGCCGCATGTGTGGCAAAATTTGCTGGCGCCTTTCTTCAGTCAGTCGGGCCTGATGACGCCCTATGACACGGTACTTGAATGGTACGCGCGCCTTGATGTGGAGCAGCGTTTCCCCGAAGCCGCAACCTTTTTGCGCCGCTTTATGGAGGTGCTGCACAGCGCCGAAGAAAAAGGGCTAGCGACGCTCTCGACCTTTGTGGAACACTGGAATGCCAAAAGCCAGGAAGAAAAGGTTCCCATGCCGGAAAACATGAACGCCGTGCGGATCATGACCGTGCACAAGTCCAAGGGGCTTGAGGCTCCGGTGGTTTTCTTTCCCTTTACCGCGTTGACAGTCAAAGGCTCGGAAGAGCCGGTGCGCGTAGAGGTTCAGGGGCTAAACATGATGGTGCGCAACCAAGTGGCCCTGGGGCGCCCTTATTACGAAGACCTGGCCCGACAGGCCCGAGAAAGTCTGAACCTGCTCTACGTTGCCTTTACCCGCGCACGAGACGCTTTGTACATTTTTCGCGCTTCGGCCAAACATCAGTCTCCGGTACTTGCGGCACTGGACATTCTCTGGGATCGCGCCGATTTGCAGCCGCCCTATACCCTGGGCAGCCTGCCCCCGGCCCCTGACGCCACACAGGGCAACCACGACCACGCCCCTATAGATCCAGAAGCTTCATCCGCTGGCGAAGCTGCCGGAGAAGCCGCCGGGGAAGCCGAACCAGAAAAACCTGCCGAGGCTACGGGGCTAACCGAAACGCTTGAATCTGCAGGACGGCCAGCCGCATCCGCTGACCTTGCCGCTGATCTTGCCGCTGACCTTGCCGCCAGCACAAAGCTGACAAACGGCGCTTCATTTCCAGATGCTGCCGACGCTGTGGCCTATGCCATACCCGATGCTACGGCTGATGCTACGGCTGAAAACTGGCGTCCCATGCAGTGGCTGCCGCGCCTCAAGATTTTTCGCAATCCCATGGCCGCTTTTGATTTTCAACCTGAAGACAGAGGCAATTTGCTACATTTCTGCCTGGAGCACCTGCGCCTTACCGGTAACGCGCATGAAGACGCCCAGGCTGCCCTGAACTTCGGCCTGCGCCATTACCCACAGTCTGTTCCCGATGATGTGGCCCTGCGCCAGGGCGCTTTTGAAGCGCTGCACTGGTTTGCAAGTCAGCCGCAAAGCGCGCGCTGGCTCGCCAACGGTTGGCCCGAGCATTCCATAATGACCGCCCAGGGGCAGCTTTTGCGCATGGATCTGCTGGTTAACGAACCCTGGGGGCGGCTCGTCATTGACTATAAAAGCGGACAGCCCAAAACCGCGCATGTGGAGCAGGTGCGCAAGTATCTTGGCGCCCTGCTTTTGAACCACGAAAGCGCCACGGCCTCCGCCTTGGGCCTGCTGGTGTATCTTGACCAGCGCCTTTTTCGTCTGGTGACGCCGGACGGCGCTTCAGAATTGACCCCGCACTGCGACGGCCTTTTGCCCGCAGAGGATGATCTGCATGAATAGTTCGCCTTTTCTGATCTTTCCCTGGCAGCGGCCCTTTCTACCCGCCCTCAAGGAGCATCTGCACACAATAACGGGCGGCCGCCCCGGCTCCGCCCTGCTCATTGTGCCGAACAACCGCCCATGGCGGTATATGGCGCAACTCTATGCCGCAGACGGCTATACGGGCCTGTTGCCCAAGGTGCTGCCTCTGGCCGATGCTGTGGCCATCTGGCGGGCTTCGGGCAGCGCCGCCCCCCTGCACACGGCCAACACGCTGGATCGCGTTGCCCTGTTGCACGCCTGCGTCAACACCTTATCAAGCGAAGACAAAACCCTTGCCGCGCGTTTTGCCCGCATGGATATGGCCCTTTTTCTGCCCTGGGGGCTACGGCTGGCCGCCCTGCTGGAAGAAATGTACGGGCAGATGGTGGAAATCAGGGATCTGGCCCATGTGGAGGGCGAGGTTGCCGCACCGGCAGCGGCCCTGCTGGGCGCTCTTGGCCGCATCAGCCATGCCTACGAGTCCGCCCTGCTAGAAAAAAACTGGACAACGCCCGGCCTTGACCTTCTCAATCTGGCGCGCGCCCATACCCCCATTCCGCCCCTGCTACAGCCTCAAGATGACCGCCCCGTTGTGGTGGCAGGCTTTTACCTGCTCACTGGTGGCGAAGACCATCTGTTACGGCGGCTCTGGCAGGCGGGAGCCGGCATGTGCCTGCACGGCGATCTGGCCCTTGCTGAAAACAGCCGCCCGCACTGGGCCTGTGAAGAACTGGCCGCGTGGATGCGCCGTTGGAAAGCACGTGCAAGCGCCGCCCAGCACCTTAGCGAAGACGAAAAAAAGCACCGGCCCACGTATCGCTTTTTCGCAGGTTATGACTGCCATTCGCAGCTTGCCGCCCTGCAACGCGACCTCAAGTGCACCAGCAACGCTCACGGCGCAACAGAAGAAAACACAGATCCTGAAAACAACGTCAAGCCAAGCCTGGTGGAAAGCACCCATTCCACCGCCATTGTGCTGACAGACAGCTCTTTGCTCATGCCCGTGTTGCACCACCTGCCGCATAAAGACGTTAACGTGTCCATGGGCTACCCGTTGGAGCGTTCGCCGCTGAACCGCCTGCTGGATAACCTGCTGCGCCTGCAGACCACCAAAAGCCGTGAGGGCCGCTACTATTGGCGCCATCTTTTGCAGTGCCTGCGCCACCCTTATGTGAACATGCTGCGCACCTGCGATGCCAACGGCCAGACCCTGCTGCTGCGCGATGCCCTTCGCCCGCTGGAACACACCATCCGCGAGGGAACCCGCTTTGTGGATCTGGACGAAATCATGCTGGCATGCCGGGGGCAGTTGCCCGAAGCGCTGGCCCAATTGCTTGAAGAAACACTGAACACCCTTGTGCGCGCCCCTGCCGATGCCGCCACCACAGAAGACATGGCTCAGGTGCTGCATGACCTGTGCTCTTTCCTGCGCCATCGGGGCGATGAATTGTGGCGACATTTCCCCCTGGACGCCGAAGCCATGTACCGGCTCATGCGCCAGACCGTGCCTGTGCTGCGCGAAAACCTGCTGGCCCGCACGCCCTTTCCCCTGACCACCCTGCACGGCATGACCCGCGAGGTGCTCGGGCAGGAGCGCGTGCCCTTTGAGGCCGACCCCCTCACGGGACTACAGGTTCTTGGCATGCTTGAGACGCGGCTGCTGCATTTCGGGCGCGTGTTCATTGTCGACGCCACAGACGACAAACTGCCCGGCAATCCCGCGCAGGATCCTCTTTTGCCGGACTCTCTGCGTCAGGCTCTGGGCCTGCCCGATTCCCGCCGTCGCGAACGAGCCGCCGCGCACACCCTGTATCGCCTGTGCGCCGGGGCGCAAGAAGTTTCGTTTTTCTGGCAGGAAGGCATCAGCCGCTCAAGCCTTTTTGACGGCAAAAAAAGCCGCAGCCGTTTTGTGGAACAGTTACTCTGGCAAGAAGAACTGGCGCGTGGGGCCGTGCTGGCCCCCGGCGAGGCGCCGCTGGAAACCGCCACATATGAGGTTCGCGCCGCAACAGTGGAAGAAAAACAGCTTGAGCGCAGCGCCGACATGAACGATGCGCTGGCGCAGCTCTTTCGCAAGCCGCTGTCCGCCACCAAGCTCGACGTCTACCTGCAGTGTCCCCTGCGTTTTGCCTGGCAGTATCTATGCAAGCTGTATCCCCCAAAGGAAATCAATGAGGGGGATGACCCCGCCGCTGTGGGCATCTGCATACACGATACGCTCAAGGCTCTTTACGAACCGTATCTGAACAAAACAGTGCGCGCTGGCGACATCTCGGCTGAAACCGTTCGCGCCCGTTTTTATGAAAAGCTTGAGGCGCATGGCCTGCGCAAGCTGCTGCCCGCCGACAGTTGCCTGATGCTGGAAGAAGCCGCGCCCGTGCGTCTTATGCAGTTTCTCAAAAAACAGCCCGATCAGGTGACCATTGTGGCAGTGGAAAAGGAACTCACGCCGCTCATGCGGCTGGCAGGGCGTGACTATCCCTTTGTGGGCACGATGGATCGCGTGGACAGCCGTGGCGAGCTGCTGCATGTGCTGGACTATAAAACCGGCGGCATTAAAAAAATTGACGGCAGCCTGTGGACAGACCTGACCTTTTTTGCCCGCGCCAACAAGCTGTGCGATGCTCTGCCCCCGGCGCAGGAGGCTGATGAAAGCCACCTGCAACAACTGGAACAGCTCTTTAGCGAACTGCGGGAGCGCCTGCCAAGCCTGCAACTTCCCTGCTATCTGGCCATGGCGCAGGCCAGCGGCATGAGCCCTCTGGGCGATGCGGCCCTGGTGGAACTGCGCGGTGACGGTAAAGAGTATCCATTATTCGGCGGCCTTGTGGACGAAGACCTCGATGCGGCTCTGGGTTTTTGCCACACAGCCCTGGCCCTGACCCTGCTGCATATGGAATATTCGCCCCGCTTTGCAGCGCGCCCGGACAATCATTGCCGTTGGTGTGCCTATGCGGGGCTGTGTTCTGTATAAGTGTCGGCCCCTTGGCGGTCTTTGCAAAATAGCTGTTTCACCTATTGCGTCTTACGGATTTTGCGGCTATTGTTTCGCCTAATTTCCATACGGGTATGCCTGAAAACCACCACCGGGGGGCGGGTGGCTGTCCGTACAAGTCAGGACGGAGGTCTTGCAATGTCCTTTCCCGCGCTTAAAATAGGCAATCTCACCGCCAGAATCCCTGTCATTCAGGGTGGCATGGGTGTAGGTATATCACTTTCCGGCCTGGCTTCGGCCGTGGCTAATCAGGGCGGCATCGGCGTTATCGCCGGAGCCATGATCGGCATGAAAGAGCCAGACGTGGCCAAAGATCCGTTGACCGCCAACCTGCGCGCGTTGCGCAACGAAATCGAAAAAGCCCGCCAGATGACCAACGGCATCGTGGGCGTCAACCTTATGGTGGCTCTGACCACCTTCAGCCAGATGGTGCGCACGGCCATTGAAAGCAAGGCCGATATCATCTTTTCCGGTGCAGGCCTCCCTCTGGATATGCCCAAGCACCTTTTTCAGGCCTGCGAAGAAAAGAAAGAAGAATTCAAAACCAAGCTCGTGCCCATAGTGTCTTCGGCGCGCGCGGCATCGGTTATTGCAAAAAAATGGGCCTCCCGCTTTAACTACGTGCCCGATGCCTTTGTGGTTGAAGGGCCCAAGGCTGGCGGCCATCTTGGCTTCAAAGCTGAAGAACTGCACGATCCGGCCCATGCCCTTGAAGTGCTGATTCCTGAAGTGGTGGAAACCGTGAAGGCGTTTGAAGACAAATACGGCAAGGCCGTTCCTGTCATCGCTGCTGGCGGCATTTATTCCGGCGCAGACATAAAGAAATTTCTCGATCTTGGGGCTTCTGGCGTGCAGATGGGAACCCGCTTTGTGGCCACCCACGAATGCGATGCTGATGAGCGCTTCAAGCAGTCCTATCTGGCGGCCACGGCTGAAGATATCACCATTATCAAAAGCCCGGTGGGCATGCCCGGCCGCGCCCTCGATAATGAATTCATTCATGCCGCCCGCGAAGGCAATAAAAAGCCCTTCAAGTGCGTTTTCCACTGCGTGCATACCTGCGAACAAGAAAAAACACCCTACTGCATTGCGCAGGCGCTTATTAATGCCATGAAAGGCAACCTTGAGCGCGGCTTTGCCTTTTGCGGCGCAAACGTTGCGCGGGTAAACAAAATCACGTCTGTGCGCGAGCTTATGGACAGCCTGCAACACGAATTCGACGAAGCCATGTCTTCGTTGAGCAAGAGTGTGCAGACCATGTTCCACAACGGCAAAAATTAAAAAACCGCACATCTTTTGGTGGCTGCCAGCAAAGGCAACCGCAAATAAACAAAAATCCCCTGGCCAGCCAGGGGATTTTTTAGTTATTCAGACAGGAATAAAGGTTTTGGGGGGGCGTGGGCGTGGGCGTGGAGGCGCGGGCGTCACATTTCATATCAGGATATTCATGAGAGCCGTGGGCCGTGGCCGTCACATTCCACATCAAGATATTCATGAGAGACGTGAGGGCGGGCCCCTTTTGAAAAAGGAACCCGCCCCCACAAAGCATTTCAAACGCTCACAGCTCCAAGGGGGCTCCCCCTCAAAGCCAAAGCGCGCTACTGTCCGCGCAGATAGCGCACCGCATTGACAAAAAGAAGCGTCCCGGGCGGATCCAGTTCACCGCGCGTCCATGCGGGGTGGTTGGTCACATGATGGAAGGCTTCCGGATGCGGCATAAGGCCGAGCACGCGGCCCGTGGGATCGGTCAGCCCGGCAATGGCCAGGGTCGAGCCGTTGGGATTGAGCGGGTATTCCTGCGTGGGCTGGCCGGTTTCAGGGTCAGCGTATTGCAGGGCGATATGATTTTCTTCCTGCAAGCGGCGCAGGCAGTCTTCGTCGCGGGGCACAAGCTTGCCTTCGCCGTGACGCACAGGCATGCACAGCATGGGCATATCTTTTATGAAGACACAGGGGCTTTTTGCGTTGGGCAAAAGGTGCACCCACCGGTCTTCATAGCGGGCGGAATCGTTATGGCCGAGTGAAACCTGGCGCTCAAAGCGCACGCCGCCGAGGGCGGGCAGCAGGCCCAGTTTTGCCAAAAGTTGAAAACCGTTACAAATTCCGAGAATGAGCTTGCCCTCATCCAGAAAGTCGCGCAAACTCTGCAAAAGGGGAACGCCTTGCGCATCTTTAAGGTAGCGCCAGCGCATTACTGCGGCTTGGGCCGCCCCCAAATCATCACCATCCAGAAAGCCGCCGGGGAAAACCAGAAAGTGGTAGTCAGCAAGGCGCACCTTGGCCGCTACAATGTCTGAAAAGTGAACCACATCAGCCCTGTCTGCACCAGCAAGGCGGGCGGCGTGGGCCGTTTCCAGATGAGAATTTGTTCCGTAACCGGTGATGACCAGTGTATTGACCGTGCCCATGCGGGTAAAGCCTCCTTGGCTTGCAGCAAATCTTTCAGTATGCGGGCAAGTGCGTAGCAGGCGCGCACCGCGCGGCCCGTGGGCCGCAATGAGCCCGCACCCCAAAGAGCCGCCGGTAAAGCCAGGTCATACCCGCGCACGCTGAAGAGGGAATATCACACTACTTACCTTGTTTTCGATAGTCAATGCTAGCCAAAAAATTCATTTTGGGCTATGAACTTGGGGTTGGGCTAAAAAGCGATCAAGAATCAAGGTGGAGGCCATGAAAACTAAATTTATCTTTGTGACGGGCGGAGTTCTGTCATCCTTGGGCAAGGGCTTGGCGGCCGCCTCGCTGGGCGCGCTGCTGCAGACCCGTGGCCTTTCGGTAACCATACAAAAACTCGACCCCTATATTAACGTTGACCCCGGAACCATGAATCCTTTCCAGCATGGCGAGGTTTTTGTCACCGATGACGGGGCTGAAACTGACCTGGATCTGGGCCATTACGAGCGTTATCTCAATGTGCCCATGTCGCGGAAAAACAATACCACGTCGGGGGCCATCTATAACCAGGTCATTGCCAAAGAACGTCACGGCGACTATCTGGGCGCCACCGTTCAGGTCATCCCCCACATCACGGATGAAATCAAAAGCGTGGTTCTTTCTCTGGCCGAGGGCGAAGACGCCCCGGACGTTGCCATCATTGAAATAGGCGGCACTGTCGGCGATATTGAAGGCCTGCCCTTTCTTGAGGCCATACGTCAGTTGCGCTCCGAACTGGGCCGCGACAACTGCCTGAATATTCACCTCACCCTGGTGCCCTATCTGCGCACCGCCGGCGAGCACAAAACAAAGCCCACGCAACATAGCGTAAAAGAACTGCTTTCCATAGGCATTCAGCCCGATATCATTCTCTGCCGCTGCGAACAGAGCATTCCTGAAGAACTGCGCCGCAAGATCGCCCTGTTCTGCAATGTAGATCAGGATGCAGTGTTCTCTTCTGTGGACGTGAACAATATCTATGAAGTGCCGCTCAAGTTCTATGCCGAAGGCTTTGATCAGAAAGTGGCCATCATGCTGCGCCTGCCCGCACGTAATGCACAGCTTGATGCGTGGGAAAAGCTCGTCAACGACAGCGACAACCCCCAGGGCAAGGTCACCATCGCCATTGTTGGCAAATATGTAGACCTGAAAGAAGCCTATAAAAGCCTGCACGAAGCCCTCATTCACGGCGGCGTGGCCAACCGGGTTCAGGTGGAGCTGCGCTACGTCAATTCTGAAAATGTAGACGACAGCAACGCCGCCGAACAGTTCAAAGGCTGTGACGGCATTCTGGTTCCCGGCGGCTTCGGCTATCGCGGCGTAGAAGGCAAAATCGCGGCCATCCGCTATGCGCGTGAATCCAGGCTGCCGTTCTTCGGCATCTGCCTCGGCATGCAGTGCGCGGTTATCGAATTTGCTCGCCATATGGCGGAAATGGCCGATGCCAACTCCGAAGAATTCGACCACCGTTCCAAGCACAAGGTCATTTATCTCATGATCGAATGGTACGACTTCCGCACCAAAAACGTGGAAAAGCGCGATGCCGGCAGCAATAAGGGCGGCACCATGCGCCTTGGCTCCTACCCCTGCAAGGTCGCGCCCGAATCGCGCGCCTTTGAGGCGTATAAAACCGAGATGGTTGAAGAACGCCACCGCCATCGTTATGAATTCAACAATGAATTCAAAGAAGCCCTGGCGGAAAAGGGCATGATCTTCAGCGGCACTTCGCCCGACGGCTCCCTGGTGGAAATTATTGAGCTGCCGGAACACCCGTGGTTTCTGGGCTGCCAGTTCCACCCCGAGTTCAAGTCGCGCCCCATGAATGCCCATCCGCTGTTCCGGGAATTCATCGGCGCAGCAAAAAAACACGCCAAGATCTGATCTCTGGCGAACAAGGGCAAGCCCTTTCCTCTCTTCGGCGTCTCTTCGCGCGGGCCTCTGGCCCGCGCTTTTATTTGCTCAACTGCCTGGCGGGATAACAGAATAAATACATTGCGCTTGGGGCCAAGGCCCCGACCGCACTACCGCCAGATAATGACAACGGCAAATGGATTTGACCATGTTTTCTTACTTTTGATGTTGCAACCTCTGGCTATTGCGTAATTTTTACCACTATGGCACACTACTTGTAACCACAATTATAAGGCCTTTGGATTTTTCAAGGTGGAAAACGTACATGGCACTGGAACTTCGACAGCAATTAAAACTGACTCAGCAGCTGGTGATGACCCCGCAATTACAGCAGGCCATCAAGCTGCTTCAGCTCTCGCGTCTGGAGCTTCTGGAAACCGTGCAGCAGGAATTGCTGGAAAACCCTTTTCTTGAAGAATCCCAGAGAGATAACACCCCAGCCGAAGCAGTGGAAGACCGGCGGGAAGCCAGCTCGGAAGAAGCCTACGACAAGGAGCTGACCAAGGATGCTGACTGGGAGGACTACCTTGGTGAATTCGCCAGCACTCCCCGCCTTGTGCAACCGCGCGAATTTGAAGCCGCTGAAGACATCTCCCCCCTCGAAGCCCGCTACTCCGCCAAACCCACCCTTGAAGGGCACTTGTTCTGGCAACTCCGCCTCTCATCCCTCACCGATGCCCAAAAAGATATAGGCGAAGTCATCATTGGCAACCTTTCTTCTGCGGGCTATCTACAGGCCAGCATTGAAGAAGTCGCCCAAATGGCTCAGGTGGAGCCCGCCGAAGCGCTGACCGTGCTTGAACGAATACAGCTGTTTGACCCCGTTGGCGTGGCTGCCCGCGATGCCCGCGAGTGTCTGCTCGTGCAGATTAAAAATCTCAAGTACGACCGCGACCCCATTTTGCTCGAACTTGTCAGCGCGCACCTCGAAGACCTCGAAGCCAAGCGCTACAAGCCCCTGCTGCGCAAGTTCAAGCTGGATATGGATGAACTGAAAGAATATCTTGATATTATCCAAAGCCTTGACCCCCTGCCCGGCGCAAGCTTTGGCGGCGATGAACCCGCTTACGTAAGCCCCGATGTCTTCGTGTATAAAATGGGCGATGAGTTTATTATCTTGCTCAACGAAGACGGCCTGCCGCAATTGCAACTTTCCAATCTGCCCCAGTTGGACATGGCCGCCGTGTCGGACAAGGAAAAAGAATATTGTACAGAAAAAATGCGCTCGGCCACCTGGCTGATCAAAAGCCTGTACCAGCGCCAGCGCACATTGTACAAGGTGATGGAAAGCATCGTGCGCCACCAGCAGCCCTTTTTTGAAGAAGGCGTCACACGGCTGGCCCCCCTGATTCTCAAAGACATTGCCGACGATATCAGCATGCACGAATCCACCGTGAGCCGCATTACCACCAATAAATACGTGGCCACGCCGCACGGCATTTTTGAACTCAAATTTTTCTTCAACAGCGGCCTTGAACTGGATGACGGCAGCCAGGTCGGCTCCGAAAGCGTCAAGGCTCTCATTAAAAAATTTATTGGCGAGGAAGATACCAGGTCGCCCCTCAGCGATGAACGCATTGGCGAAATGCTCAAGGAACGCCTCAAGGTCAATATTGCCCGGCGCACCGTGGCAAAATACCGCACAGCCCTCGACATACCTTCATCTTCCAGGCGCAAGGAGCATTTCTGACCTTCCCGCCGCGTCCCGGAACACTACTTCCGGCGCCGTAACGGCGAAAGACGCGCAAAATTGCGAAAAAAGGCCTTATACCGCCGGTTTTCGCTGCCTGCCCAAGGGCAGGGCTTCGCGGTTGCCATGCCGGAAACCGCAACAAAAGGAGGAGTATATGAATATCTCTTTTGCTTTCAAAAACTTTGAAGCCTCCGACCATCTTAAAAAATATGCCCGCCGCCGCATGGAAAAACTGGGGCGCTTTTTCGGCAAGTCTGCCGGCCTTGAAGTTACCGTTGTGCTGACCGTTGATAAATTCCGCCATCGCTGCGAAGTAACTGTTGTGGGTGAAGGGCTGCACATCAACGCCACAGAACAGACCACTGATATGTACGCCGCCATCGACCTTGTGACAGACAAGGTCGAAGCGCAGATCAAACGCCAGGTTTCGCGGGTTAAAACCCAGCGCCGCCAGGCGCGCAGCTCTGATGTGGATGTGTTCACCTACAATATCGAAGCAGAAGTCGAAGCTCCGCAGCCGGTGGAAGGCTCCGACCGCCTGGCGACCAAGCCCCTGCACCTTGACGAAGCGCTCATGCAGCTTGACTCTATCGGCAGCGAGTTTCTCGTCTTTTTCAATGCTGAAAACGGTCGAATCAACGTCGTATACCGCACACGCACAAGCGGCTATGCGCTGATTGACCCCGTTTTATAACACGCCTGTTCCGGGCCGCCCAAAACCGCAGCTGCGGGGGCGGCCCGGGAATTTCAGGGGGATTCATGAGCACCGCCACGCATCGGCCCGCCGAAGGGCCTGTGGTTGAAACCGTTGGCGCAAGCCCGCCTGTTGCCGTGTGCATTGTCACCGGCCTTTCTGGCGCTGGTAAAAGCACGGCCCTCAAGGTTTTTGAAGACATGGGCCATTTTGTGGTGGACGGCCTGCCCGCAAGCCTTGCCCCTGAGATGGTAGACATGATGTCCCGCCCCTCCATGAGCCACTTCAAGGGCATCGCCTTGGGCATGGATCTGCGGCAAAACAATTTTCTGGATGAAATCAACGAAGCCCTGTCCAACCTTGCGGCCATAAACATACGCCCCATGCTTCTTTTTATGGAATGCGACGCCCAGGAGCTTCTGCGCCGCTACGCCACAACACGCCGCCCGCACCCTCTGGAGCGTGAAGGGATGGGGCTTGAGGCTTCGCTGCTGTCTGAGCGCAACAGCTTGAGCCCGCTGCGCGAAATGGCCGATCTGGTTATTGATACCTCGCGCTTTTCCATCCATGACCTGCGCCGCGCCATCCAAAAACGCTGGAGCGACAATAAAAGCAAGCTCCGCGCCACCAGGATCAATGTTATTTCTTTTGGTTTTAAATACGGAGTTCCGCGTGAGGCAGATTTTGTTTTTGATCTGCGTTTTCTCGCCAACCCCTATTTTTTGAAAGAACTGCGCCCCCTGTGCGGCAAAGATAAGGCTGTTGCGCAATATGTTTTTGAGCAGCCCCATGCACGTGAATTTTGCGTCAAGCTTATAGATTTACTCCTGTTCATCCTGCCCCTTATGGAGACAGAAGGCCGCTACCGCGTTACCATAGCCGTGGGCTGCACAGGCGGCCGCCACCGCTCGGTGGCCGTAGCAGAAGAAGTAAGCCAGGCGCTGCGACAGGCAGATTATCCGGTAACCCTGGAACACCGACACCTTGAACTTGGCTAAAAAAGTTGGCAAACTCTGGGCAAAGAGGAACGCCATGACGGACGAAAACAAGAAGACGCAAGTGGGGATTGTTGTTGTCGCGCACGCAGACTACGGCTCGGCCATGTTGCGCACCGCCGAATTCATCCTTGGCCCGCAGAGCGATTGCAGCTCTATCAGCGTGGATGTGGGGCAGGACGTGGCCGAAACAGTGCGCCGGCTCAATGATGCAGCCCAACGCCTGGACAAAGGCGCGGGTGTTATCATTCTCACCGACATGTTTGGTGGAACCCCCACCAACCTGTCTCTTTCCCTATTGGCTACCCATAACGTAGAGGTTGTAACAGGAGTCAACCTGCCCATGTTGCTCAAGGTTTTTAGCGCTCGCGAAAAAAACCTTGAAGAACTCGCCCAACTGGCGGGCGAGGCCGGGGCCAAGGGCATTGTGGTCGCCGGAAAAATGCTGCGCAACAAGACGCGAACAAAAAGCGACAATTAGCATGTGGTTCCGCGTGGATAATCGCCTGGTACACGGGCAGGTCATCGAGGCATGGTTGCCCTATACCGGCGCGCGGCATCTGGTGGTTGCCAATGACGAACTGGCGGCAGACAGTCTGCGCCAGCAGATCATTGAGCTCGCCGTGCCGCAACGCGTTCTCACCCACTTTATCCCCGTGGACGATCTGACTTTTACCCTCGACGCTTGTGGCGAAGACAGTTTTGTACTCTTTGGCAATTGCCAGGATGCCCGCCGCGCCAATGCCGCAGGGGTCATTATGGAAACGCTTAATATTGGCAACTTGCATTACGGCCCTGAAAAAACGCAAGTGCTCCCGCATGTGGCTTTGTCTGCCAAGGACAGGGAAGACCTGCGCTCCATGCAGCAACATCTGGTGCAACTGGATTTCCGCAGCGTGCCTACGGAAACAGTAAGGGGTTCCCATGATCAGTTTATATGAAATGACGGCAACAGGGATACCCTACGCTTTTTTTTTGCCCTGGCCGGTGCGGCGCGATCTTCCTGTATAATCGGCCTTGTTGACCGCCCCATCTGCCTGGCTCTCATTGCCGGTTTTGTCACCTCGGACTGGAGCCTGGCCCTGCCACTCGGCATTATCTTCGAACTTCTCTGGCTGGATGCGCTCGAACTGGGCAGCGTCGTGCCCCCCTATGGCAACCTCAGCTTTTTATTGCTCTTTCCCCTGTGCAGATATTTTGGTCTGACGCAGCCGGGCAGCCTGCTCATTCCCCTGATTCTTTGCATGTTGGCCGCCTATCTGGCCGCTTTTTGCGAAAAGCGACAGCGCATATGGCAAAATCCCATGGTGGACAAGGTGGAGACGTGGTGCAAGGGTAAAGCCGGGGGAATCTCGCCCGGAGTGGCCCTGTTGCATGCATCCCTACACAGGGCGTTCTGGCAGGTTGGCCTGTATTGCCTTTGCTTTGCTCTCATATTTTCTCTGCTCAGCACCTTGCAAAATCAACAGGCCCTGCCCCCACTACGGGCGGTCACCTGGTCTGCGCTCTATGTGGCGGCGCTGATGGGCGCGGTGCTTTCCCTGCGAACCCGCCAGGCCTATGTGGTGCTTGTGGGTTGCCTGAGCATGCTCGCCCTGCTTATCTGGCTAGGCCATTAGCGCAGCGCGCTTCCGAAAGTTTTGTGGGGCGAGAAGATTGAAATACTTTTTGGGGGAGGGCCCCTTTTGTAAAAGGGTCTCCTCCC